>JBGPEJ010000323.1:0-2529 GCA_041482775.1 Gemmatimonadota bacterium | reverse complement strand
GGCGGTCTGGATCGCGGCGCCGACCGAGTCCACCACGATGACCGAGTCGATCGGACCGTTGCCATCGGAGGCCCCGAGCCGGATCCCGTGAATGACCGGAAGATTCCCGGCACTGATATGCCCGAACGTGGTCCGGATGCTGGGCGGGCGCGGATGTGGCGCGGCCGGGTCGCTCGCGGCACTGAGCGGCAGGAGGGCGACGAAGAGCCAGAGCAGGAGGCGGGTCATGGTTACCTCACGTCGATGGAGAGCACGACCTTGGTCCCCTGGATCGCGGTCAGCGGGGCCGTGAGCGTCACGACATGTCCGTTGACGGAGGCGATGATCCCCGGATCGCCCGCGCCCCAGAAGGGCACCACTTGCCAGGTCGGGAGCTCGGGATTGAGGGGGTTCCCGTTGTTGTCGGTCAGCGGCAAACCGCCGAGCGGGCCGAGCGCCCCGGTGCCATCGTCGCGCTTGATCTCCAGCGTGGCGGGGACGCCGGGGTCCAGGGTGAGCGCCGCCGGCACGGCTACCGGTCGCGGACTACCCGAGGGCGGGGGCGGCGAGGCACGCCCACCGATCGTGATGGGGACAGTGACGACGGTCATAGGGCGGGTGGCTCCTGTGCGTTGTTGGGGAACATGGTCGGCAGGCTGGGGCACTGAACGAAGGGGTATGTCCCCGCCGCGATCTCGTGCTGCGCGGCGTAGGCGAATTGTTCCTCTTCGCTGTTGCGTCGGTGCTGAACGAGCTTCTGCCAGAGGTTGCTCAGCCAATACTCCTTGTCGCCCTCACGGCGCTGGTGGACACGGTGGCCGATGACGTGGCCCATTTCCCAGCGTTGGATTTCGTCCGAGCTCATCACGCCGGCGGCGGGGATGGTGCCGCGCATGAAGGCGAAACCATCGAAGGTGACATCGAAGCTCGAGAAGAACCGCGGCAGCCAGTGGCGCGCGCAGATTTTCAGCGTATCCGGTGCCCCGTCGATCACGAGCGGCAGCTCGGCGTCGACGTGACTCTGCTTGGCTAGCTTGACCGCAAGCACGCCGGCGAGGACCACCAGGATGATCAGCCCGAGCAGGATGAGTCCCACCACTATGAGCCAGTGCATCAGGCCCCCAATCGAATGAAGGCGTCCTCGGGCTTCCAGGCGCGGCGCTGGCGAAAGACGCCCCAGCCTTCGCGGCTCCCACCGCCCGACGTGTTCCCCTCCACGGTGCCGTACTTCCCTTCCGCGTCCTGGGCCTCGGTGATCAGCCCCACGTGGGCGAAGCGGCCGAGCTTCGGGAAGTGGAGGAGGAAGGCGTCCCCCACCTGGGGCCGATAGACCAGGACCGCATTCTTCCGGGCCCAATCCCCGAGGCTCGCGCACCCGCCGACAAGCGGCACCGGCCAGTCCTTCGCCAACACCTGCACACCGCACCAGGCGAAGAACGCCGCGCACCAGGGCGCGCCCTTCTTGAGCCCCACCACTCGCTGGTACTCCTCGACGCGCTTGCCGGCGTTGCTGCCCGGCGGGTCCTCGGTGACCCCGAGCTCGCTGACCGCGGTGGCTAAGACCCGCGCGACCTGGTCCTCGGAGAGCGGCGTCACGGCGTCGCTTGCGTCGTGCCGTCGCCCTGTTTCCGCTCCGCCACATTCCGGGCGATGGTCTCCGCGAGTGTCTGCGTCTCGGTCACCGCCCAGGACCCACGGTTCAGGAAGCGGTAGAACATCCGGGGCCCGAAGAGCCCGGCGATGAACGCCACGGTCTGCGCGAGCGGGGGCACCACGCCGCGCGGCATCCGAAGGATGAGGATCGCGAACAGGATCCCGATCCCCGTGGCCGCCAGCTTCCCATGATCGGGCTTCCCCTCCGGATCCAGGCAGTCAATCGGGTAGAGGAGCGCCCACCAGAGGTTCCGCCAGAACTGTTTCATCGCGCTGCCCCCTGCTCCGCGGTATGGCCATTCCGTCGCCAGGGCATTGCGCGCGCCGCCGCCGTAATCGCCCGCGGTTCCACCAGCGCGCCCCCGATGATCGAGACCACGATCGGGAATATCTCGAACCCTCCATGGTGCGTGATGAGATAGACGGCGAACCCCCCGGCGATCATCGCCACGCCCACGACCGTTTGCGTCAAGCTCGGCGGCGGATCCGGTCGGCGCCGGTTGGTGCCGCGGTACGGCGTCGCCTTCTTCGGGCGCGGGCTCACGGTCTGTGCTCGAGGAGTCGGTCCAGCTTGTCTTCGATCCGGCCCAAGCGACCCTCGAAGGCATCGATCCGCGAGCGATTGGTCTTGGCCAGTTCGCCGGTGGCGGTAATCAGGTCCCGGATCGCTGCCGTCTGGTCCTCGGCCCGTTCGATCCGGTGCTGCGTCTGGGCGTAGAGCAGGCTCCCAAGTCCGAGCAAGAGGGCCACCGCGATGCCGGCGACCCACTTCCAGGTCGGGTTCCGCCCGTTCGTCACCGGGATGTTCACGCCCGTCTCTGGGCTGGCGATTGGCGCATGGCGCCTCCAGAAAGACGAACGGCCCAGCCCCCCGCGAAGGGAGCTGGGCCGCGCCGG
>JBGPEJ010000322.1:0-2586 GCA_041482775.1 Gemmatimonadota bacterium | reverse complement strand
CTGGTGGCGCCGGCGCTGGTATTCGACCTGCTGGTCCGCCGCCTCGGGGACCGACACGACTGGCGGCTGGCCGTTCTGCTCGGCCTCGGCTTCGTCGTGGCGTTTCTCGCGGTGAGCTGGCCTGCGTCGGGCTTCCTGCTCTCGCCGGCGGCGCGAAACCAGGTTTTTCTGGCGGACCAGTGGGACTACTCGGTCCGGCTGGGTTCGTGGCGGTACGAATTCTGGGACGGGATTCGGAACGGCCGGGTGCCGATCCGGCCGGTCCTCACGGGGTTCGCGAAGGGGCTTGCCATCGCGGCGCTCTTCGCAGCGGCCTCGTCCAGGGTGGGACTGGCCTGGGGGTCGTGGATGCGCCGGGTGGTGCGGTGAACCGCCCGAACGATCGACCGGTACCGGCCCGCCGGGGTGCGCGAGGTTCGCTGCTCCGCCGGGTGACGATCCTCGCAGGCGCAACCGGACTCGTCCTGGCCACCTCCGCCCACATCGGGTCCCCCGATACCTGGTTCGAGGGAAGCGCGGGACCCTATCCGGTCCGGATCCTGGTGCGGGCGCCGGGAGTCATTCCCGGCCTGGCGGACGTGGTGGTGCAGGTAACCGGAGCGGGAGTTCGCGCCGTGACGGCGAGCCCCGCCGGCTACAACGCCGGCGACCGGGGTATTCCCCCCGCCGACACCGCCCACCCGGTTTCGGGGCGGCCGGACAGCTGGACGGTGCCGCTCTGGATCATGGCCCCCGGATCCTACAGTGTGCGGGTTACGGTCGCGGGCTCCCGCGGCCAGGGCACCGCGATCGTTCCACTCTCGGCGGTGGCCACCCGGGTGCTCGACATGGACCGCCGGCTGGGATGGCTGCTGGCCGGCTTCGGAGTGTTCCTCCTGGTGGGCGCGGTGACCATCATCGGCGCCGCGGTACGGGAAAGCGTCCTTCCTCCCGGGGAATCTCCGGATCCCGCCCGGCGCCGCCGAGCCGGATTCGCGATGGGGGGCGGCGCGGTATTCCTCCTCCTTCTCCTGGCCGGCGGGAAGCGGTGGTGGGATGCGGTGGACCGGGGTTATCGCCGGGGACTCGACCGAAGCTGGGCCGCTGCCGCGCAAGTGGCGCGGCGGGAGGGTGGGAATCTCCTCCGCTTCACCATCGCCGACTCCGGCTGGATGGGCCGGAGCTGGGACGAGCGCGCCGCCTCGCCGCTCATTCCCGACCACGGGAAGCTGATGCACCTCTTCCTGGTGCGGGAGAGCGACGCGGGCGCATTCGGTCACCTCCACCCGGTTTCGCTGGATTCGGTCCGGTTTGAGGCGCCGCTCCCGCCGCTTCCCGCCGGGCGCTATCGCGTGTTCGCGGATGTGACCCACGAGAGCGGTTTTGCGCGGACGCTCACCGCGACGGTGGACCTTCCGGCGCCGGGGCCCGAGGCCGCCTCACGCGATCCCGACGACGCCTGGTTCACCGGGCCGACGGTGGACAGCATGGCCACCCTCGCGGGCGGCGCCACCTTGGTGTGGGAGGGGCGTCCGGCCGGCCTGGCCGTGGATGACCCGGGCGCGCTCAACTTCACGGTGCGCGAGGCCGACGGATCCATCGGAGCGGTCGAGTCGTACCTGGGGATGAGCGGTCACGCGGTGGTGATGCGGGAGGACGGGAAGGTGTACGTCCACCTCCACCCCATGGGGACGGTGTCGGCGTCGGCGCAGGTGGTGCTGCGGGAGCGGCTCGCTTCGGATACCGCGCGCGGAACCCTGGGCCGCCGGCTCACCGATAACGGAGCGCTGGGGCCGTTCCCGGGGCACTCGATGGCAATGGAGGGGCGGATCGGCTTCCCGTACGCATTCCCCGACCGCGGGAACTATCGGATCTGGGTGGAGATCCGGCGCCACGGAGCGATTGAAACCGCGGCCTTCCGGGCGACGGTGCGCTGAGTTGGGGCGCCGGCGTCAGGCCAGGCGGGAGAGGAGCTGGACCAGCTCCTCGGCGTTCGCCGGGCGCTTGTCGGGCTCTTTTTCGAGCAAGCGGAGCACCAGGGCGGCCACCGCCGGCGGAACCTCCGGGTTGAGGGTGGCCGGTGACGGCGGCTCCTCCCGGAGCAGCTTCGCGATGAGTGCCACGGCGCTGCTGGCCTCGAACGGCAGCCGGCCGGTAAGGCACTCGTAGAGCACCACGCCGACCGCATACAGATCGATCCGGGCGTCGAATGTTTCCGAGAGCATCTGCTCGGGAGCCATGTAGGCCGGGGTTCCGACCAGCATCCCCACCTCGGTCAGGCCGCTCGGATTGGCGGCGAGCCGCGCCACGCCGAAGTCCATCACTTTGAGCATGCCGTCGGCGTCGAGCAGGAGGTTCTGCGGCTTGATGTCGCGGTGGATGACGCCCTGTTCGTGCGCCGCGACCAGCGACTGGGCCAGCTGCGTGGCGATCGCCAGGGTGGGCGCCACCCCCAATCGCCCGCGGGTGTCGAGCAGCTCGCGGACGGTGATGCCCTCGACGTACTCCATCGTGAGGTAACACACTCCGTCCGATTCCCCGAAGTCGTGGGTGCGGACTACCCGCTTGTCCGAGATATGGCGCGCCAGCCGGATCTCGGTCTTGAAT
>JBGPEJ010000321.1:0-2596 GCA_041482775.1 Gemmatimonadota bacterium | reverse complement strand
CGCCGCGGCGGGCGGCAATGCCTCGAACCAGGACAACCCCGTCAATCGCATCGCGGATCTGAATACCGACGACATCGAGCGGGTGGAGATCCTCAAGGGCGGCTCGTCGGCGGCGATCTACGGCTCGAAGGCCACGAACGGCGTGGTGATAATCACCACGGAGCGGGGGCAGGCCGGGCGCACTCAACTGCGCCTCAGTCAGCGCTTCGGCGTCTACTCGCGCCTTGCGTCGCTGGGCTCCCGAACCTTCCGGGACAGCGCCGAGGCGGTGACGGTGTTCGATACCGCGCTGGTCCACACCTATTTCCTGCCGGGCCGGACATTCGATCTCGAGGATCTGATATTCGGCCGGCAGGCCCTCTCCACCGAGACGTCGGCCAGTCTCGCCGGCGGGTCGGACCGCACCAAGTTCTACCTGTCCGGCCTGGTGCTCAACGACGCGGGCATCGGCGTGGGAACGGGATACAAGAAGCAGTCCTTCCGCGCCAATCTCGATGAGACCGCCAATGACCGGGTATCGGTGGCCGTCAGTACCAACATCATTCACAGCCTGTCCCGGCGGGGGCTCTCCAACAACGACAACAGCGGCACCAGCCCCTACATGGTGCTGCCGTTCACCCCTAATTTCTGGGATCCGAACCCGGTGAACGGCCTGTACCCCGCCAATCCCTTTGAGCGCAGCAACCCGCTGCAGACCCTCTCGCTGCTCACCAACGACGAGGACGTCTGGCGCGGGCTGGGCACGGTCACCACCCGGTGGGCTGCCGTGGCGGGGGACCGCCATCGCCTCGACCTGTCCGCGACGGGCGGTGCCGACTTCTTCATGCAGCGCAACGAGTTCTTCTCTCCGCCCCAACTGCAGTACGAACCCAATGACGGGCTGGCCGGCACGGTGGTCCAGAGCCGGGCCACCAACCTGAATCTGAACCTGTCCGTCAACGGGGTGCATACCTACGCTCCCGCCTCAAACGCGTTCCAGGCCGTGACCTCGGGCGGGGTGCAGTATCAGAGCCGTGACCTGCGGCCCTTCAGCGTCACCGGACGCGGCCTTCCGACCGGCAAGACGTCGCCCGCCTTCGCGGAAAGCCAGAACATCGCCCCGCCGGTCGATGCCCTGGTGCGGGAGCTCGGCTTCTACGGGCAGGAAGAGATTTTCCTGGCGGATCGGCGTCTTCTCCTCACCGGTGGCTTGCGGGCCGATCGGTCCAGCGTGAACGGGAATGCCCACCATTACTTCGTGTACCCCAAGGGGGCGGCCTCCTACCGCCTGGTATCGCCGACCGGCTTTCTGGACGAAATCAAGCTGCGCGCCGCCGTCGGCCAGACCGGCAACCTTCCCATCTTCGGCACCCGGTATGTGGCCGACGAGACCGGGATCATGGATGGCCACCTGGGTCAGATTCCGGCGGCGCGTCTGGGCGACCGTGACATCAAACCCGAGCGCCAGACCGAGGTCGAGACCGGCTTCGACGCCCAACTCGCCGGGGGGCGCGGTACCGTGTCCTTCTCGGTCTACCAGAAGACCATCAGCGATCTGCTCCTCGATCAGACGCTCGCCCCCTCCACCGGCTACGCGACCCGTCTCTTCAATTCGGGCGGGAAGCTGCGGAACCGGGGGGTCGAGCTGGCGGTGGGGGTGGTGCCGGTGCAGACGGCCAGGATCTCCTGGCTCCTGCGGACGACCTTCTTCGCCAACCGGAGCAAGATCACCAAGCTCCCGATCCCGACCTTCCAGACCGCCGGCTTCGGCACCTCGCTCGGCGTGTTCCAGATCGAAGAGGGCAAGTCGGCCACCCAGATCATCGGAACCGAGGGCCTGGTGGGCGACGCCAATCCCGACTTCCAGATGTCGTTTTCGACCGACCTCGACATCGGCCGCTTCCACCTCGGCGCCCTGGCCGACTGGAAGAAGGGGGGCGACATCATCAACCTGACCCAGTTCCTCTACGACATCCGGAACAACAGCGCGGACCGGGCCGACGGCGGTGCGGGACGCTTCGCCGAATGGGCCTCGGGCAAGACCAAGGCATACGTGCAGGACGGTTCCTACTTGAAGCTGCGGGAGGTCACGCTCACGTATGACCTGCCCAGGGCCGTCGCCGGCCGGCTCTTCAGCGGCGGAGTGCAGTCCGCCCGCCTGAGTCTCTCCGGCCGCAACCTCTTGCGGAGCACACCGTACAAGGGGCTCGACCCCGAGGTAAGCAACTTCGGCAATCAGGCCATCGCCCGGAACATTGACGTGGCCCCGTTCCCGCCCAGCCGCAGCTTCTTCTTCTCGATCGACCTGGGGTTCTGACCATGCACAGACCGCTGACTCCATCGTGCAGCCGCTGGCAGGCCGCCGCCTGGGCCGTCCTTCTCCTGGCGCCGCTGGCCGCCGGCTGTAATTTCGACATCGCCAACCCGAACAATCCGGACCCGATCGGTCCCAACCCGACCCAGGCCCAGGTCCAATCGGCCGTCACCGGCATCCTGATCGCCGCCCGGAGTGATGCGGCCGACTGGGTGCTTGACGTCGGGATCATCGGGCGGGAGGCGTACCGCTTCGACGGCTCCGATCCCCGGTTCACCAGCGAGCTGCTGACCGGGTCGCTCG
>JBGPEJ010000320.1:0-2605 GCA_041482775.1 Gemmatimonadota bacterium | reverse complement strand
TGCCCGACGCGCCTCCCGGGGTGGCGCGTCCGCCCGGAGACATCGACGAGGTCGCCGGCTTCGCGCTCACCCCGGAGCTCCGGGCGGGCCTCTCCGTCATCGATCTGCTGCGCGCCGAACGCCGCCCTGCCCCGGCGGTCCTGCTTCTCGATCGCGACGACTTGCCGCCCAACGAGAAGTGGGCGGAGCGGCTTTCCGGGCTGGGCGCGATGGTGACCCACCGGCGGGTGCCGGGTTACGTCCAGATGGTCCTGGACCCCCATTTTGCCGAGGTACCCCGGGATATCATTGCCGCCGCGGTTGAATTCGCCGCGTCGGTCTCCCCCCTCCGGGTCGGCCCGGCGCCGGTCTGCTGGCAGGCCCCGCGGACCGAGATCGAGGGCGTCACCGAGGAGCCGGTCGCGCTGGACCCGTGCCTGCGGGGCATTGCCACGCTCCCGCGCACGCCGGGTCGCCGGGCCGTGATTCTGCTCAATGCCGGCGCGGTGCGCCGAATCGGCCTCAACCGGATGCACGTGGTCCTCGCCCGGCGGCTGGCGCAGCGCGGCGATCTGGTGTTGCGCCTGGATCTTTCCGGCCTGGGGGACAGTCCCGCCCGGCCCGGCGCTCCGGAGAACGTGGTCTACGGCCCCGACGCGCTCGCCGAGATCGGCATCGCGGTGGCGTGGGCTCGGCGCGCCGGTGCGCGCGAGGTCGCGGTCGTCGGTCTCTGCTCCGGGGCCTACCATGCCCTCAAGGCCGCGGTGGCCGGTCAGGCCATCGACACCATCGTCGTGATCAACCCGCTCACTTTTTTCTACCAACCGGGTATGCCGCTCGACCTGGCCGCGGCTCGAATCGCCGCCGACACGAAGCGCTACGGGAGCTCGGTGCAGCGCCTGGAGTCATGGAGGAAGCTGCTCCGGGGAAGGGTCAACCTCCGGCGGGTGGCCCAGGTGCTCGCCCGCCGAGCGCTCGCCGTCACCGAGCACCGTGCGCGCGACGTGCTCCGTCGGCTCCGCATTCCGCTGCGTGAGGATCTGGGGACCGAGTTGCTGGGTCTGGGCCGCCGCGGCGTTGCCATGCGGTTTATTCTGGCCGGGGACGACCCCGGCCATACCCTGCTGATCGAACAGGGCGGCTCGGCCGTGACGCGCCTGGTCGCGGCCGGCCGGATGGCTATGCACCTGATCCCCGACGCCGACCACACCTTCACCCGGCGCTGGACCCATCCACTGGTGCTGGACGCGGTCGCCAGCGCGGTCGCGCGTGAGGACTTCCCCCCGCCGGTAAAGCCATCGTAAAGCATTGAATTTGAGCAGCTTATACACCGGTCTTGCATTTCGGTGTTTATTCGGTATTTCTAGGAGGTGTTTACCCACCTTCACGCCCACACCTGGTTCTCCTTCGGCCGGGGGGCTTCGAGTCCCGAGGTGATGGTGGCTGCCGCCGCCCAGCGCGGTTTCTCCGCCCTCGCGTGTACCGACACCAACGGCGGGTACGGCGCGGTCGAGTTTCAGCGCGCCGCGGAGGAGGCGGGCCTCCGGCCGATCCTCGGCGCGCACCTGGTGCTGGGAAACCAGGAATGCGTGGCGCTCGCGATGGACGAACGGGGCTGGGGCGCGATCTGCCGGGCGGTGACGGCGATTCACTGGGACACCAGGATTTCGCTCGCTGCGCGCTCGGGCCATGCTCCCTCCGCAAACTGCGGTCGGCTGGCCCATGCCCGGAGCGAGTTGTCCCCCGACTGCCCGACCGACGTTTGCTCCGGGAGCACGGCCCTTCGCGCAGCGAGCGCCGGCGCTCCGGCCCTCGCCAATCTCCTCGCCCCCGACCGCGCCGGCGTGCTCATCCTCTCCGCCAGCGTCCCGTTCCTCGAGCGCCTAGTGGCCACGAGCGGCCCGGCCGACGTCTACGCCGAGCTCCGTCCCGGCAAGGAGCGCCATGCGGTGCTCGCGGCGGCGCGGCGGCTGGGAATTCCGCCGGTCGTCACCAACGCCGCGATGTTCGCGCACCCGGAAGACTGGGCCCGGCATCGGCTGCTCCGGGCAATCGCGCTGAACACCACGTTGACGGCCGGTCCGCTGGACGATGCGACCCCGCCGTCCCTTTCCCCTCGCGACGCCTGGCTCAAGCCCGCCGCGGAGCTCGGTCGCCATTTCCCCGATGTCCCCGACGCGCTGGACCGCGCGGGCGAGCTCGCCGAGCGGTGCCGCTACCGGATTCCGATCGGCGACCGCATCGTCCCGCCGCGCTATGCGGAAACCACCGACTCGTCACAGCAGCTCCGGGCGCTGGCCTACGAGGGTGCGGCGCGGCGCTACGGTACCATCGCTCCCGTCACCCGCAACCGACTGGAGCACGAGCTCACCATTATCGGGATGAAGGGCTTCGCCGATTATTTCCTGGTGGTCAAGGACATCGTCGAGCACGGCCCCACCCACTGCGGCCGCGGCTCGGTGGCCAATTCGATCGTGTCCTATTGCCTCGGCATCACCCACGTCGAGCCGCTCGGCGCCGGTCTCCTCTTCGAGCGCTTCCTCAATCCGGAGCGGAAGGACCCGCCCGACATCGATCTCGACTTTCCCTGGGACGAGCGCGACCACATCCTGGCCTGGGTCTTCCG
>JBGPEJ010000319.1:0-2637 GCA_041482775.1 Gemmatimonadota bacterium | reverse complement strand
GGAGTGGCGGCGGCCGGGGCCAGCCGCCGCATCGACCTCGGAGCCGTAACGCTCTATCTTCGACGGAGATGCCCCCGAAGTCCACCCCTCGCCGTTACCGGCCCCCCCGGCACGCCGCCGAGTTCCGCCGCCGGCTCCTCCGGTGGTTCCGGCGCCACGGGCGCGACCTGCCCTGGCGCCGTACCCGGGACCCGTACCGGGTGCTGGTCTCCGAGTTCATGCTGCAGCAGACCCAGGTGGCCCGGGTGGAGGAGTATTACCCCCGGTTCCTCGCCGAGTACCCGACCGTGCGCGACCTGGCGAGCGCCCCGGCGGCGCGGGTGCGGGAGAGCTGGGAGGGGCTGGGGTACTATCGCCGGGCGGCAAACCTGCACCGGCTGGCCCAACGAGTGGTGGCGGAGCGCGACGGGGAGATTCCCGCCGACCTCGCCGAGCTGCGGACGCTGCCGGGGGTCGGGCGCTACACCGCGGGCGCCGTGGCGGCGTTCGCCTTCGAGCGGGCGGAACCGGCGGTGGACACCAACGTGGCCCGGGTGATCGAGCGGGCGTTCGGGCGCCGGGGCGGCGGCGCGGCGGCGCGGCACCGGCTGTGGGAGATCGCCCGGGTGCTGACGCCGCGCGCCGGGGCGCCGGCGTGGGCGTTCGCGCAGGGGATCATGGAGCTGGGCGCGCTGATCTGCACGGCGCGGGTGGCGAAATGCGGGGAATGCCCGGTCCGATCGGCGTGTGCCACCGGAAGGAAAAGAAGAAAGAGAAAAGAGAAAAGGACTTAGGACGAAACTGCGAGAGAAAAGAGGAAAGGACTTAGGACTTAGAGATAGAGAAAAGGACTTAGGACTTGGGAACTGCCGTCCCACCCAGCATTCTCTAAGTCCTAAGTCCTTCTCTCTTTCCTCTATCTAAGTCCTAAGTCCTCTTGTCTTTTCTCTTGTCTAAGTCCTAAGTCCTTTTCTCTTTCCTCTTCTTACCGGAGCAGTGCTCCCGAGAGGAGCGCAATCATCCCCAGCGTCCCGCCGATCGACGCCGCCATGACCTGCCGTTTCCGCAGCGTCTGGAACGCCGGCATATGGTCCGGCTTCGTGGGGTCGAGCCGGGCGAGGCGCGCCGTGGCCGGCACGTTGGCGGCGAGCAGGATGACGGCGGCCAGGAGCCCGGTCCCCTGCATGACCATGAGCCAGATGCTCGGCGCGGCGACCAGCGGGCCGCCGTACATCGCGAACGTCAGGAACAGCCCCGAGATCACGGTCAGCACCGCCCCGGGCACGATCACCTGGCGGGCGATCGCGGCCTGGAGCCTCACCGCCAGGCCGAGTGCGGCGGGCCCCTCCTTCTTGGCGCGGAGGCCGACGATCATCGAGGCCCAGGCCCCGCCGAGCCAGAAGACGAAGCCCAGCAAGTGCACAAAGATCCACAACTGTCTCATGAGGTGACTCCGGATATCGTCGTGGCGTCGATCGGTTGGCGGCCGCTGAAGCCCGCGTCGAGCTCGTGCCAGTGGGTGATGCGCGGCTCGGCCAGGTGCCAGCAGAGAAAGACCAGCCGGTCCTCCCGCAGCGAGTAGAAGTCGACCAGCCCGGCGTCGAACCCCTTGAACACAATACTGAGCTGCTCCAGCTCTTCCAGGTATCCGTTGATCAGCTCGGCGTGCAGGGCGATCGCCGCCTGGGCCTCGACCAGCTCGGGGGTCACGCCCCAGTCGGCGCGGGCGCCGCCCGAGAGCATCTCGAAGCGGCCGACCGCCTCCCGCCACACCGGGTACTCGGCCTGGAGATCCTGCACGATCCGGCGCACCAGAGGCAGGGTGGCCTCCGCCTCCGCCACCGTGAAGATCCGGAACGCTGCCATCGTCAGCCGGGGATGATCTTCACCCCGGGCACGAGCTCCGGGCGGCTGATGAAGCCGATGACGCGCTGGTTGGCGTCCACCACGGTGATGGTGGCGCGAAGGTGGGATTCGTTGGGTTCGAGGTCCATGTGCAGCTCGAAGCCCTGGAGGTCCTTGTCCGGGCCGACCACGCAGGAGTTGGTGCGCATGATCTGGTCGGCGCGGGTGTGGAGCGGATCCTTCCCCACGGCGATGCAGCGGGTGACGATGTCGCGGTCGCTGAGCACGCCGAGGAACCGCCGGGTGCGATGGTCGTCGACCACCGGCACCACGGAGATGTTGCGGTTTCGGAACATGATCGCCACTTCGCTGCCGGCCGCACCGGCCACCGCGACGTGGGGATCGGAGACCATCGCTTCGGAAGCGCGCATGGGGATGTCGGCGGTCGTTAATGAAGAAGGGAATGCCTGAAGCAATTTGCCCGGCTGCTGCCCCGGGTCAAGCCCCTCCGTGCCCTCCGTGGTTCAGCTCTTCGCTCGCGACGCGAGGGCCTCGCGAGCGACCTGGTACCCCTCGGCGGCGTAGGCGGCGACCGACGCGACGTCGAACGTCGCGTTCCGGCTCACCCGCGGGCGGACGTACACCAGCGGGGGCCGCGCCGGGTCGGCGCGCCACTCGGCAAGCTGCGCCTTGGAGAGCGCGGCCATCAGGACGCCGGTGGCGTCGTCGTGCGCCCGGATCATCGCGGGCGCCGGCGGCGGCGGCATGTCGGGCTCGTCGAATCCCGGGCCCGGATCCACCGCGACGACGAGG
>JBGPEJ010000318.1:0-2643 GCA_041482775.1 Gemmatimonadota bacterium | reverse complement strand
GTCGTCCCCTGGAAACGCACACGAGGGGTTGGCTTGTCTACAACGGGCCAAGATAAGCTTCGAGCCGGATCGGGTCAAGAGACCGAACTTGCTCACCCACACTGTCTTGGCTTGCACTCCCCCCGGAGGTCGAGGCCGGAAGCCTGTGTCGGCAATCCGTGTGCCGGAAGCCTCGAGGAGCGTCGCAAACTATTGTTTTTCAATGCGTTGAGCACCATCACCACGACACCACGGCACTCGCGAGGCCCCGTCTCGACTGCAATTCCCCTCGCGCAGTGAGCATCCCGTGGCGTTCCACCGGAGTCTAGGGAGCGAGACCGGCCCGCCGAACCGCCTCCACCAGATCCTGTTTCTCCCCCTGCCCCACGTACGCCACCTTCCCCGAGCGGTCCACGATCACAATAAAGGAGGTGGCCGGCACGTCGTACGCCCGGGCACCCACGCCCTTGTCGTCGAAGAGCACCCGGAAGGGGGGGTGGTGCGCCTCGAGGTACCGCTTGATCCGGGCCTTCGAGTCGTTCACCGTGACGTTGACACCGATGATCTCGATCCGGTCGCCGTAGGCACGATGGACCCGGTCGAGCTCCGGAAGCAGTGCCTTGCAGATGGCGCACCAGGTGGCCCAGAACTCCAGCAATACCGGTTTCTTCCCGATCAGCGAGCCGAGATCCACCGGCTTGCCCTCCAAATCATTGATGACCACCGCCGGAGCCCTGGAACCAACCGGAATCCCGGCGTCGAGCTGGGCGCGGGCGGGAGCCACAATGAAGAGGAGAGCCCCGAGGAGGGAGGAGAAGAGACGGTTCACCATGTCATGCCTGCCTTCACCAGATAGTACTCTGCCATCCCGAGGATCAGGACCCCCGCGGCCTTCTTGACCCGCCCGGTCCAAGCGCCCGCCCGGGGCAGCGCGGCGAGGGTGCCGGCGGAGAGCCCCACCGCGATCAGCAGCGCGGTCATGCCGAGAGAGAAGACGAATAGATACAGGAAGCCCAGCACCGCGCTGCCGGTCCGGCTTACGAAGGTGAGCACCACCGCGAAGGCGGGCGCGCCGCACGGCGCCGCCACCAGGCCGGAGGTGGCTCCCATCAGGAACACCGAGCCCGCCGAGCGTCCGCCGAAGCTGCTCGCCCAGGCCACTAGGCGGGCCGGGGCGCTCACCGGGAAGACGTCGAGCATCGCAAGGGCGGCGAGGAGGAGGATGTTTGCCATGACGAGGTAGGCCCAGCGGTTCGAGCTGACCGCTCCGAAAATCGAACCGCTCAGTCCCGCCAGCAGCCCCAGCAGGGCGTACACCAGCGCCAGGCCAAGAGCATAGAGGAGCGTATACACCACGGTCTGCCGGCGGGTCCGGGTGGCGGCTCCCGCACCCCCCAGCACGCCCACCGTGATCGGAATCATCGGGTAGACGCAGGGGGTAACGCTGGTGATCACTCCGGCAAGGAAGAGCGCCGGCAGCGCGGACAGCGGCCGGCTCACCGCGATGGCGTCGGAGAGGATCACGCCGGATACCGCCGCGCAACGTAGTCGTCCAGGATCGCCAGGAACTCGGCCACGATCCGATCTCCCTTGAGCGTGGTCAGGAGGCGCCCATCCATATAGACGGGGGCGCGCGGCTCCTCGGCGGTCCCGGGAAGCGAAATACCCAGGTCGGCGTGCTTGGACTCACCGGGGCCGTTCACCACGCACCCCATCACCGCAATGCTCATCCGTTCGACTCCGGGCCGGGAGGCCCGCCACTCCACCATGCGAGCCCGCAGGTGCTCCTGGATGTCCTCGGCCATCTGCTGGAAGAAGGTGCTGGTGGTGCGGCCGCACCCGGGACAGCTGGTGACCTGGGGGGTAAAGCTCCGGAGTCCGAGCGACTGAAGCACCTGCTGCGCCACCCGAACCTCTTCGGCCCGGTCGCCACCGGGGGCGGGCGTGAGGGAAACCCGGATGGTGTCGCCGATCCCCTCCTGGAGCAGGATGGCCAGTCCCGCGGCGCTGGCCACCGTCCCCTTCATGCCCATCCCCGCCTCGGTGAGTCCGACGTGGAGGGGGTAGTCACACCGGGCGGCCAGCCGGCGGTAGACCTCCACCAGATCCTGCACCCCGGAGACCTTGGCGGAAAGAATGATCCGGTCGTGCGGCAGTCCGGCGGATTCGGCCAGGAGGGCGGAGCGAAGGGCGCTCTCGACCATTGCCTCCATGGTGACGTCGCGGGCGTCCCGCGGCTCGGCGGCGCCGGCGTTGGCGTCCATCATCGCGGTCAGGAGATCCTGGTCGAGCGAGCCCCAGTTGACGCCGATGCGCACCGGCTTCTGGTTTGCCAGCGCAATGGCGATGATGGCGCGGAAGTTCTCGTCCCGCCGCTTGCCCCCGACATTGCCGGGGTTGATCCGATACTTGGCGAGGGCCCGGGCGCAGTCCGGGTACTTGTTGAGGAGGAGATGTCCGTTGTAGTGGAAGTCCCCGATCACCGGTACCGAGAGCCCCCGGCGCGCGAGGCCCTCGACGATCTCCGGCACCGCCTCCGCGGCCGCCTCGTTGTTTACCGTCACCCGCACCAGCTCGCTCCCCGCCTCGGCCAGCGCTGCCACCTGCCGGACGGTGAGTTCCACGTCGGCGGTGTCGGTGTTGGTCATCGACTGCACGACGATC
>JBGPEJ010000317.1:0-2646 GCA_041482775.1 Gemmatimonadota bacterium | reverse complement strand
GGCGAGAAGGATTCTCACAGTCGGCCGAGGCTGCGCGCCACCGCATCGAGCACGCCGTTGATGAATGCCGGCGACTGGGGGCCGCCGAACCGGTGGGCCAGCCAGAGCGCCTGATCGATGACAACCTTGGGGGGCACGGCGCCTTCCATCAGCTCGTGGACCCCCAGCCGGAGGATGTTGCGGTCCACCACCGCGAGGCGATCCACCCGCCAGTGCTCCGCCGACGCCGCGTAGGCCCGATCGAGCTCCTCCCAGTGCGCAATGACCCCGCCAGCGAGCTCCTTCACCCGGTCCCGGAGCGCCGCGTCGGCATTGGTGAGCCGGACGATTCCGGGCAGCAGCTCCTCGATGGTCGGGCGGCCATCGGTTTCCCAGGCGTAGAGCAGTTGCAGGGCGCGGGCCCGGGCGCGGGATTCGAGTCTAATCGCCACGGCGCCACCGGAGGCGAACGATCACTCGAACCGGACGCCGCGCGGTCCCGATCGAATTTCCCCCATCACCCATCCCCGGACCCCAGCCGCCCAGGCCGCCGCCGACACTGCGGTGACCGCGGCCGCAGGCAGCACCGCGATCATCCCCACCCCCAGATTGAAGACGTCGCGCATCTCGGCCTCAGAAACTCCGCCGGCCCGCTGCAGCAGGGCAAAGAGCGGCGGCAGCGTCCAGCTCGAGGCATCGACCACCGCCGTGCATCCCTCGGGGAGAATCCGCACCAGATTCCCCGGGATTCCGCCGCCGGTGATATGGGCCAGGCCATGCACCCGGCCGAGCACCGGCGCCAGCGCGGCCCGGTAGCTCCGGTGCACCGCCAGCAGCGCCTCCGCCACGGTGCCGCCGATTTCCGGCAGCGGGGAGTCCACCGCGAGCCCGAGGCGGTCCCGCAGAATGCTCCGCGCCAGGGTGTACCCGTTGGTGTGGAGCCCGGAGGACTCCAGTGCCAACAGGGCGTCACCCGGAACGATCGCCTGGCCGTGCAGCGCCTCCGATTCCTCCACCACCCCGACGATAGTTCCGGCAAGATCGAAGTCCCCGGGGCGGTAGAGCCCCGGCATCTGGGCGGTTTCACCACCGGCCAGGGCCATGTCGTGGGCGCGGCAGCCGCGGGCCACGCCCTCCACGATTCCGGCAATCTGCGCCACCTCGAGCCCGGCCCCGGCCAGGTAGTCGAGAAACGCCAGCGGGCGGGCGCCGTGCACCAGGATGTCGTTGACGCCGTGATTGACCAGGTCCTCACCGACGGTGTCGAACCGGCCCGCCTCGCGCGCCACCATCACCTTGGTCCCCACCCCGTCGGTGCTCATCACCAGCACCGGGCGTCGGTAGCCCTCCGGCACCCGCACCATCCCGCCGAACGCGCCGATCTGACCCACCGAAAGCGGCGTGCGCGCACCCCGCACCAGCTCGGCGATGCGCTGCTTGGCCAGCTCGGCTCCTTCGAGGTCCACGCCGGCCGCGGCGTACTGGGAGCCGCTCACGGCAGCGGCTCGGCCAGATGAAAGTTGGTGAGGTCCACGAACGCCTCCACCCGCCGCTGCACCGCGGCGTAGTCCACTTCGTCGAAGCCCTTCACCCCGAATCCCTGCACCGCGAAGCTCCCCATGGCGGCGCCGTACACCATGGCCCGGCGGAGCTGGGCCGGCGCGGTGGAATCGACCCGCGCGAGGTAGCCCACGAAGCCGCCGGCGAACGCGTCCCCGGCGCCGGTCGGATCGAATACCTCCTCCAGCGGATAGGCGGGAACGTAGAAGGTCCGGTCGGGCTCGATCAGCAACGCACCGTATTCGCCCTGCTTGATCACCACGCGCTTGGGGCCCCGGGCCAGGATCCACTTGCCGGCGCGGTGAATGTTCCAGTCGCCGGAGAGCTCGCGGGCCTCGCCGTCGTTGACCAGGAGGATATCCACCCGGCGGAGCAGGGTGAGGAGGTCCTGCTTCTTGCTCTGGATCCAGTAGTTCATCGTATCGCAAACGGTGAGCACCGGTCCGGTCATCTGCTCCAGCACGTTGAGCTGGAGCACCGGGTCGATGTTTCCCAGGAAGAGATACTTGGCGCTCCGCGCGGCGGCGGGAAGCTTGGGCTGGAAATCGGCGAACACTCCAAGGCGGGTTTCCAGGGTCTCCCGGCTCTGGAGGTCGTAGGAGTACTTCCCCTTCCACCGGAAGCTCTCTCCCGGCACCTGCTCCACGCCGGACCAGTCGATCCCCCTCGTGCCCAGCTGCTCGAGCGCGGCCAGCGGATAGTCGTTCCCCACCACGCCGACCACGCGAACCGGGTTCAGCAGGGAGGCCGCCACGCTGAAGTAGACCGCCGAGCCGCCCAGGGCATCGGCGGTTTCCCCGAAGGGCGTAAAGATCGAGTCGAGCGCCACACTGCCGACGACGAGCAGAGTCATTCGGTCACATCCGGTCGGGGGCGGTCAGGCCGAGGAGACGGAGGCCATTGCCGAGGACGAGGCGGGCGGCGCGGGCCAGCACCAGACGGGCCCGCTCGGTGGCCGGCGCTTCGCCGAGCACTCTGCAGTGGTGGTACCAGTGATGCGCGCTGCGGGACAGCTCTTCGAGATAGGCGGTGATCCGATGCGGCTCCCGGGCGCGAGCCGCGCCGGCCACGATTTCCGGAAACTCGGTCAGCTGCTTGAGCAGCCGG
>JBGPEJ010000316.1:0-2671 GCA_041482775.1 Gemmatimonadota bacterium | reverse complement strand
TGAATTCCTCCTCGCGGCCGATGGAGCCTTCTACTTCCTCGAGATGAACACCCGCATTCAGGTGGAGCATCCGGTCACCGAGCTGGTCTATGGGGTGGATCTGGTTCGAGAGCAGCTCCGAATCGCCCGGGGGCAGTCGATGACCGTTGCGGAGGGGCCCCTCGCGCCCCGGGGCCACGCCATCGAGTGCCGGATTACCAGCGAAGACCCCGCCAACGGGTTCCTTCCCTCGACCGGACGGATCGCCTACCTCCGCGCCCCGTCCGGCCCCGGAGTCCGATGGGATGGCGGCGTTGGAACCGGCGACGACGTGACGCTGCACTACGATTCGCTGCTCGCCAAGCTCATCGTGCAGGGGGAAGACCGCCCGGCGGCGCTCCGGCGAATGGCGCGAGCCTTGGACGAATTGGTCGTGGTCGGGGTCACCACCAATCAGGGATTTCATCGCCGTCTCCTGGCGGATCCCGCGTTCCAGCGCGGTGAGGTGGACATCCAGTTCCTGGACCGCCGCCCCGACCTGCTGGTCCGCGCCCCCGACGAGCACCGGGATCTGCGGATCGCGGTCGCCGCGGCGCTGGCCGAGGATGAGCGCCGCCAGGGGCAGAAGCCGGCGGTGGCGGCTGAACTCGGCGCGCCGAGCGCCTGGAGTGTAGCGGCTCGGTGGGATGCGCTCCGGTGAGCGCGGCAGTACGAATCCGTGCCATCGCGGCGGGCGGCGACGGGGTCGGCGAGCTCCCGGACGGTAGGACCCTGTTCGTTCCCCGCGCGGCGCCGGGTGATTTGATCGAGGTTCGGGAGCTCACCCTCGCCAAGCGCTTCGCCCGGGGGCGCGTTGCGCGAGTGCTCGAGCCGGCCCCCGACCGGGTGGCGGCGCCGTGCCCCCACTATGACGGAGACGACTGCGGTGGTTGCCAACTGCAGCACCTCAGCGTCGGGGCGCAGCGGGCCGCCCGGGCCCGCCTCGTTGCCGACGCACTGCGCCGGATCGGCCGACTCGAAATTCCGGAGCCGTCCCTCGAGCCCAGCGACGTGGAGTGGGGTTATCGCGCCAAGGTGTCGCTGGCGGTCAAGGGACGCCGCATCGGATTTCATCGGGTGGGCCGTCCGAACGAGGTCTTCGATCTGGACCGCTGCCTGGTGGCGCGGCCCGAGCTGAGCACCCTCTGGACTGCGCTCCGCGCCTGCCGCAGCCTGCTGCCCCGGAACGCGACCCAGATCGTGCTCCGGGTCGATCGGGAGTCGGGACGCCATGTCATCGTGCGGAGCAGCACCACCGAGGTGTGGACCCGAGCCCGCGATCTGGGCAATGCTCTGGTCCGGGAAGGGGTTCCTGCCATCCTCTGGTGGGAGCCCGCCGGCGGTGCCCCCCGTGCCGTCTTCGGTTCCCGGCAGCCCTATCCCGCGATGGTGTTCGAGCAAGTTCACTCGGTGATGGGTGACCGGATTCGCGCCCACGCCGTCGCAGCCATGGGGAGCGTCTCCGGGCTCCACTGCTGGGATCTCTACGCCGGAATCGGCGAGACGACCCGCGCGCTGGCCGAGCGGGGCGCCACCGTGGAGAGTGTCGAAATTGACCGCCGGGCTGTTGCGGTGGCGGACGCGCGGGGGCCGGCGGCGGGGGTAACCCGGCGGGTGGCGAGGGTGGAGGACACGATTGGCCAGCTCACCCCGGCCGATGCCGTCATCGTGAACCCACCGCGCACCGGCCTCGACAAGGCGGTCACCTGCTTCCTGGCGGCCCAGCCGCCCGGCCGCCTGGTATATGTGAGCTGCGATCCGGCGACCCTGGCCCGCGACCTCGCCCGACTGAATCCGAAGCTCCAGGTAGGCGAGGTGCAGGCCTTCGATCTATTCCCCCAGACCGCGCACGTGGAAACCGTCGTGCGACTCGAGCGAAGATGAAGTATCGGGTGACCACCGGGGGCCGAATCTGGGAAATCGAGATCGACGGTGATCGCGTCCGGGTCGGAGGGAACGAGCACCGGGCAGAACTGCGCTCGGTGCCGGGGACCCCGCTGCGATTACTGGTGCTGGACGGAGGGTCGGGGGCCTATCCGATGGAGAATCTTGCCCGCGGAATGTGGGTGGTGCAGGACGGCGGTGAGCGGTGCCTGGTGGAGGCCATCGACGAGCGCACCGCGCATGTGCGGAGCCTGGTCGGTACCCCGGCCGCGGCGTCCGGCCCGGTGCCTCTCAGGGCTCCTATGCCGGGGCTGGTGGCACGGGTGCTGGTGGAGCCGGGGGAGGCCGTGGCGACGGGCCAGAGCCTCGTGGTTCTGGAGGCGATGAAGATGGAGAACGAGCTCAAGGCGGCGGCTCCCGGGGTGGTCGCTGTGGTCGCGGTCGCTCCCGGACAGACGGTCGAGAAGGGCGTGGTGTTAGTGACCTTCCGTCCTTGACCTAACCTGTTGCCGTGGGTTATTTTGCAAAGCTATGTCTCAACCGCAACCGATCGTTTCGAGACAGGATCGATGAAGACGTATTCCGCGACGCCGGCCGAGATCCGGCACGACTGGCATGTGGTGGACGCCACCGGCGTTCCGCTCGGACGGCTCGCCAGCGCTGTGGCCCAGCTCATCCGGGGCAAGCACAAGCCTACGTTCACCCCGCACATGGACGGCGGTGATTTCGTGGTGGTCGTCAACGCGGCCAAGGTCGGGCTCACCGGCCG
>JBGPEJ010000315.1:0-2678 GCA_041482775.1 Gemmatimonadota bacterium | reverse complement strand
CGAGGCGACGCGGGCGCGGTCGGCGGTGGAGGCGTCGGAGCGGAAGACGATGAGCACTACCCGCTACTCGCCACTCCCTGCGGTTCGGCCAGGCGGACGCCCACGATGGTCGACACCCCCGGCTCCTGCATGGTAACTCCGTACACCGCGTCGGCCGCCTGCATGGTGCGCGGGTTGTGGGTGATGACCAGAAACTGGGTGCTCTTCTTGAATTCGTCGAGCAGCGTGGTGAAGCGGCCGACGTTCGCGTCGTCGAGCGGCGCGTCCACCTCGTCCATCAGGCAGAACGGGCTCGGCTTCGAGAGATAGATGCTGAACAGCAGTGACACCGCCACCAGGGTCCGTTCCCCGGAGGAGAGCAGGTGGATCCGCTGGGTGCGCTTCCCCCGGGGGGCCGCGTGGATGTCGATCTCGCTCTCGAGCGGGTCTTCCGGGGTGGCCAGCCGGAGCTCACACTCGCCGCCGCCGAAGAGGGTCTGGAAGACGTGGCGGAAGTTGTCCTGCACCGCGGTGAACGTTTCCAGGAACATGGCACGGGCGGTGCCGTCGATTTCCTTGATCGCCTGCAGCAGGGACTGCCGGGCCGCCACCAGATCGTCCCGTTGCGATGAGAGGAACTCGAGCCGCTTGCTCTCCTCGGCGTGCTCCTCCACCGCCAGCGGATTCACCGGTCCGATGGCCTCCAGCGACGCGGTGATCCGCTCAGCCTCGCCCTCGAGGGCTTCGCGGTCCAGGTCGAGGAGCTGCGCCGTTTCCAGCAGCCGCTCGAAGGGCTGTTTCCACTCGGCTTCGGCCCGCTCGACGATACTGCGACGCAGCCCGGCAACCTCGGTGAGCTCGACTTCCAGACGGTGATCCTCCTCGCTGGATCGGTCCACCTCGGCCCGGAGCGTCAGCACGGCCTGTTCCGCATCCGTCAGGGCCGCCGCGGCGACGGTAAGCGCGCCCGCGGCCTCGGCGACGGCGCGCTCGTGGCCCTCCAGGCTGTCGGCCCGCTGGCGCCGAAGCTCGAGCCATTCGCGCTGCTGGGCGGCGAGGACCGCTCCCTCCTGTTCCAGCCGAGCGATCTCGCCCTGCAGGGCCCGCGCCGCTTCCTGCTCGGCTTCGACTGACGCGAGCCGGGCGCGCGCCTCGACCAGCGCCTCCGCCTGCCGGCCCCGGGCCGAGCCACCCTCCTCCAGCGCCGCCTCCACCTCCCGGCGCCGCTGTTCCGCGCCGCCCAACCGATCCCGCAGGCGCGCCAGCCCGGTCTCCGCTTCGGCGAGCTCCCGGGTGAGATTCTGGACCGCGCGAGCGGTGTCTTCCCGGTTCGCCACGGCCCGGCGCTCCGCTTCCCGGCTCCGGTCGGTCGCCCCGGTGGCGTCGGATGCCGAAAGCTCCAGCTGGGCCAGGCGGGCGGTTGTGGCGGTGAGCGATTCCGTCACCGACTTCAGCGCCGCATCCTGGCCCGTGATGTCGCTCGTGAGCCCGCCGATCTCGGCCCGGCGGCGGAGCGGGCCGCTGGTGCCGCCGGCCCCGGCGAGGAGGATGGCGCCGCTCGGACGTCGGAGGGCGTGTCCCCGGCCGTCCAGGACCTCGGAGCCTCCCAGCAGCGCCTCAACCCAGCGTCCCGCCGGCCCCTCCACGTGAAGTCTGGCATCGAGGGGGTTGGATCCGTTGGTCGGCATCCTCGGGCCGCCGTCTACCGGGAGCAGCACCACTGCCCCGGGCTGGGCGTCGGCATGCCACCGGCGGATTGCGTCGACCGCCGCCTGGTCGCGAACCAGCACCGCGTGCATCCACTCCCCCAGCAGCCGCTCGGCCAGCTCCGCGGCCTCCCGATCCGCGCTCACGAAATCGCTCAGCGGACCGAGCACCGCGCCGTCGAACCGGTCCCGGGCGCCCAGCAGCGCCGACGCTCCGGGGGCCAGGCCGACGCGGTCCCGTTCCAGCTCCTCCAGGGCCGCCCGGCGGGTGGTGAGCTGCGCCAGCGACTCCTCTACCAGGCGCCGCCGGTTGCGCTCGCTGGTTTCCTCTTCGCGGGTCTGCGCCACGGCGTGACGGCTCCGCTCAGCCAAGGAGGCGGCCGCGAGTACCGCTGCGGCAGCCCGGTCCGCCGCTTCGCCCGCCGCCCGCGCGGCCGACTCCGCCTGCGCGAGGTCGGCGCGCAACTTGGCTGCGTGGTGCTCCGCCTCGGTGGCGCGCTCGCGCAGGGCGGAGAGCTCCTGTTCCAGGGCGGTCCGCTCGCCCTCCAGGGAGCGGAGCTCCTGGGCGCGGGCGGCCAGCGCCTCCTCGGCCAGACGGACGGAGGCCCGTTGCGCAGTGAGCTGCTCCCGCACCTGGTCCTCCGCGGCGGCCCGGGTGGAGAGCTCCGCGCGAATGGCCTCGTGGTCCCGCTCGGCAGCCGCCAGCTCCGCTCCTGCGGCGGCCCGCTCCTTTCCCGCCTCTTCGGTGAGCCGCGAGGCGTGGGCTCGCTCCTCTTCGTCGCGCTGGCGCCGCTGCTCCGCGTTACCGAGGCGCTCTCCCGCGACAGCCAAGTCTCCGTCGAGTCGGGAAAGCGCCACTTGCACCTCGGCCAGCTGACGGGCGATCTCCGCGCGGTGCTCCTCCGCCCCGAGCCGCGCCCGCCCCGCGGCGTCGCGCGCTCCCTCCGCCGCGCCGAGCTCCTCCCGGAGCGCGGGGAGCCGGGCGGCGAAAAT
>JBGPEJ010000314.1:0-2679 GCA_041482775.1 Gemmatimonadota bacterium | reverse complement strand
GACCGTGCGCGACGCCGATGCGGCCCCGGGGCGCCAGCCGCCGGACCCGGGCCGCGATGGTCTCGATGGTTTCGATCCGGTTGTGGACGAAGAACACCTGCCCGCCCCGGTCGAGCTCCCGGGCCATCGCCTCCTCGAGAAGCCCATCGTCCCACGGTTCCACGAAGGTGAGGATGGGAGAGCGGTCCCGCGGCGGGGTTTCGATCAGGGTGAGGTCCCGGAGACCGGCCAGCGACATGTGGAGGGTGCGCGGAATCGGGGTCGCGGTGAGGGTCAGCACGTCGATGGAAAGCCGGAGCTCCTTGAGCCGTTCCTTGTGGCGCACCCCAAAGCGATGCTCCTCGTCGACCACGAGCAGGCCGAGGTCCTTGAACAGCACGTCGTTCGAGAGCAGGCGGTGGGTCCCGATCACGATGTCGATCTTTCCCTCGGCCAGCTCGCGCAGGGCCTGCTTCTGCTCCTTGGGGGATCGAAACCGAGAGAGCACCTCTACTCGCACCGGATAATCGGCCAGCCGCTCGACGAAGGTCCGGCCATGCTGGTCCGCCAGAATGGTGGTGGGCACCAGCACCGCCACCTGCTTGCCGCCCTGGACCGCCTTGAACGCCGCCCGCACCGCCACCTCGGTCTTGCCGTAGCCGACGTCGCCCACCAGGAGACGATCCATCGGCACCGGGCGTTCCATGTCACGCTTGACGTCCTCGGTGGCCTTGCGCTGGTCCGGCGTGTCCTCATAGAGGAAGGCCGATTCGAGCTCCCGCTGCCAGCGGGTGTCCGGCGGGAAGGCGAATCCCGCGCTCACCTTCCGCCGGGCGTAGAGGTCGAGCAGCTCCGCCGCCATCTGGCGGATCGCTTCCCGGGTCTTCTCGCGCTGCTTCTTCCACGCCGTGCCCCCCAGCCGGTGCAGCTTGGGCGGGGCCTGGTCGCCGTCCTCCTGCGCGGCGCGATAGCGTTCCAGCTGGTCCAGCCGGTAGAGGGGGACGTTGAGCCGGTCGCCCCCCTCGTACTCGACCACCGCCACCTCGATCGTGGACTCGCCGACCATGATGGTCTGAATGCCCCGGTAGATCCCGATGCCATGATCGAGGTGAACGACGTAATCGCCGGCGGTGAGCGCGCCGGTAGCGAGGGAGGGCGCCGCCTGGCGGTACCGGCGCGGGCGGCGGAGGCGGCGGGCCCGGCGAAAGATTTCATGGTCGGTGAGAACCCGGAGCGTCGGCATGACGAAGCCGCCGTCCAAGGCCCCCACCACCAGAGCGGCGGCGGAGCCATCGGGTTCGCCCTCGTGAATCAGCTCGTCGAGCCGCTCGAGCTGCCCCGCGTTGTCGCAGAGAATCAGGGTGGACGCCCCGCCGGCCAGGAGCGCGCGCAGGCGGCCGAGATTCCGGTCCACGGCCTCGGGGGGGAAGAAGCCGGCCTGCAGGTCGGAGGTTTCCTCCCGGAGCAGGAACCGGGGGAACCGGGCCAGCCGCGCCGCCCACGCGCCCGGCTCGGCAAAGAGGTCCTCCCGCCGCGGGGGAAGCTCCCCCAGCCGCCGCGCCACCTCGAGGTGGTGCTCCGATTCCTTCCAGGCGCGTTGCACCTCTTCGGAGTTGGGATGGCTGGCTTCCTCGACAATGAGAGTCTCTGCGGGGAGGAGATCGAGGAGGGTCTGCCGGAGGGCCGGAGCGCTCGATGGATCGGCGCCGTCTGATTCCCCCGCAGCCCCGCCGCCGGAATGCGGGGCGGCGCCCACTCCGATCGGCAGCGCCGTCACCTCGCGGAGCTCGTCCCCCGAGCGCTGTGACGTCAAATCAAAGGCGCGGATCGAGCTGATCTTGTCGTCCCACCACTCCAGCCGCGCGGGGGCCGCCATGCCGAAGCCGTAGAGATCGACGATCCCGCCGCGCACGCTGAACTCCGCCACTTCGGTCACCACCGGCACCCGGTGGTACCCCATCCCCTCGAGCGAACCGATCACCGCTCCGAGCGGACGCCGGCTGCCGACCGCCAGCTCGAGGCGGAGCCGGTCCAGCGCCTGGGGAACCAGGGTTTTTTCGGCAGTGGCGCGCGCGGTGGTGACCAGCACGCGGAGCCGGCCGCGGAGCAGCGCCTCGAGCGTTTCCGCCCGCTCCCCGGCGATTTCGAAGTGCGGCTCCTCCTCGCCCAGCGCTTCACGCTGCGGGTACAGGGCGCTGGGCAGATCGGAGAGAGTCGCCAGGTCGGCCAGCCAGCGCTCCGCGTCCGCCGGGGTGGCGGCAACCACCGCAAAGAGCCGCTGGGGCAGCCGCTCGGCCAGCCACGCCACCATGACGGCTCCGCTCGAGCCGGGGAGCCCGGCCAGACGGAGTGCGGCGCCGGCGGGCGGGATCCGCTCCGGCAAATCCGCGGCGAACGGGGTCCGCCCGAAGGCAGCGACGATCGGCTCGATCACGGCGCCTTTCGGGCGGTCCGCCGCGCCCCGAGTCCGGCCAGGGCGGCGTCGGTCAAGGCGAGCAACGCGGCTACCATGAGGAGCGATCCCCGGAGGTCGGCGCGCCCGGAGGCCGCGAAGGCCAGGGCGGCGGCCTTGGGAACTGTGGCCACCTTCGCTCCGGGCCAGAGCCGGAGCAGGTCGGAGTCGGCGGATCGCTCGAGCAGAGACTCGCGGGGATCGGGATTCACCGCCACGACGCCGATGGTGTCCCGCCCGGCAAGGAT
>JBGPEJ010000313.1:0-2730 GCA_041482775.1 Gemmatimonadota bacterium | reverse complement strand
GATCCGCCGCCGGGCGAGCTGGTCGTCGTGCTCCAGAAGCGGAGCGCGTGGCTCGGAGTCTTCAAGCGGCCCGCGGTGTTTCGCGCCGAGGTGGAAGCGCGGCCCTTCTCCCGGTAGATTTGAGTCTCCATTCCTTTCCGCGAGCTCCATGACCCACGAAACCGTCACGACGCTCTCCGCCGGGCAGGTGTTCGCCCGCGCCAAGCCTTTTTTCGCCGAGCGGGTGCCGAATACCGCGGCCTTTCCCGAGAAGGAGGGTCCCGGCTTCCTCACCCTGCGGGGGCAGGGGGGAGAGGAAATTGCCTTCGCCGTCATCGGGGTTGAGGGCGGATCCCGGGTCCGCGCCTCGACGCTCTTCTTTGACCAGTCGGTGGAGCGGTTCCTGTCCACCCTCCCCAGGCCGGCCATGGTGCGAGAATGACCCTCCCGCTCCGAATCCGGGTCACCCTGCTGGACTCCTGGGACGAGGCCACGCTCGAGGTGGATGGGGGAACTCCGGTCGCGGAGATCAAACGAACGGTCCTGGCGCGTGCCGGGGTTCGCCGGCCGGCATCGGAGTACTTGGTGAAGTACCAGGGCGCGGAGCTGGACGAAGGCTCCCGCACCCTCGCGGAAGCCGGCGTGGGTCCCAACGCCGCGCTGATCGTGCTCCGCCGGAGGCGCAGCGCCGTCCGGTAGCACGCCGATGGCCTTTCCTCTCGTCTTCAGCCACCCCTGCTGCCTCGATCACGACCCTGGCCCCGGGCATCCTGAATCCCCGGTCCGGCTGAGCACCCTCCTCTCCAGGCTTGCCCGGGAGCCCGGGGCCACGGTGCAGGACGCCGCTCCGGCGCCGATCGAGGCGGTGCTGAGAGTCCACCCAAGGCGGTATCTCGACGACCTGGCCGCCTGGAGCGCGCGCGGGGGGGGAGCTCTCGAGACCGACACCATCCTCAATGCCGCGAGTTGGGACGCAGCGCTGGGCGCCGCCGGTGCCGCACTGGCGGCAGTACGCCATGCCCATGACGGCCGCGGCAACGCCTTTGCGGCCATCCGTCCACCCGGTCACCACGCGCTACGGGAATCCGTCATGGGTTTCTGCCTGCTGGCGAACGCGGTGATCGCCGTCCGGGAAGCGCAGGCGCTCGGGCGCGGGCAGGTGCTCGTCGTCGATTGGGACGTACACCATGGCAACGGTACCCAGGCCCTGATCGAAGCGGACCGATCGGTGCGCTTCGTCTCCCTCCATGAATCCCCCGCCTATCCGGGAACCGGGTCGGCGGCGGAGGTCGGGGTGGGAAACCTGTTAAATCTCCCGCGCGCGGCGGGGCTGCCGGCGCGGCGCTACGTTGCAGACCTGGTCGGGGGCATCGTCGCGGCGACGGAGGCGTGGCGGCCGGATTTCGTGTTGATCTCGGCCGGCTACGACAGCATGCTGGGTGACCCGCTGGGCGGGTTCACCCTCGAGCCTCCCGACTACGCCCGGGTAATTGAGCTCCTGCGCAACCGGTGTCCCGACACCCCCATTGTGGGGCTGCTCGAGGGTGGGTATGCCCCTCAGAGGCTCGCGGAGGGAGTGGTCGCGACGCTGCACGCGCTCATTTGACCGGTACCCCGGCGCCTCCTATACTCCGCCCCTGACCGCCGGGGCCGGGCTCGGCCCCCAGATCGTCAATCTCTCCTCGCTCCGCCCTGGTTCCCGTGCCTTCAATCCGTCTGCAAGCCGAGATTCTCGAACTGAGGACCCGACACCCCTTCATCATCGCGCGTGGGTCTCAGGACACCTATCGCACCGTGTTGGTTCGGCTGACTGACCACGATGGAGTGGAGGGATGGGGCGAGGCGGCACCCCAGCGCTACTACGGCGAGACCCCCGAGACGGTGCTCGCCGTGCTGGAGAGCTACGCGACCGCCCTTCCCGCCGACCCGCTGCACCTGGAGGACGCCGAGCGTGCCCTCGAAACGGTCCTGCGCGGGAACAACGCGGCCCGGGCCGGGCTGTCCACCGCGCTGCACGATCTGGCCGGGAAACGCCTGGGTGTTCCGGTGCACCGCCTCTGGGGACTCGACCCGGCGAAATGTCCGATTTCCACCTTCACGATCGGCATCGATACGAGTGAACGACTGCGCATGAAGGTGAGGGAAGCGGAGCAGTATCCGGTGCTCAAGATCAAGCTGGGGACCACCGACGATCTGGCCATCCTCCGCGCCGTCCGCGATGCGACCTCGAAGGAGCTGCGGGTGGATGCGAATTGTGGCTGGACCCGCAAACAGGCGATCCGGATGCTGCCGGTACTGGAAGAATTCGGGGTGACGGTGCTGGAACAACCCCTGGAGCCGGAGGACCTCGACGGCCTGGCCGAGGTCACGCGGCATTCGCGGCTACCGGTCATTGCCGACGAAAGTTGTATCGTGGCCGCGGACATCCCGGGTCTGGTAGGCAAAGTCGACGGGATCAACATCAAGCTGGCCAAGACCGGCAGCCTTCGCGAGGCGCTCCGGATGATCGCGATCGCCCGAGCCCACCACATGATGGTCATGGTGGGATGCATGTTCGAGAGCTCGATCGGCATCACCGCGGCGGCGCAGGTCACGCCGCTGGTGTACATCTGTGATCTCGACGGGGCGGCCCTTCTCGACGGCGATCCCTACGTCGGCTCCTCGATCGAGCGGGGCCAGCTCCGTCTGCCCGTGGGGCCGGGTCTCGGCCTCTCGGCGAGATGAGCGACCGGTTCGCCCTGGTCGTTCTGG
>JBGPEJ010000312.1:0-2749 GCA_041482775.1 Gemmatimonadota bacterium | reverse complement strand
TGCCGGCCAAGGAGGAAGGCCTCCCGGGCGCCGGCGCGATCGTGTTCCGCCATCAGCGCCATGCCCCATTCCCGGTACGGTGTCTCATCGCCGGGATCGATGTGGGCCCACCGGTCGGCGACGAGGCGCATGCTGTCGGGCTCACCGATCGCGGCCCACACCCGCATCGCGACCCCGAAGGCCGCCGTGCTGGTGTCGCCCGCCGCGAGGGCGCGACTCACCTCCGGCTCCATCTCGACCACGCGCGCGAGCGGCGTCAGGGCGCGCTCCAGCCCGAGAAGCGCCGAGGGGTCGGCGGGCCGGAGGGCCAGGACGGCGCGGTACGCCTCCGCGGCGGCGACGAAGCTTCCGCGGCGCTCGAGTTCAAACCCACGCGCGAGGTTCGGATCCTGCTGCGCGGCAAGCGTCGAGGTACCGAGCGCGAGCCCGGCCAGCACAGACATGAAGAATCGCGAAGCCATCTCTACCTGGGTAACCGGCTCAAGCGCCGGAAATATTCGACCACCAGCCATCGCTCTTCCGGACTGAACCGCTGCAGCTCTTCCCACGTGGGCATCACCGGAGCCGATGGATCGGCCTCCAGCCGTGCGCGCCGAGCCGGAGGCAGGAAGACGCTGTCGCCCGAGGCGGTCATGCTCTGCCGCTCTTTCTCCTGATCTTCTTCGCTCCCCTGGAGCGTACGCCCGGCGTCCAGCATCCGGCGGAATAGCCGCTCCTGGCGCTCGACCGTCTGCCGGTCGATCCGCCCCGCCTCCAGTTGCCGGGCCAGCGACTTGGCCTCATCGGCCAACTCACCGGCGCCGGGCATGTTGCCCCCCGCACGCAACCGCTCCAGCTGCTCCGCCAGCGCGCGCTGCCGGGCGCCGAGGCGCCCCAGCTCCAACTGCATCGCCCCGGTCCCGAGCTGGGGCAGCAACCCCGCCCCCTGCTGGCTCAAGCCACCCTGCTGCTGTGCCAGCTGGCTCATCCGTTCCATCGCCTCTGCAAGGCCGGAGCCCGACCCCGAGCCCGACACATCGCCGCGGTTCCGCAGCAGGTCGTAGGCCGCCACATTCAGCGCGTCCACCGCCGCCGCCGCCCGGTCTCCCGCTTCGCGCGCGTTCGGATTCGGATTCGACACCGCTTCCCGGGCGCGCTGCATCTGCAACGCAGCCGCGGATAGCGCCCCTGCCGCGGACGGCGACACCAGGGCGTTCTTGCCGGACGCCTGCTTGAGCTGGTCGAGGAGACGCTGAACTCCTTCCTCAAGGGCGCCCTGTCGCACGCGCGTCGCGCTCGGGTCGGCGCCGCGGCGGAACGAGTCCGCCACCTCGAGCTGCCGCTGGGTGATTCGCGTGGTCTCGGTCAGGGCACGGTCGATCGCCTGCACCACCTCCTGTCGCCATTCCGTCTGCAGCGAATCCCGTTCCTGCTCGAGCTGGTCGCCTACGGGCTCCAGTGTCTTCTCCGCCTGCTCGCCTTTCTGCTTCGATTCGGAGCGGTTCCCCTGCTGTGCCTCCCGTCCGGCCTGCCGCATCTGCCCCGCCGCCTGCCGCGCCTGGTCGGCCGCCGCCGCGAGCTTCGCCTGGCGACCCTCCGGCGCGAGTTGTTCGCCCACGCGCCCGAGGGCGCCCGCGAGCGAATCGGTACGGGTGGCAAGATCGGCCTGTTCGGCCACGGCGCGCGCGGAGTCGGCGGTGGCGGCCCGATCGTTCCACTGCGCCTGCTCCTGGGTGAGTTGGCGCGCCTCGGCGGTCAGGTTGGCCAGGTCGCCCTCAAGTGCCGCACGGCGGAACAGCTCGCGACTCCGCTCCAAAGCCTCCCGCATCCGCTGTTGGGCCTCCGCCAGCCGCTCCAGCGCCTCCTTGGCCCGGTCGGCATCCAGATCCTTCAGCGCCTGCTGCAGCTCGGCGAGCCTCTCCCGCAGCTCCGGCGACAGCGCCCGTTGAATCTGGTCCTGGATCTCGGCCAGCTGCTTCTGCCATTCGGGGTCGTTAAGGCCCGCCGCCTCCGCACTCTGCCGCAGCGCCTCGAGCGCCTGCTTGAGTTCCTGGACTTCGCGCAGCATCGTCTCCTGCGCTTTCGCGACATTTTCTGCTCGCTGTGCCGACTCGTAACGCAGCGATTCTTTGGTATTGCCAGGGCGCGCTCCCTCCCGCGGCTGCTCCCGGGAAAGGTCCTCGGTCTGGCGCTCCAGTCTCCGGCTCCGGTCCGCGATGGAGTCGAGCCGGCCGCCGATCTGGCCCGAGGCGACCCGGGCCGCCTCCCGGAGTTCACTCAGTGTCGCAAGCCGCAGCACGTACTCGCGCGACACCGCCGCCTGCCCCGCCGGGGAATTGTCCACGGCGCGCACGCGGTAGCGCACCGAATCGCCCGGCAGAAGGCCCCGCCGGTTGAGGTCGAGCTGGAAAGTGAGGATCGTGCGATCCGGCTCGCCGGGCGGCAGCGGGACGGTCTCGCTCTTCTCGGGGTCGCTGAAGCCGAGGCGGCTGATGCGCCGGCTCTCGAGCCAGACCGCGTGCAGCCCGTGATCGTCCCGGGCGTCGATCACCAGCGGGACCCGGAGCGAGAGCGGCGCCACCGTATCGGCACCGGGAACCGGCACGTCCACCCGCGGGGCACTATCAGGTACCACGCGCAGCGGCAAAGTCACGCTGTCACCGGCCAGGGGCGCACCGCTGGCGGCGGTCACTGCCAAGCGGTAGGTGCCGGATACCCATGGGGTGAACTCCCCGGCGAAGCCGTTCGCGCGCACAGCGAGCGGCGCACG
>JBGPEJ010000311.1:0-2755 GCA_041482775.1 Gemmatimonadota bacterium | reverse complement strand
GGGCTGTTCGCCCTGTCCGGAATCTTTCGCCACCGGGGCTGCACCGGACACTGTGCCGGATGTACCGGCGCCTGCGAGCGATTTCAGCAAGGAGAAGACCATGCTCCGTGAGCCCACCCGGCGCGAATTCCTGACGATCGGCACCGGACTCTTCGTCGCCCTTTCGCTGCCGTTCGCGCTCCGGCGTCGCCTGCCGCTGACCCGCCGGACCCTCCCGCTCATGGGGACCATCGCCGAGCTGCAGGTGGCGCACCCGGACGAACGCCTGGCCGAGGATGCCATCGACGCGGCGCTGGGCGAGCTCCAGTGGGTCGAGCGTACCATGACGCGCTTCCGCCCCGATTCGGATATCGGCCGCGCCAACCGCGCCGCCGCCCGCGAAGGGGTGTGGATTACCCCGGCGACCGCCTTGGTGATCGGCGCGGCGCTCCGCTGGGCCTCGGCGAGCGACGGCAATTTCGATCCTGCGGTTGGCGCTGCCTCGGAGCTATGGGACGTGCTCAATCGTCACGTGCCGCCGGACTCGGAGCGGGTCCGGCGCCTGGCGGCCCGCGGATTCTGGCGCAAGGTGGACCTGGCCACCCTGGCGGGGAGGCCGGCGGTGCGGTTCGAAGACCGGGAGTTGCACCTGGACCTCGGCGGGATCGCGAAAGGCTACGGCATCGACCGCGCGATCGGTGCCCTGCGGGCCCGCGGCGTCGGGCACGCCATCGTCACCGTGGGCGGCGATCTGTATGCGCTCGGGGGCTCGCCGGACGGGGCCCCGTGGCAGGTGGGCATCCGGTCGCCGCACGACCGGAAGGCACTGGCCGCGACACTCGAGGTCCGCGACCGGGCGGTCGCGACCTCGGGCGACTATGAGCGCTTCTTCGAGTGGCGGGGAGTGCGCTACCACCACCTGATGGATCCGGGAACCGCGGCGCCGCGGCGCACGCCGGTGCACAGCGTGACCGTGCTCGCCGATAGCTGCATCGATGCCGACGCCGCGGCCACGGCGGTGTTCGGGATGTCCCGGGAGAACGCCACGACGACGGCGCGCCGGCTGGCGGTCGGCGCCGAAGTCATTCCGCTGACCTGAGGGGGGCCATATGAAAAGCCATCGGCTGTACTGCGGCGCCTGCGATCGCGAGGTCCGCGTGTTGATCACCGGAACGCCGCTCTACGAGGAGCAGGCTCCGCTCCGGGATGAGGAGGTAGTCTGCCTCGAGATCGGGCAGCGCTGCACCGGAAACATGTGTCCCCTGGGAGCGGCGGCGCCCAGCGACATGGTCCGCCGGCTGATCCGCAACGGGATTCCGCTGGATACCCTGAACACCGTTACTGCCGAGTGCCCCGCCTGCGAGGCCGAGGCCGAGATGGTGTTGTATGGGGAGGGCCGGGCGGCGTGCTCGGTGTGCGGCACCGCCGCCCGCTGGGTGGTGGATCACGTCGAGCCCTCGGACTAAGCGGAGCGCCTCCCACAACCTGGCAGCGACCCCCCGTCGTTGCCGGGTTCAGGCCCGCCAAATAGCTTTCCGGAATGCGGTTACCATTTCCCACCGGCTCCGGCGTTCCCCTCATTCTGGCCCCCATGGCCGGAATCTCGGAGGCGCCCTTCCGGCAGATCTGCCGCCGTTTCGGCGCCGACGTCCTCATGACGGAGTTTCTGTCCGCCGAGGCCATCCGTCGCGGCATCAAGAAGACGCTGGAGGGGGCGGAATTCGAGGAGGTCGAGCGCCCGGTCGGGGTCCAGATCTACGGCTCCGACGCGGAGGCGATGGGTCGCGCCGCGGCCATCGTCACTGAAGCCTATGCTCCGGACTTTCTGGACATCAACTTCGGCTGCCCGGTGAAGAAGGTGGTGCAGCGAAACGGCGGTTCGGGCTGCCTGAGGGATCTGGACCTCGTCGACCGGATCATCCGCGAGGTCGTGAACTCCACCAACCTGCCGGTTACGGTCAAGACCCGGAGCGGGTGGAGCGCGGAGTCGCGGGACCCGGTGGGCATCGCCCTCCGGATGCAGGAGGCCGGCGCCAAGGCGTTCACGCTTCACCCCCGAACCCGGACCCAGATGTTCACTGGGTCAGCCGACTGGGATGAGCTCGCCCGGGTGGTGGAGGCGCTGGACATTCCGGTGATCGGGAACGGGGATATCAGCACTGCGGCCGATATCCTCCGGATGCATCGGCACACCGGTTGCGCCGCCATCATGGTGGGACGCGGTTCGTTCGGAAACCCGTGGATCTTCCGGGATGGTGCGGCGCTGCTCCGCGGCGAGGCCCCGGGACCCGCGCCGGGCCCGCCCGAGCGGTTCGATGTGGCCTTGCAGCACGCGCGGCTCGCCCTGCGGCTGCAGGGCGACTCCCGCAAAACCGTGATCGAGTTTCGCAAGCACCTCGGCTGGTACACCAAGGGAATGCCGGGCTCGGCCCAGCTCCGTGAACGGCTCTTCCAGGTCGAGACCATGGTCGAGGCCGAGTTGATCTTCCGCGACTACCTCGAGCCGGCCATCCTGGCCGCGTGAGCCTCCTCGAACCGGGCCTCGCCGCGCTTGTCGGCATCGGAGCGGGGTGGTGGATCGCCCGGCGGGGCCGGACGTCGTCCTCGCCACCGGCGCCTGCCGCGGAGGGTCCGCCGCTCCTGGAGTGGATCCTCCGTGCCAATGGGGCCCACGGAGCCTGGCTCGTGGGTCCCGGCAGCCGCGAGGTGGCCGCTCCCCGCGGGGGGATTTCAGAAGAGCTGGACCGCACCGTCCGGGCCCGGCTGGAGCACCAGC
>JBGPEJ010000310.1:0-2765 GCA_041482775.1 Gemmatimonadota bacterium | reverse complement strand
CGGGGGAAGGACAACCTGGCGGCGTGGATGGTGGCGCGGAATGACGGCGCGGTGTACGGGAAGCTCCGGGTGTACCGGCTCTCCCGGCAGAGCCTGGTGTTCGGGCCGCAGCAGATCGAGAATCGGATCAACCAGGACACCGAGGTCTCCCGGCAGGTTTCGCTCTGGGACCAGGGCGGCTCCAAGGTCATCCGAGGTGACCTGCTGGTCATTCCGATCGAGCAGTCGCTGCTCTATGTCCAGCCGCTTTACCTCCAGGCCGAGGGCGGCCGGATTCCCGAGCTCAAGCGGGTGGTGGTGGCCTATCAGAATCAGGTGGTGATGGAGGAAACGCTGGACGCCGGCCTCACCCGGCTCTTCGGCGGCGGGGGTGGAGCCCGGAATCAGCCCGCGCCACCAGCGGCGACCGGAGCCGCGGGCGCGGCCGCGGCGACTCCCGCGCTGGGCGAGGCGGAGCTGCGCACGCTGGCGGCGGAGGCGCGGCGCCACTACGACGCGGCGCTCGCGGCCCAGCGCGCGGGGGACTGGGCCCGCTACGGCGAGGAGATCAATAAGCTGGGCGAGCTGCTCGCGCGGCTCGCCGGGACTGGGGCGGCGCGGCGGTAGGACTTGGCGCGCGCGGGCGTAGGGCGGCTGTCACCGATGGGTGCGGAGCCGGCCACTCGAACGAGTTATGACCATCGGAAATGAGACGGCGGCTCCAGCACCCGGAGGGGACAACCGCCCAAGCCCGCCCGACGCCACGGTCCCGTCCGCCGCCCGACTGAAGCGATTTGCAGCCACTATTTGACAGCCGAAGTTTCGCACTTATATACGTCCAGTCGCCTGCCTCATCAGGGTCCCTTGCCTCGGGGGATCGATGTCACACCGCACCGCGTTCCGGCTGCCTGCACTATTGGCCCTGCTCGCCCTCCCCGGCTGTAAGCACGCCAAGGAGGCCGCGCCGGCCTCCGGCCCCGGCTCGGCGGAAACGGCGGTGGCCTCCGTTGCCCCCGGCGTCCTCTTCCCGACCGGTGTGATGCTCCGCGGCGACCGTGCCTCCCTGCAGCACTACCTCCGCTACGTGGACACCGTCACCAACGCCCAGGTCAACGTCACCTACGCCCCGCAGACCGTCGTCATCGGGCGCAACGCCGCCATTCGCTCCCTCCACTCGACCAGCTGGGACGGGGTCACCTGGCGCTTCGACGCCGAGGAGCCCGCGGTGCAGCGAATCAAGCCCGGCTCGGTAATGCTGGTTTGGGGGCTCGCCATCCGGAAGGTGACCCGAGTGGACCAGGTGGGCGACGAAATTGTGGTGCGCTCGGAAGAAGCCCAGCTCACCGATGCGGTCACCGACGCGCGGATCACCTGGGACGCGCCGGCCCACCTCCTCCAGGGCGCCATGGCGATGCGGGTGCCCAAGCCGGAGGATTCGGTCAAGTTCACCAAGGCGTCGTTCAGGGTGCCGCCACCGAGTCGGCCGCTCTTCCGCTTCGCCTCGTTCGCCCCGCCGGACACCGAACCCGCGGAGCCCGACAGCGCCGCGTCCGATCCTCCCACGCTCTACACCGAATCGTTCAAGCTCAAGGTGGGGGAGTTCGGGGTCGCGATGGCCTTCGGCGCCGCCGCGGAGGACGCGCTCAATTTCTACGCCCAGTTCGCCTGGGGGCAGGACGCCGAGGAGCCGGTGGGGCTCCCCGGCGAGTTCGACCCCGCCTTCAAGGCGGGGGGCAAGTTCGCCGACTGGGTCAAGAAGCAGCAGGAGGCCCGCGACAAGGAGGCCGAGGCGGGGAAGAAGAAGGCCAAGGAGATCCGGGACGAAACCAAGATGACCAGCGGGCCGGGCCCGGGCCTCAAGTCGCCGATCCCCAAGACCAGCGAGGACCAGCAGCGCCAGAAGGAAGAGGAGGACGCCGAGGCCCAGTACCAGAAGAAATACGGCAAGCCGAGCCGGAACTCGACCGACGCGAAGCCGAAGCTCCCGGAGCTGCCGAAGGTGCCGACCAGCTTTGCCGATGGGGCAAAGTCGGTGTGGGCGGGGCTCACCGCCCTGACGGCGATCAAGGTCACCGCGGCGGGAACAGTCACCGGCTTCCGGTCGAAGGGCGACATCTCGATCACCGGGGGCAAGCTCGACCGCGCGTCGCTGGAGAATCCGGCCTTCCACCTGATCGGCGACATCTTCTGGGCCATCCGGCTCAACGAGGCGGTGCTGGCAAAGCACACCCATCTGGAAGTTCCGGTCACCTTCCGGGTGCCGCTCATCGTGGGCGGGCTGCCGATGTTCCTCGAGGTGGGCGTCAACGCGCAGATCCAGCCGGCGCTCACCAGCAGGCACGCGACGGCGAGCGGCCACCGGCACATCGACTTCGCCAAGGGCGCCACGCTCATCATCACGCCGGGCGGGGTGAGCGGGGAGGCCGGCGAGCCGGCCGCCGACGCCCAGAAGGGCCCCGAGGAGAAGATCACCGGCATCGGGGTGTCGGGGTTGATGATCGCGCTCCAGGTGCCCCGGATCGCCCTGGGCTTCGGGATCATCGGCAGCAACATCACCGGCTATTTCGATGTGGTGGTGGCGTCGGGTTCCACCTTCACCGGTACCACCGGGATCATCCAGTGCTCCCACGAGCAGCTGGTGGCCAACTTCAACGTGGGCGTGAGCGCCACGTTCCTGGGCTTCGAGCTCTACAAGGGTGAGCGGAAGGCCGGGCCGTCCAAACAGTGGGACTGGTACGACCCGCCGGGAAGGAAATGCGGATGACCAGCGCACGACCTCGGTTCAT
>JBGPEJ010000309.1:0-2783 GCA_041482775.1 Gemmatimonadota bacterium | reverse complement strand
CTTGACGCCGAGGGGCTGGATGTTTGCGCTCGCCGCGACGCTGCTGCTCGGGGTCCAGGCGCTGCGACGCCGGGGGCCCGCGCTGGCCGTGGTGGTCCTCGCCCTGGGATCGGCGGGGCGCGGTGCGGCGCAGCGGCCATCCGCGGGAGACCGATTGCTCCGCCGCGGTGATACCGCGGGAGCAGCGCTCGCGTTCGTGGCTGACGCCGCCCGGCGCCCGGTGGGGGATACCGCCCTCTTCAACGCCGGCACCGCCGCGCTGGCGCGGGGACAGCTTGCCGCGGCGCGCGAGTGGCTCACTCTGCCGTCCCGCTCGCTCGATCCGTCGTTGCGGTTCCGCGCCCTCTACAACCTGGGCCTGGCGGCGCTGCTGGAATCCCGGGCCGACACCTCCAAGCGCGCCGAGCTGGAGGAGTTCGCCGCCCAGCGCTTCCGGGAGGCGCTGCTGCTGGCACCCGGCTCTCAGGCCACCAAATGGAATCTGGAGCTGGTGCAGCAGCGGACCCCGCCCCCCAGCGGAGGTGGCGGCAGCAAGCCCCCGCCCACTCCCCCCAAGCAGGCGCCGCCCACGCCGAGCCCCAGCGGTGGAGCGCTCTCGCAGGCGGAAGCGGAACAGATCCTCAACTCGGTAGACCGCACCGAGCGTGAGGTCCGGGTCGATCAGGCCCGGCGCCGGCGGCTGGCGCAGAGCGCCGTGGCAAAGGATTGGTGATGCTCTCGCTGCTCGCTGCGCTCCTCATCCAGGGACCGACCCTCGACGTTACCACGTCGGTGGACCGGGCCCGGGTGGGCGTGGGCGAGGAAATCCTCTATACGCTCCGTGCGGTGGGGCATTCCACCGCCGCGTTCCGCGTGGATCTGCCCGCCCTCGACGGCTTTGCCCTGATCGAACGCCGCGAGCGCACCGACGTCGTCACCGGAACCCGGGAGGCCACCCGCGCCTTCACCCTGGAGCTGCGGCTTCGCGCCGAGCAGGTGGGTAACTGGCAGGTCGGGCCGATTCGGGTCGAGCAGGGCGAAGCGTCGGTTTTCTCCCCCACCGAGTCGGTGGCGGTTACCAGCGCGGCGGGGAGCGGCGGCACCGGGCTCGACCCCGATCTCATGGCCCTCATTCCCCGGGTGCCCCCGCCGAAGAACGGCCCGCCCTCGGTGTTCACCGTCGTCTCCAGCGAGCAGGTGTACGCCGGCGATCAGGTGAATGTGCTCACCGCGGCGTGGCTCCCCCGGGGGCTCCGCCTCCGACTCCGCCAGCCGCCCACCCTGACGCCGCCCGCGCTGCCGGGAGTATGGTCCACGCCGCGCTCGGCGGTTCCCGGTGCAGTGGCCAGCCGCGTGGTGGATGGTGAGGCGTACGATCTCTTCGTCGGTTTCCAGACGGTCTACCCGCTCAACCCCGGCGCGGTCCCGATCCCGCCCGCCAGGCTCACCTGGATGCAGCCGAGCGGGCGCCAGTATTTCAGCGAAGAGTCTCGGCAGATTGCCGACAGTCCTCCGCTCACCCTCGTGGTGCGGCCCCTCCCGGACGGGAGCCGGCCGCCCGGGTTCGACGGCCCGGTGGCCCGCGACTTCACCATTGAATACCAATTGGGACAGGGCTCCGCCCGCTCCGGCTCGGTCCTGCCGGTCACCATTGAGGTGAGCGGGGCGGGGAACCTCCCGCTCTGGCCCACGCCGCGGGTTACCTGGCCCGCCGGCGTCCGGGTGTATGAGGAAGGCACTGAGGAGAATCCCCGGCTCACCGGGCTTCGTCTCGGCGGCACCAAGCGGTTCCGCTTTGCGGTGGTGCCCGATTCAGCCGGGAGCCTTTCCCTCCCGCCGCTCGACTACGCCTTCTTCGATCCGAACCAGGGTGCATACCGGGTGGCCCGCGCGCCCGGCATCGTCGTTCCGGTGCTCGACGCGGCGCCGATCGCGGATCGCCGGGAGCCGCCTCCGCTCGAGGAACCGGGGCCCGCTTCCCTGGCCGACCGGATCATCGGCCTCCCTGTCGTAGTACTCGTACTCCTGGTCGCGGTTCCGATCGTGGCGGCCGCCGGGGCCGGGTCGCTCCGCCGGCGCGGTACCCGGCGCGTCGCACCGCGGATCGAGCCGGATTCCTCGGCGCGGCTCGATGCGCTGCTCGGTGCGCTGGCCCCGGCGGGAACCCGGGCATCCGCCGGGGCGCTCTCCGCGGCGCTTCGCTCGGCGGGAGTGGATCGGGAGGGTGCCGAGCGTCTGGTGCAGCTGCATTTTGCAGTCGAAGCGGAACGATTCGGCCCCCGGGGCGCCGGACAGGCGCCGCCGGAATTGCAACACGCCATCGAGGCGGCCCTGCGCCGCGTGCCGGCCCGGGTTAGGCGGGCGTCCGGCCGGGTCATGCTCGGGCTCCTGGGCGGCCTCCTGGTGCTCTCGTCGCCGGAGCGGCTGGAGGGACAGCCGGGCATCGAGCTGTACAACAGGGCGGCGTACGGTGCGGCGGCGGAGGCGTTCCGTGCCGAGGCGACAAGGTTCCCCAGCGTGTCGAGCCACTGGTACGATCTCGCCGCCGCGGAATTCATGGCCCGGCGGGACGCCCAGGCGGTGGCCGCCCTGCTGGCGGCCCGGGCCCTTGCTCCGCGCGACCCGCGGGTGGTGGCACTCTGGGGATCGCTGGCCCGGGAGCACGAGCTCATCCGCCGCGGCGGGCGGTCCTGGCCGATCGACGCCGGCGAATGCTACCTGGCCGCGCTGCTGCTGCTGTGGATCGGGGCGGCGCTGTTTGCCCTGGCACCGCGGCGCCGCGCGGTCGCTGCGGTAGTCCTCCT
>JBGPEJ010000308.1:0-2791 GCA_041482775.1 Gemmatimonadota bacterium | reverse complement strand
CAGCCGCTGAACGGAATGCCGCTGGCGGACCCCACCCGCTCGACCCCGGGAAGCGCGGCGAGCCGTTCCAGCAGCTGGGAGTAGAACAGGCTCCGCTGCTGGTTCCGGGGATACTTCGCGTCGGGCAGGGTGATCCGGAACGTCAGCACCCCCTTCGGGTCGAACCCCAGCTCGGTACGGGTGTAGGCCCGGTAGCTCTTGAGCAGCAACCCTGCGCCGATCATCAGCACCAGGGAGAGCGCCACCTCGACCACCACCAGGCTGCCGCGCAGCCGGACCCGTTGGCGTCCCTCCCCGGACCCCCCGGTGCCTTCGCGCAGCGCGCCGGCAAGGTTGATGTCGGTATTCCGGAAGGCGGGGATCAGCCCGAACAGGATGCCCGTCAGCGCGGAGAGGCCGAGGGTGATGCCGAGGGTGGCGCCGTCGAGCCGGAGCGGGATGTACCAGGGCAGCCCGTTGGGAATCGCGAGGCCGAAGAGCCGGATCCCCACGACGGTCAGGCCAAGCCCGAGGAGCCCGCCGGCGGCCGCGAGCACCAGGCTTTCGGTGAGGAGTTGGCGCACCAGCCGGCCGCGTCCGGCGCCGATGGCCACCCGCACGCCGATTTCCCGCTGCCGGGTGGCACCCCGGGTCAGCATCAAGTTGGCGACGTTGGCGCAGACGATCAGCAGCAGGAAGCCGACGCCGCCCAGGAAGATCAGCAGCGGCCGACGCAGGTCGCCCACCAGGTCCTGGCGCAGCGAGATCACCTCCGCGTCCCAGCCGAAGTTGTCACGGGAGAACTCCTGCTGCAGCCGCCTGGAGATGACGTCGAGGTCCTGCTGGGCCTGCGCAACGGTCACGCCTTGCTTGAGCCGGCCTATCGCGCCGGCATACCCGCGGTTGCCACGACCCTGAGCGTAGACCTCGATGGCCATCGGCACCCAGGCCTCTCCCCGGTCGGGGAAAGCGAAGCCCTGCGGCATCACGCCGATCACCTGGGTCGGCGCCCCGTCGACCTGAATCGTCTTCCCGACGATGGCGCGGTCGCCACCGAAGCGGCGCTGCCAGAGGCCATGGCCCAGCAGCACCACCCGCTCCCGCCCCTTGTGTTCCTCCTCGGGAAGGAAGCCCCGACCCAGCATCGGCGCGATGCCGAGCAGCGGGAACAGATTGGCGGTGACGGTGGCGCCGTTCACCCGCTCCGGTTCCCCCTCTCCGGAAAAGGCCAGCGCATTCCAGGTATACATCCCCATCTGCGCGAAGCGGCGGTTGTCGTCGCGCCACGAGACGAAGTCTTCGTAGGAGATGTTGATGCCGCCTTCCCGCTCGGCGCCCCGGGTGAGCCGCGAGTAGACCGCCACCAGCTGGTCCGCCTCCGGATATGGGAGCGGGCGGACGAGAATGGCGTTGACCGCGCTCAGGATGGTGGTGGTGACGCCGACCCCCAGGCCAACACAGAGGACGGCGATGAGGGTGAAGCCGGGACTCTTGCGCAAGGTGCGGAGCGCAAACCGCAGATCCTGCCACATGTCTCCCAATACCTCCCGCCGGCGGACCCGCTGGCGGCGTCTGGTGTCGATGGCGATGCAGGCGTCGTGAACCCGCCGCAGCTCGCCGAACCGGCGCTCGGCCTCCTCGCGCGCTACGGCGGGACTGCGTCCGGCGGCCAGCAGGTCGCGCTCGTGCATTTCCAGGTGGAAGCGCAGCTCCGCCTCCACGTCCTCCCGGATGTCGGATTGCCAGAAACGCAGGTACCGGCGCCAGCCGCCAGGTTCGGGCATCCGTCGCGTCAGCTCGGCTGTTCGGAGGCTTTCAGAACCTTGCTCATTGCTTCGACGAAGCCCATCCAATCACTCGTCTCGGCGCGGAGCTGCTGGCGGCCCTTGGCGGTGAGGCGGTAGAACTTGGCCCGACGGTTATGCTCGGACACCCGCCATTCCGCCTCGATCCACTCGCGCTCCTCGAGCCGATGCAGGGAGGGATACAGCGAGCCCTCGCCGATCTGCAGGGTGTCGCCGGTCAGCTGCTCGATCCAACGGGCGATCGAGTAGCCGTGGGCCGGCCCCCAGCTCAGGGTCTTGAGCATCAGGAGATCGAGGGTACCCTGGAGCAGATCAAGCGGAGGCCTGGCCATCCGGCGGTTCCCATCGAAGGTCGAGGTATACGATGGGACGGCATACATCGAATGTCAAGGGGAGCGAGGCGGGCGGTCGTGGTCAGCCGCCCTTGAGCATCTGTTCGAACCGGGGATTTCCCTTCGTGGTGCGGAACCCCGGCACGGTGCGGATCAATTGAACGAGCGGAGCCTCAGTTTTCCGCGAGCACGGCGAGGCGAGGCTCGGCCCTCAGCATGCTTGAGAGCGAGGAGCGCTCCTTGACAGAGGTCATGGGAATCTAGGATTCGAGACATAGTCTCAGTCGCGTGTGCCTAACCGGTAAGAATGCTGCACTCCAGTCCCCGAAAACACACCAGGGGCAGGAGATCTCTCCCCTGCCCCCGGTTCACCTCGTCTAAGCCCGGACCTTGGGCTTAGTACATCCAACCCATCCCGCCACCCGGAGGACCACCCATCGCCGCCGGCTTCTCTTCCTTCCGCTCCACCACCACGCACTCGGTGGTGAGCAAGAGCCCGGCGATCGACGCCGCGTTCTGCAGCGCCGTCCGGGTCACCTTGGTCGGATCGATGACCCCGGTCTTGACCAGATCCTCGTACACATCGGTCTGGGCGTTGTAGCCGAAGTTCTTGTCCTTCGACTCCCGCACCTTGGCCAGGACGATGGAGCCTTCCATCCCGGCATTCTGGGCGAT
>JBGPEJ010000307.1:0-2854 GCA_041482775.1 Gemmatimonadota bacterium | reverse complement strand
GGCGAAACCCCCGGATGAACTCCGCGGCGATCCGGCACACCCGGGCCAGCTCGGAGAGCCGCGAGCGAGGGCCGCCGAGGAACGTCTTGTGGTGCGGATCGCTGACCTGGAGGAGCCAGGCATCATCGGCGCCCGGGGGCGATGGCGCGTCGGGTACCGTCGGCGTCATGGGCTCGCAGCTCGTGGGTTGCGAATGCCGGGGGGGGGAATCGAACCCCCAAGGGCCGAGGCCCAAGGGATTTTAAGTCCCTTGCGTTTGCCAGTTTCGCCACCCCGGCGTGCCAAGGGAGAATACCCTCCGCCGGAGACGCCTCCAAGGGCGGCGCGCGAAGGCTGGCATTGCGGCGCCCAACCGGCGAATTTGCGGCTTCCATGACCCTGCCCCGGCCGCTCGGCGCGCTCGCCCTGCTTGCTGCCCTCGCGGCCGCTCCTCTTCCGGCTCAACTTCCGCCGCCCACCGTGCCGCGAGGACTGCTCCGCCTGGATTTCGGCGGGCGGTTCGACAACTGGGATCAGCGATACCTCGGCGGAGTCAAGCAGGACGCGGCCAGCGATTTCATTCGCGAGACGGCGGACGGGCGGTGGCTGGCTCCCCTGGCCTCCGCGGAGGATGCGCTGCGCCGGGTAACCGGCGTGCAGGCGCTTTCGCTCTCGCTCGGCAGCACCTCCTCGTCGATGCTGGTCAATGTCGGCACCGCGAACCTGGGCGCGGCCTACGGCCTGACCCGGCGGCTCACGATCTTCGGAAACGTGCCGATCGTGCGGATCCGGGTGCAGGAGGTGCTCCGGCTGGATTCGACCAACGCCACGGCGGGATTCAACCCGGCCGATCCGCTCTTCGGTGACCCGACCGGCCAGGCGAAGTCGGCGCTTTTCTTCGGACAGCTCTTCACTGCGCTCACCACCCTGCAGTCCCGGCTGCAGACCCCCTACTACGACACCATTCCGGGGGCCAAGGCGATCGCGGTGGCGACCCTGGCCCGCGGCACCGCGCTGCAGACCAATCTGCGGCAGCTGTACGACGCCCAGAACTTCCTTCCGCTCACCGGCACGCCCGCCGCCGGGGCGCTCAACGGCAGCATCGATTCGCTCCGCGCCCGGCTCAGGGACAGCCTGCTGATCGACGGGTTCAGCGCCCCGCCGGCGCTTCCCTCGACCCGTATCGGCAGCGCCGGCTTCGAGGGGTACACCACGGCCACGACCGGCCCGATCGGCGCGCAGCCCTTCCACCCTCCCCTCCTGACCTCCATCGGCGACATCGAGGTCGGAGCCGCGTTCGGCTGGCTCGACCACCAGCCGGCCCATGGCGGACTGGCCATCCGCTCCACCCTCCAGGGCCTGGTTCGGCTCCGGACCGGCAAACTCGACCGCCCCGACAGTTTCTTCGATCTCTCGACCGGAGATCGGCAGCCGGATGTGCAGGGTGATCTGGTAACCGACGTGACGCACGGGAAGCTCGGCGCCCGGCTGACCGGACGGTACGTGCTGCAGCTGCCCGGCCGCCTGGACCGGCGGGTGAGCCCGCCTGATCAGCCGATCGCGCCGGCCAACACGCTGGCCGCGGTCGAGCGGGATCCGGGTGAGATCGTCGAAGGGTCGCTGGAGCCGTTCGTGCGAATCGCGTCCACCCTCGCCCTCTCGGTCGGTATCAGGTTCTGGTCGAAAGGCCTCGACCGCTACAGCTACGTGCCGAACCAGCCCCCGATCGCAGGCGCCGATCTGAGCGTACTGGCGATCGGCTCCAAGCAGAACGCGACGGTGCTTTCCGCCGGAGTGAGCTACGCCAATCCGGGCGCCCGAACCGAGAACCGCTCCCGCCTACCGATGGACGCTTTTCTCCGATGGGAAATGATCTCCAGTTCCAGCGAGGGCCAAGTGCCAGCGCGGCAGACGGTGAGTTTCGGCCTACGCCTCTACCGCCGATTTCCATAGGCTGAAGCGTCGGAGCGACCGAAAGTACGGCTGAGGCCTAGCGGGCCGCTCCCAGCAGCGCCAACGCGTGGCGGCGGGCTGTATCGCCGTCGGGGTCGCCCAGCATTCGGGCCAGCTCCGCAACCCGGTCCTCGCCGTGGATCCACTCCACATCGCTGGTGGCAACCCCCGCCTTGGCCCGCTTGGAGACCACGAGGTGGCGGTCAGCCCGCGCCGCGATCTGCGGCAGGTGGGTGATGACCAGCACCTGGTGGCGGGCGGCGACCTCGGCGAGCGCGCTGGCCACCTGGGTGGCCACTTCCCCACCGATCCCCTGATCCACTTCGTCGAACACCAGGCTCGGTACGGCGTCGTGCCGCGCGAGCACCACCTTGAGCGCCAGCATGAGTCGGGAGAGCTCGCCCCCCGAGGCAACCTTCGCGAGCGGCCGCTCCTCCATTCCGGCGTTGAGCTGTACCAGCAGCTGGACCGCCTCGGCTCCGGTGGCGCCGGACTCGGGAAGCCGCGGGAGAGCGGCCGCCAGCCGCCCTCCCGAGAGACCGAGCTTGGGGAGGAGCCGGTTGACGCCTCGGCTCAGCCGCTCGGCGGCGACGCTCCGCTTGGCGCTGAGGTCCGCCGCCACGGCGACCACCACTTTCTGCAGGGCCGCGCGTCGAGCTCCAAGCGTCCGCAGATCGAGATCGGCGGTGTCAAGCAGATCGAGCTCCCGCCGGGAGCGGTCGGCGGTATCGAGCACCGCTTCGAGGCTGACGCCGTACTTCTGCTTGAGGCGGTAGATCAGATCCCGGCGGGCCTCCAGCTCCGCCAGCCGGGCGGGGTCGTCATCGAGGTTCGCGGCGTAGTCGCGGGCCAGCCGGCAGAGCTCGCTCAGATTCGCGTACGCCCCGTCGAGGAGCTCGCGCCAGGCGGCGGCCGCGGGATC
>JBGPEJ010000306.1:0-2871 GCA_041482775.1 Gemmatimonadota bacterium | reverse complement strand
GGAATCCCGCTTCCTGCTCGAAACCCTCAGGGACGTGGCGGCGCTCCCGGTCCGCGGCTACCTGGAAATGGAGCGCGGACGTTGGCGTCGAGAGGGAGACCTGAGGCCGGTGCCGACGGCGGAAGTCAACGAGGCAATCCGGCGGGCCGACCTCGTGGTTACCCTGGGCGCACCGGGAACCGGCGGGGCGGCGCTGCAGACCAGCCATGCCCGCGGGCGCTGGATCTGGGGATCGTCCGGTCAGCGCTCCGGCGCCGCCGGAGACTGGTATCTCTCGGTTGGGCCCGCCACGCCGGTGAGCGGAGCCTTTGCCGGACTCGCCCCGGATTCGTTCCCGCCGGGAACCGCGATCGCGGATCTCACACCGGGAGGCCGGGATTGGATCGGCATGAGCGCTCAGGCGGGCCGGCGCGGAGCATCCCGGCCGGCGCTCGTGGGACACGACTCCGCCGGGGTCCGTCGGATCGTCGTGGGCGTCGAGGGACTCTGGCGGTGGCGATTTCAGGGTGGCGCAAGCGAGCAGGCCTATCGGTCGCTGGTGTCCGCCTCGGTGTCGTGGCTCCTGCGCGGAGCAGACAGCTCCGCCGGGCGGGCCTACCTCCGCCGCGATGTGGTCGAGCGCGGCCGGCCGGCCACCTTCGAGTGGAGCGGGGGCGGAGCGCCCCGCCCGGTGGAGATCGAGTTCTCCGGGTCCGGCCCGATTCGGCGTGACACCCTGGTCTTCGACGGCGCGGGAAAGGCGGAAGTGTTCCTGTCGCCGGGAGTGTGGCGGTACTCGCTGCGAGGCGGAGGGGAGGGCACCCTGGTGGTGGAGGAGTATTCGAGCGAGTGGCTTCCGGCCCCGCGCACCCTGGTGGCCCGCGAGGCATCGGCGTCCGCCGGAGCCAATCGGGTGCCGGTCCGCACCTGGCTCTCGCTCTTCGGCCTGGCGGTCGTAGCGTTCGCCGGGGAATGGCTGGCCCGGCGCCGGTTGGGGCTCCGATGAAGCGGGACCGGGTTACCGAACCGAAGCAGCTCGGCCTCTGGGCCCGGCTCAAGCGGGTTGCCCTGACCGACGTGGGCACGCTGGTGCGCGGGTTCAAGGCCGCGGACATCGAAGCGATGGAGCGGCTGCTGCTGGAATCCGACTTCGGCGTTTCCGCCACCACCGATCTAGTCGAGCTGCTGGAGGAGGGTGTCCGTCGCGGGAGGCTCAGGAGCGAGGATGATCTCCGCGCCGCGCTGGAGCGGCGCATCGCCGAGCTGCTGGAGAGTCCGGGTGATCCGGGAGCGATCCGCCGCGCGGCCGCGGGGCTGACGGTGGTGCTGGTGGCCGGAGTGAACGGGTCGGGGAAGACCACCTCCATTGCGAAATTGGCGCGGCGGCTCACCCGTGAGGGAGACCGGGTGCTCCTGGCCGCCGCGGACACCTATCGCGCCGGCGCCGTGGCCCAGTTGGAGGTGTGGGCCGAGCGGCTGGGCCTGCCCTGCGTCTCGGGTGCAGCAGGCGGCGATCCCGCCGCCGTCGCGTTCGACGCCATCGCCGCGGCGGAGGCGCGAGGCGCCACGGTGGTCATCGTCGATACCGCGGGGCGGCTGCACACCCAGGAGGGGCTGATGGAGGAGCTCCGCAAAGTCGTGCGAGTGATCGCCCGAAAGCTCCCCGGCGCGCCGCAGGAAACCTTCCTGGTGCTCGACGGCACCGTGGGTCAGAACGCGGTGCAGCAGGGCCGGCTCTTTTCGGAGGCGGTGGCCCCCACCGGTCTCATCGTGACCAAGCTCGACGGGACGGCACGGGGCGGCGCCGTGGTGGCGCTCCGGCGGGAGCTCGCCGTTCCGATCCGGTTCCTGGGCACCGGGGAGCAGGCGGACGATCTCGAGGTCTTCGATCCGAAGCGTTTCGCGGAAGCGCTGCTCGGGGGCAGCGAGTAGGCGGCCGGGCCCCGACCATGCCGGCACTGCATCTCGACACCCCGGTTCAATTCCTCAAGGGCGTAGGGCCACGCCGTGCGGAGTCGCTGGCCCGTCTCGGCATCCGCACCGTCGAAGACCTGCTGTATCACACGCCGCATCGCTACCTGGATGCGACCAGCGTCACGCCGGTCGCGCGGGCGCGCGTTGGAAGCGAGGTGACGCTGGTCGGTCGAGTGGTCTCGACTGGAGTGATTCCCACCCGCAAGCGTCTGCGCATCTTCCGCGCGATTCTCCGGGACGATTCGGGCGTGATCGAATGCGCGTGGCCGGGTCAGGCCTTCCTCGAGCGCACCATCCGCGCCGGCCAGCTCCTGCTGGTCACTGGACCGGTGAGGTTCTTTCACGGCCGGCATGTCGTCCCCCGGGAGCAGATCGTCCTGGCGGAAGCCGGGGAAGAAGACGGACAGGAAGGACAGAAGGGACAGGAGGGGATGGTCCTTCCCATTTACCCGGCCACCGAAGGACTCAGTCACCGCCAGATCCGCCGCATCGTCGCCGATCACCTCGACGCGATCCTGGGTGCCGCGACGGACATCCTGCCCGCGGAGCTGCGCCGCGAGGTGCGGGTGCCCGCGTTGGGGCAGGCGTTCCTCGCGTTGCACCGCCCGGAGTCGCTCGAGCGGGTGGAAGAAGGACGCCGCCGGTTGGCGTTCGACGAGCTCCTCGACCTCCAGCTGGTCGTCACCCGCGCCCGTCATCTCACGAAGTCGTCGCCCAAGGGACCGCGGTTCGAGAACCGCAAGCACCTCACCACCGCACTCAAGGAGTCGCTGCCCTTCGAGCTGACCGCGGGCCAGCGCCGTTCCATCCGCCGGACGTTCGCCGATATGATCGGCAACGAGCGCATGCACCGGCTGCTCATGGGTGACGTGGGAACCGGCAAGACGGTCGTCGCGCTCTTCGCGATGCTCCTCGCCG
>JBGPEJ010000305.1:0-2884 GCA_041482775.1 Gemmatimonadota bacterium | reverse complement strand
GGCCTCTGCCCCAGCTGCGAGCGGGTCTGGGCCGGCTCCGCCAATCTCGACGTGGTGGAGATCGACGCCGCGAGCAACCGCGGGGTCGACGATGCGCGCGACCTCCGCGAGCGGGCCATGTACGCCGCGTCCCAGGAAGGGCGCCACAAGGTGTACATCGTGGATGAGGCGCACATGCTCACTCGGGAGGCCTGGAACGCCCTCCTCAAGATCCTGGAGGAGCCGCCGCCTGGAGTCGTGTTCGTGTTCGCCACCACCGAGCCCCAGAAAATCGCGGCCACCGCCGCCCCGGTGCTCTCCCGGCTCCAGCGCTTCGATTTCCGCCGCATCGGCCCCGGCCCGATTCGGGGACGGTTGAGCCAGGTGCTTGCCCTCGAGAAGCTCGCCGCCGAGGACGACGCGCTGGCGCTGATTGCGCGGTACGCCGACGGCGGGATGCGGGACGCGCTCTCGGTGCTCGATCAATGCCTCTCCTTCGGCGAGGGGCCCATCACCGCGGCGGCGGTCCGGCAGGTGCTCGGCCTGATTGGTGATGAGGAATACGCCGAGCTCCTCCGGTTGATCGTGGAGCGCGATACCCCCGGGGTATTCCGGCTGGTCGACCGTCTGGTCAACGCCGGAGCCGATCTGGCCGAGTTCATGGTGGGCGCCGCGGATCTGCTCCGCGCGGTGCTCATGCTGCAGAACGCGGCCGAGCCCGAGGGCTTGACCGACACCATCCGCTCGGCGGTGTCGGGCGCCGTGGGCCGGCTGGGCGCAGCGGACTTGGTCCGCATGCTCTCGCTTCTGGCGGACGCGGAGGCCTCGATCCGCCGCTCGGCCACCGCGCGCCTGGTGGTCGAGACCCTGCTGCTCAAGTGGACCCTGATGGATCGCGTGGTGGACTTGGAGGCAGTCATCGCCGGCATGCCGGCCGGCCGCTCCGCCGCCCCGCCGGCAACTCCCCCGCCGGCCGCCCGTGCAAACGCCCCGCCCTCCGCACTCTCGTTGCCGGCGCTCCTGGCCGAATGGCCCGCTATTCTGGCCGCCGCGCGGGAGCGAAAGCCCCTGCTTGGCGAGGCGCTCGCGGCGGCCACGCCGAGCGCCGTCGAGAAAGGCGCGGTGCGCCTTAGCGCGGGCGCCGATCACGCGGTGCTGGTCGAGGGGTTGAAGCGGCAGCTCGGCGCGGTCGAGGAGCTCCTGGCCGCGCGGTTCACCGGACCGATCAAGGTGAGCGTGGTGATCGAGGATCCGTCCCGCGCCTCCGGCGCGCGGCCCCAGCGAATCACCGGGGAGGGACTCCGCTCGGAACGGTTGGAGCGGCTCCGGCGCCTCGACCCCGCCCTCGACACGGCGGCCGATGAGTTAGATTTGGAGATCGTAGACGAGGGATAACATGGCCGATCTTCAGCAGCTCTTCCAGCTCGGTGCGCAGGTGCAGGGGCGGCTCCAGCAGCTCCAGTCCGAGCTCGCCGACCGCACCATAGAGACCACTGCGGGCGCGGGCCTGATCCGGGTCCGGGTGGACGGTCGCGGGCTGGTCCGATCCCTCACCATCGATCCCGAAGCGTTCACCGGCCGGGACCCCGAGCTCCTCGCCGATCTGATCGTGGGGGCCATCGCGGAGGCCCAGCGGCGCGCCGCGGATCTGGTGCAGGCCGAAATGCGCAAGCTCCCTCCCAACCCTCTCGCCGCGCTTTGAGGCCGGTGGGCGCAATCGACGAGCTGGTCACCGAGCTCGCCCGCCTGCCGGGAATCGGCCCAAAGACGGCCCAGCGGCTCACCTTTCACCTCCTCCAGCAACCGAGAGAGCGCGCCGATCGGCTCGCGGCCTCCCTGTCCGCGGTCGCCACCCGGGTGCATCCCTGCGCCGAGTGCGGCAACTTTACCGAGGAGGAGCGCTGCACGGTGTGCACCGATCCGCGCCGGGATCCCTCGCTCCTGTGCGTGGTGGAAGAACCGTCTGCGGTAGCGGTGGTCGAACGGGCCACGGCGTTCAAGGGGAGGTACCTGGTCCTGGGAGGGCGGCTCTCGCCCCTGGAGGGGGTGGGGCCGGAGCAGCTCCGGCTGGATCTGCTCCGGCGGCGGGTGGCCGAAGGGGCGGTGCGCGAAGTCATCCTTGCCACCAATCCCTCCCTGGAGGGCGAAGCCACGGCCACCTACATTCACGCTCTGCTGGAGGGGACCGGGGTGCGGGTAACGCGGCTCGCGCGCGGGTTGCCGGTCGGCGGCGATCTCGAATACATCGACGGGGTCACACTGAGCCACGCGCTGGACGCGCGGCAGGAGGTCCCGTGAGCCGGGCCCGCGGGCTGTGGGTGCTGCTCGCCGCCACCGCCGGTGTGGCCGCCGGATGGACGCTCAGCCGGCGCTACCTCGAGCGCCACAAGGCCGCGCTGTTCAGCTCGCGAGTACGGCGCCGGCACGCGGCGCTGGGCTATCTGGCCGGGCACCCGGGCGCGGAGACGGTCACGCTGCTGCGGGACTACCTGGCGTGGGAAAAGCATCCGGCGCTCCGCCGCCGAGCCGCCCGCGTGGCGCGCGAGCTGGAGCTGGCGCTCCAGTGAGCGGGGCCTCGAGCTGGTCGTTCCGCGAGGAGGATGCCGCCCGGATCGGAGCCCTGCTCAACAGCCTGCTCCGGGAGGCCAACGCGCGGACCGCGCTGCTGGTGGACCGGACCGGACAGATGCTGGCGACGGTGGGGGAAGAGCCGCGCTTCGATCCGGTGGCCTTCGCCTCGCTGACCGCGGCGGACTTCAGCGCCAACGACCAGCTGGCGCGGATGCTGGGAGAAAACGAATTCGGCGCCCTCTTCCACCAGGGGGAAAAGGACTCGCTCTACCTGGCGGACGTGGCGCGGCGGGTGATCCTGGTGGTCCTCTTCGACAACCGCACCACGCTGGGG
>JBGPEJ010000304.1:0-2917 GCA_041482775.1 Gemmatimonadota bacterium | reverse complement strand
TCTTCGCCGACCGATACGCAGCGCGCACCGGACGCCCCGCCGCGCTGGCGCTGGCCGAGCTGGCCGGTGAGCCGCCCACCTGGGAACGGAGATGAGCGGCTCGAATCCGCCCCCGGGCCTGCCGGAGCTGGGCCCGCTGCTGGGGCGGCTGATCACGCCTCCGGAAAGCACCAATCAGCTGGCCACGCTGCTCGAGCCCGCCCGGATGGAGCTGCTCGGCGCGCTGTTCGAGTCGGCCGGGGCGGCGCGACGTTCGCTTGCGTCCGGCGATACCGAAGCTGCCCGCGCAGCCTTGGGTCCCGGTGCCTGGCTCGACGCCTGGGGCAAGGCGGTTACCGCCGCGCTCTCGGCGCTCACCGCCGAGATCGAGCGCCGGCTCAAGGAGGCTGCGCGGATCGCGCGACTCCCGGCCAAGAAGCTCCCGCCGCGACTTCCGACGCCGGACGATCGGAGCGTGCTCTCGGCGCGGCTCGCCGCCCAGGGCATCGGGCTGGAGGCGGCCGCCGCGCGCATGAACGCGAGTGCCGCGCAGTGGCATGACGCGGTGCGCCAGACTGCCGGCGAGGTCGAGGGCGCCTGGGATGGCCTGGTCGCCACGGCGCGAAGCGAGCTTGCCGCGTGGGACGCCCGCGGCGCCCAGATTCGTGCCTGGCGCCGCCCCTGGGCTCCGCTCATCGCCTCCGGCGCGGTCCTCATTGCCCTGGTCACCTGGCTCGGCCTCGTCCTGGGCGGCTTTCTCCCCGTGCCCGACTGGCTGCGTCCGGCGGCCGAGTGGATCTGGAACCTCCCGTGACGGTGATCGGACTGGGCATCGATCTGGTGGATGTGAAGGAAGCGGAGCGCCTGCTCACCCGCTGGGGCGACCGCCTGCTCGACCGGGTGCTCACCCCGGCGGAGCGGGAGTATGTCCTCCGGTTCGAGCGGCCGGCCAAGCATCTGGCAGTCCGGCTGGCGGCCAAGGAAGCGGTCTACAAGGCGCTGCAGAGCGTGCCGGGGGCGCGGGAGGTGCGCTGGCGCCACATCGAGGTGGCGCGCAACGGTGATGGTCGCCCGACGATCCTGCTCCACGGCGATGCCGCACGGCTTGCGGCGGAGGCCGGTGCGGTCCGGATTTCGCTTTCGCTCTCGCACACCGAACGGACGGCCGGGGCGGTGGCTCTGATCGAGCAAGACTGAGTCACCCGCCTTGGAATTCCGATAACGCCGATCTACTTTGTCAGCTGATGCGAGAAAATCATTTGAGAATCATTCTCATCAACTTGGCCTGGGCTCTTGGCCTCGCTGGGACTCCCGGGATTGCTGCCGCCCAGGATCCCGCCGCGTCCGCCCGCCGGCTCGCTGCCACCGCCCAACTTGCGGCCGGGGAGTACCGCCTGGGCGTCAGCGGCGGGAGAGTAATCGCCTCCGAGGAGGTGAGCGAGGCCAAGCTCTTCCTGACGGAAGCGCGGAGAAATGCGGCCCGGCTGCCCGCTGCGGTGGGTGGCCGGATCAGCCTCGCGCTCGATTCGATCGACCTGCTGGTCTCCCGGAGCGCGGATCCCGATTCCGTCGCGGATCGGGTGGCGCGCATGGTGGACGAGCTGGGACGGGATCTGGGCATCGGGCTGGACGAGATTCCGGCGGAAACTCCGTCGCTCGCGCGGGGGCGCGAAGTGTACGCAGCGGCGTGTGCCGCCTGCCACGGCGTGCTGGGGCATGGCGACGGGCCCCAGGCGGCGGCGCTCACCCCCAAGCCGGCGGATCTGGCCGACGCCCTGCGCCTTCGCACCAGCTCCCCGCTCGATTTCTACCGCCGGATCACGATCGGCACTGCCGGCACCGCGATGGTCCCCTTCGAGCACTCGCTCTCCGCCAGCGACCGCTGGGCGGTGGCGCGCTACGCCGCCACCCTCCGGCTGCCGGTACCGCGCGGCGTGGCACCGGCGGCCCTCCGGGGATTCGGCACCACCGCGCGCATGAGCGACGCCGAGGTACTCGCGGCCCTCGGCGCCGGCGCGTCGCCGGAGGGGCTCGCCTCGGTCCGCCTCGCCGAAGGGGCGGGCCTTCGCGCCTCGGACGCCGTCTTTACCGAGGTGCGTCGGCGGCTCGACAGTGCGTTCGCCCTCGCCCGCGCGGGGCACCGGGAAGAGGCCCGCAGCACCGCCATGGATGCGTACGTCAGCTTCGAGCAGATCGAGCGGGAGCTCAGGGTCAAGGACGCGACGCTCACCGCGCGGATCGAGGCGGCGTTCACCAGCCTCAGGGTGCAGGCCGGGTCGGAGGCGACTCCGGAGCAGCTCGCGGCCATCCGGCAGGAGCTGGCGCGCTCGCTGGAACGGGCGGAGCGGACCATCGTGGACCGGCTTTCCCCCTCCAACCTGTTCATGCAGTCGCTGGTGATTCTGGTGCGCGAAGGTCTCGAGGCCATCCTGGTGATCGGTGCCCTGATGGCGTTCCTGGTCCGCACCGGGAACGGTCATCGCCGGCGCGACATCCATCTCGGGGTGGGCGCGGCGGTCGTCATGAGTCTGCTGACGGCGCTCGCCCTCGAGACGATCTTCGTGCTCTCGCCGTCGCATCAGGAGGGATTGGAGGGCGGGGTGATGCTGCTTGCCACCGCCACCCTCTTCTACGTGAGCTACTGGCTGCTCTCGAAGCTGGAGGTGGCCAAGTGGAATCAGTTCGTGCGGGGAAAGGTCCAGGACGCGCTCACCCGCGGTTCGGCCCTGGCGCTCGCCTCGGTGGCGTTCCTCGCGGTCTACCGCGAGGGCTTCGAGACGGTGCTGTTCTACAAGGCGCTGGCGGTCTCGGGCGGGGCCGGCGCCTGGGCGCCGGTCGGGCTGGGCATCCTGGTGGGCGCCGCGGTGTTGTCGGTCGTGTACGTGGCGATCAGCCGCTTCGGTATCCGGCTTCCCCTCAAGCCGCTGTTCGGGGTGAC
>JBGPEJ010000303.1:0-2952 GCA_041482775.1 Gemmatimonadota bacterium | reverse complement strand
GAGAGCAAGGCGGAAAGCAGGGCGTCGAGCCGGGCCATGTGGGCCGGCACCCGAACCGGGGTCACCACCTCGACCCGCCGCCTGAGGTTGCGCGGCCGCCAATCCGCCGATCCGATAAGATACTCGTCTTCCCCGCCATTGCCGAAGTGGTAGATCCGCTCGTGTTCCAGGAACCGGCCCAGCACGCTCCGGACCCGGATCCGCTCCGACACCCCCGGTACTCCCGGCCGCAGCACGCAGAGCGTGCGGACCACCAGGTCCACCTCCACCCCCGCCGCCGAGGCGCGGTAGAGCGCCCCGATCACCTCCGGGTCCTCGAGCCCGTTCAGCTGCGCGCGGATCCGGCCGGGCCGGCCGCCCGCTACATGGGCGATCTCCCGCTCGATCCGTTCCACAAAGCCCTCGAGCATGGTGGCCGGCGCGATCAGGAGGCGACGGGAGCTGGCTCCGGGCGCCCGGGACGACCCGGTGAGCTGATTGAAGAGATCGGTGAGATCGGCGGTGGCGTCGGGGTCGGCGGTCAGGAGGCCCAGGTCGGTGTAATACTTGGCGGTGGTGACGTTGTAGTTGCCGGTGGCGATGTGGGCGTACCGCCGGAGGCCTTGCGGGGTCCGCCGCACCACCAGCGTCACCTTGGCGTGGATCTTGTGGCCCACCAGGCCGTAGATGACCTGTGCCCCCGCCTCCTCCAGCCGCCGGACCCATCCGACGTTGCGGGACTCGTCGAAACGCGCCTTGAGCTCGACGAACACCGCCACATCCTTCCCCCGCTCCGCCGCCTTGATGAGCGCCTCCACCAGAGGCGATCGGTCCCCGATGCGGTAGAGCGTCATCTTGAGCGCCACCACCTCCGGATCCGACGCCGCCTCCTCGAGGAACCGCACCACGGTGGCGCTGAAGTCTTCGTACGGGTGGTGGAAGAGCAGGTCGCCCTGATCGATCAGGTCGAACAGGCTCCGGTCCGCCGGGAGCGGACGCTTGGCGTGGAACGGGGGAAACGACTGGTCGGCCGGGAGCCGGGCCGCGAGGTCGCGGAGCGCGGTCAGGTCGAGCGGCGGATCCGCCTCGTAGAAGTCCTCCGGGCCCAGGAGCGCCGTTACGCCACGCCGCTCGAACCGGAGCTCCCGGAGTATCATCTCGCGGGCGAAGGCCGGCATCGAGCGCTCCAGCTCCACCCTGACCGGTGCGTTCCCCGGGCGGCGCTTCACCTCCTCCTCGATCGCCTGCAGCAGGTCGCCCGCCTCCTCTTCGTTGACGTCGAGCTCGGCTGCGCGGGTAATCCGGAACAGCCAGGCACCCTCCACCGGACGGTCGGGATAGAACGCCTGAATGTTTGCCCGGACCACCTCCTCGATAGGGATCAGGTCCGTCGACCCCGGTACCGTAAGGAACCGGTCCAAACGGGTCCGAAGCGGCAGCGACGCAAAGTGCACCGGCCCGGTCCGCACGTCCTGCAGCACCACGCCGAACGTGAGCATCAGCTGCGGAATGACCGGGAACGGATGCCCCGGAGACATCGTCACCGCCCGCGGTGTCAGGACCGGGAGGAGCTCGGCCTGGAAGTGCGCCGCGAGGGCCGTCCGTGCCGCGTCGTCGAGCTCGTCCCACCGCCGGAGCCGGACGCCCCCGGTCACCGCCGCCGCGAGGCATTCCTCGACGCAGCGCGCCTGGCGCTCGAGCAGCGGCGGCATCCGGGCGGTAATCGCCTCGAGCTGCTGCTGGGCCGTCATCCCGTCGAACCCGCGGGTGGTCGAGCCTTCGAGCAGCGCCGCCTTGAGCGCCCCTACCCTGACCGCGAAGAACTCGTCCAGGTTGCCGCTCAGAATCGCCAGAAAGCGCAGCCGTTCCGCGAGCGGCGTCCCCGGATCCTCCGCCATTTCGAGCACCCGCTCGTTGAAGGCAAGCTGCGCCAGCTCGGCGTTGAGAAAGTGCTCCGGCGAGAGATCGGTCTTGGCGCGTGCTGCGGCCACCCGGTGGACGCTCGCCGGGGTGGCCCGAGGCGTCGAGGCGCGGATCGGCGCGGCGCGCTCCGTGGAGTCGCGCGCTGGAGACCCCAGGAGACTGGCCCGCGTGGCAACGGCGAGGGCGGCCAGGGTCTCGGGGGCCCGGATTTCCGGCGTCCCTACCTTGGCGGCCGCCTCCGCAGCCGGAATCCAGGAAAGCCGGGTCGGGCCGGCCTCCCCACCACCCCGGATCCGCCGCGCCACCCAGACCTCGAGCCCGTCCCGGTCCTCGGAGGGGGGCAGCGAGCCCAGCAGGGATAGATCTCCGACACCGCTTCCGGTCACGTACCGAAGCAGGTGCCGGGCCGCCTCCTCCCCGCTGCCCCGCGCCACCGGGAGCGTGAAGCTCCCCTCCTGGTCCAGGAAGGCCACCTTGCCCTCCTCGAGAGCGAGCAGCACCACCGCGGTCTGCGCCGACAGCATCCGCGCCGCGACCTCCGCGGCGAGCACTTCGAACAGCTGGCCGGCCCGCTCGTGGCGGGGGACCACGATCGGCCGGAGGCCGTGCTGCCGCTCCAGGGCCTGCGCCACCGCTTCCAGGTGGGGAGATCCGGGCGAAATCCGACGCACCTGCAGCTCCTCGAAGCTCCGCGCGACTCCACCGTGCCGGATGGTGCTGGCGTCGTAGAGGAAGGCGAAGCGGGGCGTGCGCCGAAGGAGGCCCGCCGAGGCGGTCCGGCTCCACCGTTCGACTTCGAGCTCGATGCGCGGCTTGAGGACCGCCGGGTCCACCAGACCCCGGAGCCGGCGGGCGGGATCCGAGGTTCCCTCCAGCGCCTGCCGCGGATCCAGCTCGGGTACCTCCGACTCGTAGCGCTCTACGCCACCGCCGGGGCCCCCACCAATGAACAGCGTCAGGACCCGGCGGTCGTCCGCGCGGATCCGGACCCGGCAGGATACTCGGCGGGCCAGCAGGGTCTGGTCGGTAGTGTCAAGGTAGATGTCGCGG
>JBGPEJ010000302.1:0-2961 GCA_041482775.1 Gemmatimonadota bacterium | reverse complement strand
CGAATCCGCCCGTCATCTTGAAACCGGTCCCGCCGACCGTCATCAGCTCGGATCCGCACCCGTTCAATACGACGCTCTGGCAGGTGTCGAGCAGGTAGTTCGTTGGGTGCCCCTCGGACGCGCAGCCCGAAAGCACCGTGTAGACCATGTTGAAGAGGTTGAAACCCGCCGTCGTGTTGGTGTTGGCAAAGCACGCGTTCATCGCGACCGAGGTCCCTGCAGCACCGGCGATGACCCCATACAGATAGATGCCATAGCGCCCGTTGTTCTCACAGACCACCTGGTCGAACACGGACACGATGCAGTTGCTGATGTTGAGGCCATCGTTTCCGAACTGGCGGATGTAGACGTTGTCCATCCGGATGTAGTGCACGTCGGGGTTGACGCTGCGGGTCAGGATGAGGCCGTTGCCGGACCCGGATGCCGGGCCCTGGATCTGCAGATCCCGGATGACCAGGTTATTGACGTCGACCCCGGACAGGGCGGAGACGTTCGTGGTCGTCTGGTGGATGATCGACGCGCCTGTTCCGGCGCCGACCAGGATCAGGTTGCTCTTGAGGGCCAGCGCGCTCGTGGTCTTGTAGGTTCCCGGCGGGATCCACAGGATCCCGCCGGTGGACGGGACGGCCGCGATGGCGGCCGCGATGGCGGCCGTGTCATCGGTGATCCCATCGCCGATCGCACCGTAGGCGGTGACGCTGTAGATCCCGAGATTCTGCTGAGCCACACCTGCGGGTAGGACGTGTTCGCTGGGCCATTGGTTCATAGAACACTCACAATCCCTTCCACGGTGTAGGCCAGCGCTGCCGTGCTGATCAGCCTGACCTGCACGGATCCGGTGCGGGTCGCGAAATGCCGGACGCCGATCACCGCGAAGACATCGTCTGCGGCCGCGACGGGGTCGACGCCGTCCAGCCGTACCCAGATCGTCCCGTTCTGGGACCGGTTCACGACCTGGATACCGAGCCCATCCGCGCTCACCGTGACGGTGGCGACGGTGGAGGGGGTGAGGGTACCGCTCTTGATATTGGCCATCAGGCACTCCTGCGGTAGGCGAAGACACTGATGCGGGCGGCCTGACCATAGGTCGCGGCCGCCCAGACCTCCTGCACGCCGTATATCGGAATCGGCGCGGACGGGGTGGTCGGGTCGGCCTGCACATAGGCACCCGAGGGTGCCGGCGTGCCCGCCGTGGTGTTCACGGCCGCTTGCGCCGAACCCCGGGAATGGCAGATGACCACCGGCTGGTCATGCACGATGATCTCAGCGATGACTCTGAGCGGGTCCTGCGGCAGGATCTGGACGATCGACTGATCGGCGTTCGTTGTGGACAGCACGAACGTGTACGCGCTCATATGCTGCGGCACGGTCTCGACCGTCACCACCGGTTCGCACACGCTCACCGGAACCGGGGCGATCGGCATCACCGGAATACCATCGTCGTCCTGCTCGACCTCGTAGGCCAGCATCTCGTCGTCGTTGTACTCGCTCATCTCACAGCCTTCACTACTCGTCCGGCAGGGGTGGCATTCAGGACTGTGGGGCCTGCGAGTTTCGCGACGCCGACGAGGACCAGAGCAACACCGAGCATGACCTCAGCCACACGCAGCCAGGTGTTACCGGAGGTGAGCGCGCCGAGGAAACCCAGGATGCCGCCCTGGAAGCTGTTGGCCAGGCCCTGCCCGACCGCGTTCCCCACATCATTCGTCGCGTTGCCGACCGCCGATGCCCCGGACCCGATCGCGCCGCCGGTCCCCTGGATCGCCGACCCAACCGCTCCCCCGATGGCCTTGGTATAGACCGCCACTGCCTTGGGATCGGAGAACCACGCGGCGAGCGCGGCCCGGGTTGCCGGATCCGTCACCATCGCGACGTCCGCGCGGACCGCCGCCGAGTAGGTGAGCTTGGCCGCCGACCAGTCCTTCGAGATCTTCGCCGCCACGGCAGGCTGAGTCAGCTGCAACCGCTGCAGGGCGCCGAGCCCAGCAGACGCCTTCTGCTCCGGGGTCGCCATCAGGCCTTCTCGGTCCAGGCCTGGACGTACTTGGAAACCAGCGGGAAACCCCACAAACCCACGGCGACCCAGAACCAGAAACTCACCGCAAACTCCTGACCTTGGCCAGCACCCACGGGATCAGGAACGCGCCGACCACGAAACCCGAGATAGCCACCGCAGACTTGGACGACTTCACGTAGGCCTCCTTGATCGGTTCGGCGACGGTGGCGACCTTGTCGCCGAGACCGGGACGCAGGGTGTTGAGCCTTGATCGTCGTTGCTCGCATCCGCACATCAGACCCTCCGGACCACGGCGGCCGCCGCCGTGCGCGGGGGGTAGGGGTAGTTGGAGATCTTGACGCCGCCGCAGCCGGTGCACTGGTTGTTCCACATGGTGCCGCCGCCGCCGGACACCGTGGCGATGATGCCGGTATGCCCGCCGCCGGTCCCGCCGTTCCACACGATGATGTCGCCCGGTTGCCGCTGGTTATACGGGATGTTCGTGCCGATCCCAGCGAGACCTGCGGTCGTCATGCTGATGTTCTTGCCGGTGGCCTGGGACAGCACGCACGACACATAGGAGCTGCAGTCCGTGCACCGGGACGCGCACGGGTTACCGGAGTGCCCGGATCCGAACCCATAGCACTGGCCCTTCCTGCCGGCCGCCAGCTGCAGGATCCGGGACGCGCCACCCGACCCGGGAACCAGGCCGCCGAACGGGGCGACCGCCGCTGCGTTCGCGGCCGCCGACTCGATCGGCTTGATGTTCGTCCCCGCCGGTTTCTGGCCCTTGATCAGGTCCTGGATCGTGGCAGCGACCGACGCACCTTTGAGCCCGGACCACGCGAACAGCAGGCCGGCGCCGATGACGCCGACCGAGATACCGCTGATCCCGCTGCTCTTGGCCATCAGGAGTAGGCCGCCTCACCCTGCTGCCGGTCCGGGACGGCCGCCGACGCGGACTG
>JBGPEJ010000301.1:0-2976 GCA_041482775.1 Gemmatimonadota bacterium | reverse complement strand
GAGGCTCACTTCCTCTCCCGGTTTCCGGTCCTGGAGCGCCCGGCCCAGCGGGGAGGCCATCGAGATGTGTCCGGCGTCGATGTCCATCATCTCGGCAAAGACCACCGTGTAGGTCTCCCGGTCACCGTTGCCGACGTCCTCGACCACCACCTTGGATCCCAAGCCGACCCGGTCCCGGGGCGCCTCGGTGTTGGCGAGCTGTTGCAGCTGCGCCAGGCGGAGGTGGAGCTGACCCAGCCGGGCCTGCACCAGGTGCTGGCGCTCGAGGGCAGCTTTGTACTCGGAGTTTTCGCGGAGGTCCCCCATGGCGACCGCCGTCGCGATGGCCTGCGGGAGGGTGACCGTGAGCTCCCGGCTCAGCTCCTCGATCTCCTTTCCCAGCTTTTCCCGCATGGCCTGGATCATTCCCGCCTGCCGCTAGAAAAAGAGTCGGCCCGACGCGGGGGCGCCGGGCACGCGGAACCAACAGTGGATTGAAGATACCCCCCGTGGCCGGGAGGGGACAGGGGGACAGCGGGTCCGGTTATGTTCTTCCGTCCCCACTGGAGCCGCCCGTGTCACCACTTGTGAAGACGCTTCTGATGGCGGGCCTGTTCGGCATCCCGGGTGCGGCGGGCGCGCAGGCCGGGTCCCCGGCCGGCCCGATTCCGGTCGCGAACCTGCTGGCCCGGCGGCAGGCGCTGATTGCCAGGCTCAAGAGCGGTGTCGCCATCATCAAGGGATCCGTCGAGGCTTCCGACGATCCGCCGCAGTCCGACTACCCCCAGGCGTCGGATTTCCGGCAGGACAACGACTTCTTCTACCTGACCGGCCTCGAGACCCGGGACTCCTGGCTGATCGTGACCGCGACCGACTCGACCCAGGGCGAGGTCTTCCTCTTCGTTCCGCCGCGCAATCCCGGGCAGGAGCGGTGGACCGGTCCCAAGCTTGGCCCGGGGCCGGAAGCGGCGGAGGCAACCGGGATTCCCGTCGCCAACATTCACTCGGCCGACTCGGTCGAGGTGTTTCTCCGGCGGGCGGTCTACCAGTCCGGCTCGGGCGGCCGCACACCCACGTTCTGGTTCCGTCATACCGAGCGGGATACCAGACCCGCTTTCCTCCGCGACCTGGCCCTGACCGGGCCGCGGGTGGGCACCCAGGACCTCCTCCCGATCCTCGGAGCGCTCCGGCTGGTGAAGGACCCCGACGAGATCCGCCGCCTCACCCGTGCGGCGGAGATCAGCGCCGAGGGGCACAACGCAGCCATCCGCTTCACCAAGCCCGGCGTCTGGGAGTACGAAATCGAGTCGGTGGCGGAGGCGACGTTTCGCCGGCTCGGCGCCGAGCGGGTGGGGTACCCGAGCATCGTGGGCTCGGGGATCAACAGCACCATCCTGCACTACGACCAGAATCGCCGCCAGACCCAGGCCGGCGATCTGATGGTGATGGACATGGCCGCCGAGTTCGGGTACTACACCGCCGACGTGACCCGCACCATCCCGGTCTCCGGCAAATTCACCGAACGCCAGAAGGCCATTTACGAGCTAGTGCTGGGGGCGCAGCAGGCGGCGATGGATTCGGTCCGGATCGGGATCACGCTGCGCCAGCTCGACGCCATCGCCCGCAAGTACATGGCGGACCACTCCGGCGACCTCTGCGGCCCCGGGGGATGCGGGAAGTACTTTATCCACGGCCTCTCCCACTGGATCGGGATGGATGTTCACGACGTCGGCGGAGGCGCCGGAGTGACCCTGGCACCCGGGATGGTGTTCACGATCGAGCCGGGCATCTATATCCCCGAGGAAGCGCTGGGCGTGCGGATCGAGGATGATGTCCTGGTGACGGCCGCGGGCCATGAGCTCCTCTCCAAGGGGGCGCCCCGGACGGTGGCGGAGATCGAGAAGTTGATGGCGGGGCGAAAGTAAGCGGAGAATCGGGAGGAGCAGCAATTCCCCCAGGCGGGCTCCCGATTAGTGAATATGCGCGGTTGACCTAACCGAAAGCCCGGGCTAGCTTTGCGCGCTAACGTGGCATCGGTTCCCCCAACCCCCGGGATTTCACTCTGATGGTGACGAGCACCGGTCGAGTCCGGCGCCTGGCGCGCTATGCGCCCGCCGTCTGCCTCCTGCTCCTCTTAGGCTGCGCCCAGGACTACCCCCAGACCACGCTTAACCCCCGCGGCGACTTTGCCCGGTTGGTGGACCATCTGTTCCGGACCACGGTGTGGTGGGCGGCGGTGGTGTTCGTGTTGGTGGAGGGCGCCCTGGTGTACGCCATCATCAAGTTCCGGGGCCGGCCCGACGACCCGGAGCCGCGGCAGACCCATGGAAGCACCTTCCTCGAGGTGGCCTGGACCATCATCCCCTGCTTCATCCTCGCCGCGATCGCGGTGCCGACGGTCCGGACCATCTTCAAGACGTCCGACTACGCCACCGGCGACGTGATCCAGATCGAGGTGGTCGGACACCAGTGGTGGTGGGAGTTCCGCTACTCCGGGCTGGGCGTCGTGGCCGCCAACGAAATGCATGTGCCGGTCGGGAAGACGGTGAATCTCCGCATGACCACGGTGGACGTCATCCACAGCTTCTGGGTGCCGCAGTTCGCCGCCAAGCGCGACGTCTTCCCCGGCAAACACAACCCGCTCTGGTTCAAGGCCGAAGTGACCGGGACCTTCAGCGGGCAGTGCGCCGAGTTCTGCGGGGTGCAGCACGGGAGGATGGGATTCAAGGTCATCTCCCAGACGCCGGAGGAGTTTGCCGCCTGGGTGGCGGCCCAGCGGGTGGGCTCCCCGCTGGTGAACGGCGGCGTGGTGCCGCCGGATAGCACGATACCGGCGGATCCGGCGGCGCGGGCGGTCAAGCTGGCCGCCGATTCGCTCCGGAAAGCCGGTGAGGCGCTGTTCAGCGGGGCCGGATGCATCGGCTGCCACGCGATGGTGGGAACCCCGCTCGCCGGCACCACGTCGCTCAAGGGTCCCAACCTGACCCACGTCGGGAG
>JBGPEJ010000300.1:0-3027 GCA_041482775.1 Gemmatimonadota bacterium | reverse complement strand
GTGCGGCTCGCCAGCACATTCACCGCCGACATTCACCTGGTGAAAGACGGAGTTCCGGTGAACGGAAAGAGCATCATGGGAGTGATGATGCTGGCCGCCGAGTGCGGCAGCACCATCACCATTCGCGCGGACGGTGGCGACGCCGACGCGGCGATCGCGGCCATCTCCGATCTCATCGCCGCCGGGTTCGGCGAATCATGACCGCCGAACGGGTGCTCCGGGGAGTCGGGGTTTCCCCCGGGCTGGCCATTGCGCCCGCCGTCATCCTGGAATGGCGGTTTCCCGATGTGCCGGATCGCACCGTCCGGCCCGAGGAAGTGGAGGGGGAGGTCCGCCGGCTGCACGAGGCGGTGGCCTCCGCGGTCGGCACGCTCAATCGTCTGCGGGAGCGGGTGCTGGAGCGGGCCGGTTTCGAGGAGAGCCAGATTTTCGAAGCCCAGATCATGATGGTGCAGGACGCGGACTTCCTCAGTCAGGTCGAGCAGCTGATCCGGCAGAACAACCACAGCGCCGAGACGGCGTACGAGTTCAAGGCACTGGAGGTCCGCGCCGCGTGGGGCGGCGCCGGCAACATGCGGCTCCGCGAGCGGCTGGCGGATCTTCAGTCCACCCAGATCCGGGTGCTCCGGAAGCTGATGGGGCACTCCGACGATGAGCTGTTCGGAATGCAGGAGCATCAGCAGGTCATCATTGTGGCCCACGAGCTCTATCCCGGCCTCACGGTGCAGCTCGACCGCGATCAACTCGCCGGGCTGGTGAGCGAGGAGGGAACCCGGACCTCCCACGCGGCCATCCTGGCCCATTCGCTCGGCATTCCCTGCATTATGGGCGCCACGGGAGCGGTTGCCCGGATCAAACCGGGCACCCTCCTCCTCCTCGACGGCCGGAGCGGCACGCTGCTTCTCGATCCGACCCTGGAGGAGCTCGAACAGGCGCGGACCGCGGCGACTCGGCGGCACAAGCTCGAGCTGCAGCTGGAGGCATCGACCCAGGATCCCGCGGTAACCCCCGACGGGCACGCGGTGACCCTGATGGGCAACGTCGATCTCCCCGATGAAATCGAGAGTGCGGTTCGCCACGGCGCCCAGGGGGTCGGGCTGCTCCGGACCGAGTTCCTGGTCACCGGGCGCGCGCACCTGCCCAAGGAAGAGGAGCAGCTCGAATACTTCCGGCGCGTCACCGCCGCCTTCGGCCGCGCCACCGTGATCATCCGCACCTACGATCTGGGCGGAGACAAGTTCCCCGCCGCCTTCGAGGCGCCCTCGGAGGCCAATCCCTTCCTCGGGTGGCGGTCGATCCGGGTTTGTCTCGATCAACCGGAAATCTTCCGGCCGCAGCTCCGCGCCATCCTGCGCGCCGCCACCGACCGTGATGTGCAGATCATGCTTCCCCTGGTGACCCGCGTCGACGAGGTCCAGCGGGCCAAGGAGATGCTCGCCGAGGAGGCCGCGGACCTGGCGCGGGCCGGGATTCGCGCCGCCCGGGACGTGCCCGTCGGTGTCATGATCGAAACCCCGGCGGCGGTGGTGATCGCCGACCGGTTGGCGCGGGTGAGCGCCTTTTTCAGCATCGGCACCAACGATCTGACCCAGTACACCCTGGCGGTGGACCGCGGCAACGCGCACCTCGCCTCACGGTTCACTCCCCACGATCCGGCGATCCTCCGGATGCTGCGCGATGTCCTGGCCGCCGGCGCCGCGCGCGGGCTGCCGGTGAGCGTCTGCGGGGAGATGGCCTCCGAACCGCTGTCCGCGGTGCTGCTGTTGGGCCTGGGCTTCACTACGCTTTCGGTGGCGCCGCCCGAGCTTCCGATGATCAAGTGGCTGGTGCGCACGGTGCCGATGGCGCTGGCCCGCCAAGCCGCGGCGGCGGCGCTCGAGGCCGAGGGCCCGGACGAGGTGACCGCGATCCTTCGCGACGCGGTCCGTCCGGTGCTGGATCCGCGCCTCATCGACCCCTCCGGTCCGTTGCCGGGCCGGGGGAGCGGGGCTAATTTGCTGCACTGAACCGGCGCGCGCCGTTTCGCCTCTCGCGAGTCGCTGCTCCCTCATTCGCGGCCCCAACCGGACCGAGATGCCCAGACCAAAACGCCACGTCTTTACCTCCGAATCGGTCACCGAGGGCCACCCTGACAAGGTGGCCGATCAAATCTCCGACGCGGTGCTCGACGCCATCCTGGCGCGGGACCCCGCGGCACGGGTGGCCTGCGAAACACTGGTCACCACCGGCATGGCGGTCGTAGCCGGCGAGATCACCACCTCCACCTATGTGCATATTCCGGACATCGTTCGCGAAACGGTGACGGATATCGGTTACACCGACGCGTCCTACGGGTTCGACGGGCGGACTTGCGCGGTGATCACCTCCATCGACCGTCAGTCGCCCGACATCGCGATGGGGGTGGACTCGAGCAGGGCCAGGGAGCAGGGCGCCGGCGACCAGGGGATGATGTTCGGCTACGCCAGCCGGGAAACCCGGGAGCGGATGCCGCTGCCCATCGTGCTGGCCCATCGCCTCGCCGAGCGGCTGGCGGCGGTGCGCAAGGGGCTCGGTGGACTGAAGCCCATCGAATGGCTCAGGCCCGACGGAAAAACCCAGGTGTCGGTCGAGTACGAGGGCGACCGCCCGGTGGCGGTCCGAACCGTGGTGCTCTCGACCCAGCACGCCGAGCGGGCGGGGGGGCGGATCCTGAGTCCGGGCACGATCAAGGCCGCGATGGTGGAAGAGGTAATCCGTCCGGTGCTCGCGGCGCAGGGATTCGAGTCCCGCCGGACCCAGTTTCTGGTCAATCCCACCGGCCGCTTCGTGATCGGTGGCCCGCATGGTGACGCGGGCCTCACCGGACGGAAGATCATCGTGGACACCTACGGCGGAATGGCACGCCACGGCGGCGGCGCGTTCAGCGGCAAGGACCCATCGAAAGTCGATCGCTCGGCGGCCTACGCGGTACGCTGGGTGGCCAAGAACATCGTTGAAGCCCGGCTGGCCCGCCGCTGCGAAGTGCAGGTGGCCTACGCAATCGGTGTC
>JBGPEJ010000299.1:0-3035 GCA_041482775.1 Gemmatimonadota bacterium | reverse complement strand
CTGTTCAGCTTCTCCAGCACCAGCGAGAACCGGAAGGATCTCATTATCTTGGTCACTCCGAGAATCCTCGGCGAGGGCAAGGGACCGGAGTCCTGATCCCCAGCACCGACTGGTGAACAGGATCCTCCCCGGGCCCGGCGCTGCCGGGCTCGGTCGTTTTCGGGGATAGCGATCCAGGGAGCCAGGGAGCCCGCGTGAGACTGCGGTTCACCACAGCTGGAGAGTCGCACGGCAAGGCCCTCGTCGTCATCGTCGAGGGCCTTCCCGCCGGATTACCGGTCTCCGCCGAGCAGGTTGACCGGCAGCTCGCCCGGCGGATGCAGGGCTACGGCCGCGGCGCCCGGATGAAGATCGAGCGCGACCGGATCGAGTGGCTGGCCGGGGTGCGCGCCGGGGCCACGCTGGGCTCCCCTGTCGCGATGCTGATCCCCAACCTCGACTGGGCCAACTGGGAAGACGTGATGGCCGCCGAGGGCACCCCCGGCGACCTGCGCCGCCGCCGGGTTACCCGGCCACGCCCCGGCCACGCCGACCTGGTGGGCGTTCTCAAGTACGACCGGCTCGACGCGCGGGACATCCTGGAGCGCGCCAGCGCGCGGGAAACCGCGGCGCGGGTGGCCGCGGGATCGCTGGCCCGGCGGCTGCTCGAAGAGTTCGGCGTGGAAATCGGCAGCCACGTGGTTGCGCTGGGCGGCATCGCGGCCGCCTCCCCTGCTTCCCTCCCCGTGCCCTTGAACGACGCCTCCGACCGCTCCGAAGTCCGGGTGCTCGATCCCGCCGCCGAGGCGGCCATCGTGGCACGGATCGACGCGGCCAAACAGGCGGGGGACACCCTGGGCGGAGAAATCGAGGTGGTGGCCCGCGGCGTGGTGCTCGGCCTGGGCAGCCACACCAGCTGGGATGGCAAGCTGGATGGGCGCCTGGCCGGCATGCTGATGTCGATCCCGGCGGTCAAGGGAGTCGAGATCGGCCTGGGGTTCGAGGCGGCGCGGCGGCCCGGCTCCGGGGTGCACGACGCGATCGAAGCGGATGCCGCGGGAGCGCCGGTGGCGGGGCCCAAGGGCGGCTTCCGGCGGCTCAGCAACAATGCCGGCGGGCTGGAAGGCGGCATGACCACAGGCGAGCCGCTGGTGGTGCGGGTGGCGATGAAACCGATCTCGACGCTGATGTCGCCGCTCAAGACGGTGGACCTCTCGACCGGGGAATCGGCCAACGCGCAGAGCGAGCGCTCCGACGTGACCGCGGTGCCCGCGATGGGCGTCATCGCGGAGGCGCTGGTGGCGCTGGTGCTGGCGGACGCGATGCTGGAGAAGTTCGGCGGGGACTCGCTCACCGAGCTCAAGCGCAACTACGACGGGTACGTGGCGAGCCTGGGCCGCCGCTGGGCCGAGCTCCGCGCGGCCCCGCCGCCGGGGCCGTGAAGCGGCACCTGGTGCTGGTCGGGCTTCCCGGCTCGGGGAAGACCACCATCGGACGCCTGGCGGCCCAGCTCCTTCCCGCCGCATTCACCGACTTGGACGAGACCGTGGCGCGCGCCACCGGGCGCCCCATTTCGGGGGTGTTCACCGAGCTGGGAGAGCCGGCCTTCCGCCGGCTGGAGCGCGCCGCGATGGACGGGGCGCTCGCCGCACCGGCCCACCTGATCGCCTCCGGGGCCGGGTGGGTGGCGCACCCCGGCAACCTCGAGGCAGCGCCCGGGGCCTGTCTCATCTACCTCACGATTAACCCGGAGCAGGCCGCGCTCCGCCTGGCCGGCGACGACTCCCGTCCCCTCCTGGCCGGCGTCGATCCGGTCTCCCGGATCCGGGAGCTGCTGGTGGCGCGGGAAGAGTGGTACCGGCGCGCGGCGCAGAGGGTGGACGCTGCCGCGCCGCCGGAGGTTGTGGCCGCCGCGGTCGTAGCGGTCGCGAGGGCACAGGCGGGGTGGTGAGGGACCCGACTCCCTTATCATCAAATCATGCCGAATCACCAGGCACTCGTCATCGGCGGCGGCCTTGCCGGGTCGGAAGCGGCCTGGGCGCTGGCCAACCGGGGCGTTCGGGTAACCCTCCGCGAAATGCGCCCCGCGGTCGGCACGCCGGCGCATCAGACCGGCCGACTGGCCGAGCTGGTCTGCAGCAATTCCTTCAAATCGGTGGAGCTGGCCAACGCCCACGGACTGCTCAAGGCGGAGCTCCGGCTGTTCCCCAGCCTGCTGCTGGAATGCGCCGATCTGGCCCGGGTGCCGGGGGGCGCGGCACTGGTGGTGGACCGCAACGTCTTTTCCGAGGCGGTGGACGCGCGGCTCCGCGCCCACCCGCTGGTGGCGGTCGAAACCGCCGAGGCCACCGAGCTGCCGGCTCCGGGCATTGTCGCCACCGGTCCACTCACCTCCCAAGCGCTCAGCACCGCCATCGCGGCGCGGCTGGGGAACGGCGCCCTCGCCTTCTACGACGCCATCGCCCCGATCATCAGCGACGAATCGCTCGACCATTCGGCGCTCTACCGGCTGTCCCGCTATGAGAAGGGGGACGGCGACGACTATCTCAACGCCCCGATGTCGAAGGAGGAGTACGACGCCTTCATCGCGGCGCTCACCGCCGCCGATCCCTACCAGGGCCACGATTTCGACACCGTGCCGTACTTCGAGGGGTGCCTTCCGGTGGAGGAGATGGCCCGCCGCGGGCCGGAGACGCTTCGCTTCGGCCCGATGAAGCCGGTGGGCCTTCCCGATCCGCGGACCGGCAAGGAGCCCTGGGCGGTGGTGCAGCTCCGCCGCGAAGACAAGGCGGGCCAGATGTGGAACCTGGTCGGGTTCCAGACCCGGCTCCGGATTCCCGAGCAGCAGCGGGTGTTCCGGCTGATCCCCGGGCTCGAACAGGCCGAGTATCTCCGCTTCGGGAGCATCCACCGGAACTCCTATCTCAACAGCCCGGCCAGCCTCGGCCCCGGGCTCACCACCAGAGATGGGGAGCCGGTGTTCTTCGCCGGCCAGCTCACCGGAGTCGAGGGCTACACCGAGTCGCTGGGCACCGGGATTCTGGCCGGGATCAACT
>JBGPEJ010000298.1:0-3050 GCA_041482775.1 Gemmatimonadota bacterium | reverse complement strand
TTCGGCGATGTCAGCAAGATTCGAGCCTTTGTTGTTCCATAGCACGATCTTATGCCACTCGGTCTTCTCCTGCTTGTCGCCCGAGGCGCCCTTCCACTGGTGGCTGGTGGCCAGCGAAAGATTAGCAACCCGTCCCCCGTTAGCGGTGCTGCGGACTTCCGGATCGGCGCCCAGGTTGCCGATCAATTGGGCACGATTGAGACTGCGGCTCATGGTGACCTCCTCACACAGGTAAGAATCAGCGGGCCAAGCTGCGGGACCCGTCCAACGTACCAACAGTCTAAGTCCTTCGGTAAACCAAAGATACGCCGAGGCGCTCCTAACGCCGCAACGGCGGGAGGGCAGTGCGGAGGACCAGCGCGTCCTCGCGAGGGTCCCGATAATAACCGGGGCGCAACCCCACCGGCCGGAACCCCTGGTTCCGATAGAGCTCGATGGCCGCGGTGTTCGATTCTCTGACCTCGAGGTAAGCCTCGCGCACCCCGGAAGCCAGCAGTTCTGTGAGTCCTGACCCGAGCAGCGCTCGCGCAACTCCTTGCCGCCGATGTTCCGGCAGGACGGCAAGATTCAGGATTTCCCCCTCCTCGCCAGAGATCCGCGCCATCAGGTACCCCGCCACCTCACCCGAAAACTCCGCCAGAAAGGCCCGCGCCGTTCCATATTGAATCGTTTCGAGAATACCGGCGGCCGTCCACGGATCGGTGAAGCAAGCCCGCTCGATTGCGGCGAGCGCCCCGGCGTCAGCGGCCGTCGCCGGACGTATTCGGTAGCGGATGTCCATGGGCGACTTCCCAGCGCGCCTGTGCCTCGGCGGGCCGACCATAGTGGGGAACCCACCCATCCAGGTCGGCGCGCCGCTCGGCCCCACCCGGCACACCCACGAGGCCGAGTAACGCCGCCGCGTTGGGCCGGGTTGCCGGACCCCGGATCAGCGGGACCGCGAACTGATCAGCCAGCCGGTCCACCAGCTTCTCGGGAGCGTCCGCCACCAGGAGGTCGGGCAGCGCCGCATGAAGCGATTCGGGAGTAGCCAGGGCGGGCGCCGATAGCGTCTCGACCCCACGGGGAAGATCGAGCCGGTAGGAGGCGGCGTAGAGTTCGCCGCGGAGCGCCGACGTCACCACCAGCACCCGGGCGCCGTGCGGCGCCGCGACGCCCGCCGCGCGCACCAGCAACGTGGAGGCGGTCCACACGGTGAGCCCGGGGCGCGCGCGCGCCAGCGCCTTGGCGGTCGCCACTCCGACCCGGAGCCCGGTGAAGCTGCCTGGCCCATCGGCGACCGCGATGGTGGCGAGGTCAGCCACGCCGGCGTTGAGCTCGGCCAGCACCGCTTCGATCAGCGGCAGGAGTCCCGCGGCGTGCCGGCGCGCGCCGTCGATGGTCCGCACCACCGGCGGCTCGCCCGCCCGGGCACCGGCCACCGAGAGGCGATCCGTCGTGGTCTCCATGGCGAGGGAAATCACGCCAGCTCCACCCGGCGGAGGTCGGGATTCGCAGTATGCGCCAGGGTCACCCGGCGGGTGGGCCGGGGGGCCCAGCCGCCGGCCCGTTCCGGCCACTCGATGAGGAGCGCCTCGCCGGAGCGCAGAGTTTCCCAATCGAGGTCATAGGCCTCCTCCTCAGTCCGGAGGCGAAAGCAGTCGACGTGATACACCGGTCCGCGGGGGGCGTCGTAGTGGTTCACCAGCGCGTAGCTCGGACTGGTGACCGGCGCCTCCACGCCGAGTCCGCGAACCAGCGCCCGGACGAAGGTGGTCTTCCCCGCCCCGAGTTCACCCTCCAGCCAGACGACGGCCCCGGGACCGAGGCTCCGGCCCATTTCCCCGGCAAGCGCGCCCAGCGCCGGCTCGTCGAGCAGCGCGGTCACGCGCGGCGGCGGGCAAACGGGAAAGCGGATGCGCCGGGCCGGCGCACGTTCGGAGCATCCAGCGCTCGGAGATCGTTCAGCTGGTCTCGCAGCATCGCGGCAAGTTCGAACTCGAGGTTGGCGGCGGCCTGCTTCATCTGCTTCTCCAGCGCGAGCATCACCGTGGCGCGTTGCTTCGGGTCGTGCAGGTCGGGCTCGGCGGGCCTCCGCCGGGCGGCCGCCTTCCCCTCCGCGCGGGCGTCGGCCACGTGGGTCGAGAGCCGCACCTGATCGTGCGACTTCACGATCGACACCGGCGTGGTCTGGTGCACCCGATTGTATTCCTGCTGGATAACGCGGCGGCGGTCCATCTCGGCCAGCGCCCGCTCCATCGAGCCGGTCATCCGGTCGGCGTACAGAACCGCCACGCCGTGGAGATTCCGGGCAGCGCGTCCTACCGTCTGGATGAGCGAGCGGTCGGAGCGGAGAAAACCTTCCTGATCCGCGTCGAGAATCGCCACCAGCGACACTTCCGGCAGGTCCAGGCCTTCCCGGAGAAGATTGATCCCGACCAGGACGTCGAATTCGCCGAGCCGGAGGCCGCGGAGGATCTCCACTCGCTCGATGGCGTCGATATCGGAATGCAGATAGCGAACCCGGACGCCGTGCTGCTGGAGATAGTCGGTCAGGTCCTCCGCCATCCGCTTGGTGAGCGTCGTCACCAGGACCCGTTCGTGACGCTTTTCCCTGATCCGGATTTCGTTGAGGAGATCGTCCACCTGTCCCTTGACCGGCCGGACCGAGACCTCCGGGTCGACCAGGAAGGTCGGGCGGATGATCTGTTCGACGACCGAGCCCTGTGACAGCCCCAACTCGAATTCACCCGGGGTTGCGGACACCGCAATCATCCGCGGCACCAGGGTCATGAACTCGTCGAACCGGAGCGGGCGGTTGTCCAGGGCGGAGGGCAGCCGGAACCCGTACTCGACCAGGGTGGTCTTGCGGGCGCGGTCGCCGTTGAACATGCCGCCGATCTGGGGCAGCGACACATGGGATTCGTCCACCACGACGAGGAAATCGGCGGGCAGGTAGTCGAACAAGCAGGCGGGGCGCTCCCCCGCCGCGCGTCCGGTCAGGTGCCGGGAGTAATTCTCGATGCCCGGACAGGTGCCGATTTCGAGCAGCATCTCGATGTCGAACTGGG
>JBGPEJ010000297.1:0-3064 GCA_041482775.1 Gemmatimonadota bacterium | reverse complement strand
GAGGGGAACCAGGGCGTCCGGGCCGAGCGGGATGAGCGTCAGCCGGTTGGCCTGGCCCTCCGCGCGCAGGCGTCCCACCAGTCCGCCGAGCCCGCCCACATCGTGCAGGGCGTACACCATCACGGTCACGGCGCCCGCCATTGCCAGGATGTACTGGACGAAGTCGGTGGCCACCACGCCCCAGAGACCCGAGGCGGCGGTATAGACCAGGACGATGAGCACGATCGGAAGGATGGCCCAGAGCTTGGGATCGCCGGGGAGCGCGGGGAGATGCTGGAGCAGCCCCAGCCCCACCACCACCTTGCGCATGCCGAGCATCCCGTAGCCGATGCCGATGCAGTTGAGCGGGACCGCGAAGAGAAATGCCCGGGTGGCGCGCAGCGAAGCCGCGGGCGTCCCGCCGTAGCGGAGCTCGGTCAGCTCCATGTCGGTCACGATCCCCGCCCGGCGCCAGAGCTTGGCCAGCAGCACGGCGAGCAGCACGTGGGCCAGCGCAAAGCTCCACCATTCCCAGTTTCCGGCCACGCCGGCCTGGGCCACCCGACCCGCCACGTAGAGCGGCGTGTCGACGTTGAACGTCGTGGCGGCCATCGAGGTCGCGGCCAGCCACCAGGGAATGGCCCGGCCCCCGACGAAGAACTCGGCCAGGTTCCTGGCCCCGCGCCGAGCCACAACCAGTCCGAGAGCGAGGGACCCCGCCAGATAGACCGCCACCACCAGCCAGTCGAGCGAATTCATCCCAGCCGGGAGGCCAGCCACCGCGCGCCCGCCTCCTGCATCAGCCGCTGGCGGTGCCAGGCGAGCAGCACCGGGGCCGCGCCGGGCATCTGCGCGAGCAGACGAGGATGAGCGAATAGCAGGACCAGCTCGGCGCCCGGCAGCGCCCGCTCAAGCGCGGCGATGCTGGCCGGGCCGAAACCCGCCCGCCCTTTGGAGGCCCGCGGCTCCGCCATTGCCAGCACGATTCTGCTTCCTCCCGGGCCGAGCGCCACTCCCCTGGCCCGGAGCGCCTCCGCCAGCCAGGTATTGGGCGAGGCGGGCCAGGCGCCGCCCGGATCGTCAACAACGACGACGAGTTCCAGGGGCGCGCGGAGCGTCGGCGCCGCGCCGCGCAACAGCGGCGCCGCCAGCAGCCAGTCGGCTACCGCGAGCGCCGAGCCGGCCGGCGGAGGGCGCTCCGGTGGCGTGTCGTTCCCGACCGCGGCGAGGGCCCGCCCGTACCGGGCCAGCGACTCCTCCACTCGCCGCCCAAGCGCGGTGTCACCCGCGGCCGCGCGGTCCAGCGCCGCGGCCACGACCTCGGGCTGAGTAGGATAGAGGAGCAGATCCACTCCGGCGCGAACCGCGTGCAATGCCGCATCCGCGGCGCTCCCGCCGGCGCTGGCGCCAGCCATCATCAGCGCGTCGGAGACGATGAGCCCGGAGAACCCCAGCTCCCCCCGGAGAATCTCCAGAATCGCGGACGAAAAGGTGGCCGCGACGCCGGAAGGGTCGAGGGCGGGATATGCGACGTGGGCGGTCATCACCGAGCTGACGCCCGCCAGCACCGCGGCGCGGAACGGCACCAGATCGGTCTCCCGCAGGAGCGCTGCTTCCGCGGTGACCGCCGGAACCCCGTCGTGCGAATCGCTCCGGGTACGGCCGTGCCCCGGAAAGTGCTTGGCGCAGGCGAGCGCCCCGGCCGCCTCGCAACCGACGATCCACGCCGCCGCCGCCGCGCCCACCTCCACGGGGTCGGCGCCGAACGCCCGGGTCTGCACGATCGGATTCTCCGGCTCGATGTCGAGGTCGACCACCGGGGCCAGGATCCAGTTGATCCCCACCGAGAGCGCCTCGACGGCGGTGAGCACCCCCGCGCCGCGCAGAACCGACGGCTCGCCCAGCGAAGCCAAGGCGCGGGGAGGCGGCAGCTCGGCGAGCCCCGACACCTGCTGCCCGGGGCCCCGTTCCAGATCAGCGGCGATGAGGAGCGGACGCCCCGCGTCGCGACGGAGACGGGTGGTGAGCTCCACGACGGCGCCGGCGGTGCCGCCGAAGAGAATGAAGCCGCCGGCGCCCAGCCGCAGGGCCGATTCGATGAGCGGAAGCTCGTGGGCAAAGCCGGTCTCCTCGCGCCACCGGAGCGCGGGAAACACCAGGCGGCCAGTGATCACGCGGGGGTGACGCTGCCGAGCACCCGGAAACCGCGGGCGCCGGTGGCCGAGGGAAGATTGCCGGGCTGTCCGTGCACCGTCAGGTACCCCAGCAGCGCGAAGGCAACCGCCTCCTTGGCGTCCCCGGAAAAGAAGAGCTCGTCGAACCGGCGCAACTGGTGGCCGGATCCGGCGAGTCGTTGGCCGAGGCGATCCCAGAGCCCCGGGTGATGACAGCCCCCCCCGGACGCGACCACTTCGGCCCGGCCGGGGGTCCACCGGGCCACCGCCTCGGCGATGGTCCGCGCGGTGAGCTCCACCGCCGTGGCCACCCCGTCGGGCCCCGGCACTCGCGCGGCGAGGTGCCCGGCGTACGCGGAACCGAAACGCTCCCGGCCGGTGCTCTTGGGCGGCTCCTGCGCGAAGTAGGGGTCGGCGAGCAACTCGGCCAGGAGCGCCTCGTTGACCCGGCCCCGCGCGGCGAGGCGCCCGTCTCGATCGAACGGCAGAGCGGCGTCGGCCAGTCGGGCGACGTGATCAACTACCGCCACGCCCGGCCCGGTGTCGAAGGCGAAGCTCCCCTGCTCCACCGCGCGCCGCGGGACGAAAGTGAGATTCGCCATCCCGCCGATGTTGAGCAGGATTCGCGGCTGATCGTCGGCCCCGAACAGGAGCACGTCGGCCATCGGTACGAGGGGGGCGCCCTCCCCGCCGGCGGCCAGATCGCGACCGCGGAATCCGGAGACCACCCGCACGCCGAACCGCTCGGCCAGCAGCGCCGGCTCACCCAGCTGCAGCGTCACCACCGGGGGCTCGTGCCAGATGGTCTGCCCGTGAAAGGCAATCAGGTCCAGATCGGTGGCCGCCACCCGCGCGCGGCCCAGCACTTCGTCCACCGCCTCCGCGGCCCAGCCGGCCAGGTGGGCGTGGAG
>JBGPEJ010000296.1:0-3067 GCA_041482775.1 Gemmatimonadota bacterium | reverse complement strand
CAGCAGGACGGCATTCGACGCGCTACTACTCACCGCTCCAGCAGTGAACGTCAGCGTGTAACTCCCCACCGGACCGCTCAAACCGAGGCCGGTTCCAACGAACGTCGCCGCCCCGGACCCATCGGTGGTCGCGGTCGTCGTACCGATCAGAGCCACGCCCACCGGCGCCCCGGTGATCGACGCGGTCACCACGGCGCCCGTGATGGGATTGTTGGTCGCGTCCCGGAGCAACAGAATCGGCTGGGTGGCAAGGGCCTGCCCGCTGTTGGCCGCGGGTGAGGGCTGCTGGTTGTAGGTGAGCTGCGTAGCTCCGCCGGCCGAGAGAGCGATGATATTCGACGCCGGGCTGCTCAAGGCGCCCGAGGTGAACGTCAGCGTGTAGTTGCCTGCCGGACCGCTCAATCCGAGCCCGCTGCCGACGAACGTGGCCACGCCCGCCCCGTTCGTCGTGGCGGTGACGGTGCCGATCCGGGTGACCCCTGCCGGGGAGCCGGTGATGGTGGCGGTCACCAGCAGGCCGGCCTGGGCCACCGGGTTGTTGGCGCCGTCCCGCACTTGGAGGATCGGCTCCTGGGTGAAGGCCACACCGCTCTGGGCCGAGATCGACGGTTGCTGGCTGAAACTCAGTTGGGTCGCTGCTCCGGCACCCAGGGCAATCGTGCTCGATGTAACGCTGGTCAATCCTGCTGCGGTGAAGGTGAGGGTGTAGTTGCCGACGGGACCGCTCAGCCCCAATCCGGCGGTGGCGAACGACGCCGCCCCTGACGCGTTGGTCGTCGCCGTCACGGTCCCGATGAGCGCGGCGCCTGCCGGGACGCCGGTAATCGTGGCCGTGACGACCACCCCGGCCTGGGCGACGGGATTGCTGCTTCCGTCCAGGAGTTGAACCACCGGCTCCTGAACGAACAGGAGGCCGCTCTGGGCGGTGGCGGAGGGCTGGGTTGTAATGCTCAGCTTGGTCGGCGCCCCCGCACCCAACGTGATGGACCCCGACGTGGTACCGGTGAGCCCCGGCGCCGAGAACCCGAGGGTGTACTGTCCCGAAGGGCCGTTGATGGCAATGCTCGTGAACGTCGCAAGGCCGCTTGCGTTGGTGGCCACCGTCGTGATGCCGCCCAGGAGTCCGCCACCGGTCGCGATCGTCGCCGTCACCGACACTCCCGCCTGCGGGACGTTGTTGCCCGCAGCGTCGCGGAGCTGGATGGCCGGCTGGGGGGCCAGCGGCACCCCGCTCTGCGCCCCGCTGCTGGGTGGAGTGGCGAGGAACAGCGAGGTCGCCGCCCCCGCGCTCAGCACGATCGTCCCCGAGGTGACCCCGGTGACACCGGGCCCGGCGAATCGCAGCGTGTAGCTCCCCACCGTCCCGTTGAGCGCGAGCGTCGTGAACGTCGCGACGCCCGAAGCGTTCGTATTCACCGTCGCCGTGCCGCTCAGGGTGGCGCCGGCCGGGCCCGAGGCAATCGTGGCCGTGACGGCCACGCCCGGCTGCGCCACGACGTTTCCCGAGCCGTCGCGGAGCTGCAGCACCGGCTGCTGTACCAGCGCCACCCCACTCTGCGCCGCCGCCGACGGCGCCGTCGTGAGGGTGAGCTGGTTGGCCGAGCCGGCGGTGACGTTGAACGCGGTGCTGGTGACCGACGCCAGGCCCGGCGATGTGGCCAGGAAGGTGTATCCGTTGCCGATCCGGTCGAGCACCAGATTGCTGAAGGTGGCAATCCCGCTGACGGCGGGGACGGTGGTGGTTCCCGAGAGCACGGCGCCGCCGGGATTCCCCGCCAGCTCCAGGGTTACCGGGTTGGTGGCGCCGGTGACGGTGGCCAGGAAATCGTCCTGCACCGCCACCTTGACCGCGGGGTTGAGCGGCTGGCCCGCGATCGACGGCCCCGGCTGCTGCGAGAAGCCGAGCCGGGTGGCCGGCTGCAGCGACACCGTGACCAGCGCCGAGCCGGTCTTGCCCTCCGAGGTGGCGGAAATGGTCACCGGCCCCCCCGGCTTGAGGCCGATGACGATGCCGGTCCCGGTGACCGCCGCAATGTCCGGGGCGGCCGATTCCCAGAAGAAGCTGCGGCCGCTGAGGACTGCGCCCAGCGCGTCGAAGGCGGTGGCCGTGAGCGGGGTGGTCCCCTGCACCAGGACATTGACCTGCGGCGGACTTACCGTCACGTGATCCACCGGCACCGGCCGCACCGTAACCAGCGCGTCCCCGTTGACGCCGTCCACGGTAGCCCGGATCCGGACCGGCCCGCCCACCTGAAGGCCGGTCACCAGCCCGGTCGATGAGACCGCCGCCGTGGCGGCGTCCTGCGACGACCAGGACACCGCCCGCCCCGGCACGTCCAGCCCGCTTGCGGTCTTTGGGAAAGCCGCGAGCTGCAGGGTGCGCCCGAGGATGAGATCGTTGATTCCCGGGGTGACGTCCACGTTCGCCACGACCAGAACGCCGCTCACCCCGCCGTCGCCCGGGGTACAGGCAACGGTCAGGGCCGCGAGCAGCGTGGCGAGGGCGGGAAGTCTCATCCGGTGAATCGAGCTGCTACAGGCCGATGCCGAGTCCGGCGCGCACCATCGCGTAGCCGCTCGAGAGCGTGCCGGTCACCTGGAAGAACTGTCCTCCCAGGTCCGCGGAGAGCCGCCGGCTCAGCTTGAAGAGCAATCCACCGCCGCCGCCGTAGGTGATGTTGGCGCCGCCGGCATTGCAGGTCTCGGTGCAGACCAGCGTTCCCAGGCCCAGCCGTCCGGCCACGTACGCCGCGACGCCGCCCCCCGCGGCGATCACCAGGCGCGGCTCCACGAACCCAAGCGACAGGGTGATGCTTTCGCCGTTGGGGAACTTGAACACCGTGCTGCGCTGGTAGCCGGCGCCCACCGAGAACCGGGAGACGGTATAGCGGATCTGGGCCTCGAACCCGAGGCGGGTGGAGGAGGTGAAACTGGGGTCGCTCTGGGTGGCGAAGAGCACCGCTCCGGAGCCTTGCAGCGAGAGCTTCTGCAGCGATTGGCCCGCCGCGGCGCCGCCGAGCCAGGGGAGGCAGGTCATCAGCGCGAGTGCGGTGCGCGTCACGGGATT
>JBGPEJ010000295.1:0-3083 GCA_041482775.1 Gemmatimonadota bacterium | reverse complement strand
GTCGGTCGCCGGACCGGTGGCGCCGGGTATCGTGAAGGTGAAGGCGTAGGTCCCCCGCTCGATCGCGATGGGCCCGTTGGCGACCACCGACTGGCTGGTGAGCTTGAGCTCGGGCTTCATCGCCGCCATCCCCGCCAGGCCGGCCTTGATCGCGTCCCGTCCCACCGATTCGGCCATGTTCGGCGCCATCATGTGGCCTTGCTCGGTGAAGAATGCGGCCACCACGTCGGCGTGGGCCATGTTGAAGTGCTTGGCGAATTCCACATCCAGTGAATCGATCGCCCGCTTCGCCGTCGCCGACTCGGCCTCCATCCGGGTCTTCGCCTGATCCGGAGTTTCCGCGCTCGGCTGACACCCCGCCACCAGTGCCAGCGCCGCCGGCACCGCGAACCATCTTGCGACTCGCATCCGAAACCTCCTCTGATTGTTGAAGTACTTGCGTCACACCGCGATCGGTAACTGCCTCACTCGCTTGCCTGTCGCCGCGAACACCGCGTTGGCCACGGCGGGCGCGATCGGAGGGGTGCCCGGCTCGCCCACTCCGCCGGGCAGCATGGAGCTGGGAACAATGTGCACTTCGATGACGGGCGACTCCCACATCGTGAGCAGCCGGTAGTCGTGGAAGTTACTCTGCTTGACCCGGCCCTTCTCGAGCGTCACCCGGCCCTTGAGTGCCGCGGTGAGCCCGAAGACGATTCCGCCTTCCATCTGCGCGACGACTGTATCGGGATGTACAACGCGTCCGCAATCGACGGCGCACACGACCCGATGGACCCGGACGACCGCCCCTTCGATCGAGATTTCCGCGACCTGGGCAACGAAGCTGCCGAATGAATCGTGCAACGCGATCCCCCGGAAGCGGCCGGCCGGCGCCGGCGTTCCCCATCCGGCGCGCTCCGCCGCGAGGTTCAGCACACCCAGATGGCGAGGGGAGCCCGCCAGGAGGTCGCGCCGGAACTCCACCGGATCCTTCCCCGCCAGCTCGGCCAGCTCGTCGACGAAGCATTCCACCGCGAACGCGGTATGGGAATGGCCCACCGAGCGCCAGAATCCCACCGGTACGCCAAGGTCGGCCTGAACGTACCGGGTCTCGACGTGCGGGAACCGGTAGGGCAGTTCGACCGACCCTTCGATCGCGTTCCAGTCCACGCCGCCCTTGAGCGCACCGGTCAGATGGGCCGCGAATACCGGTAGCCAGCCGGGAAGAAACTTGGCGACGATCGATGGGCACACGATCTGATGGGACCAGACCAGCGGCACCCCGCTCGCACCCAGACCTCCACGGAGCGCGTGCCGCGCCGCCGGGCGGTACACATCGTGCCGGATGTCATCCTCCCGGCTCCAGATGACCTTGACCGGGGCTCCCACCGCCTTGGATGCCTGACAGGCTTCGGCCACGAAGTCGGATTCCCACCGGCGGCCGAACCCGCCGCCGAGGTGGGTGGCGTGGACCGTGACCGCGTCGATCGGAATGCCCGCGATCTTCGCGGCGACGCCCCGCGCCCCGCCACCCATCAGCTTGAAGCCGGTCGGGAACTGGGTCGGCGCCCAGAGCGTCACCCGGTCGGTTCGGACATCGGCGGTGCAATTCATCGGCTCCATGGTGGCATGGGCAAGGTAGGGCACCTTGTACACTGCCTCCAGCGTCTTGCCGGCGCCGCCCAGTGCCGCCGCCCCGTCTCCCACCTTGCGAGCCAGGTTCCCCTCACCCTTGGCCAGCACCTCGAGCCGGGCGTCGATGGCGGCGTCATCCAGCGCCGCGAGCGGGCCTTCGTCCCACTGGATCTTGAGCGCGTCCCGGCCGGCCCGTGCGGCATTATACCCCTCGGCAATGACCGCGACCCCCGAGTCGATCCGGGCTACCTGTCGCACTCCGGGAATTCTGCGGGCGGCGGCATCATCGACCGATCGAACTCTGCCGCCAAACACCGGGCACCGTGCCACCACTGCTGTCAGCACCCCCTCCGGCATCGCGTCGATGCCGAAGCCCGCACGACCGGTGACCTTCTCCGTCATATCGAGCCGCTTGACCGGCGTGCCGATGATCCGGAAATCCTTCGGGTTCTTGAGGGTGGCCCGCGGGGGGAGTGGCACCGCCGCCGCTGCCGCGGCCAGAGCGCCGTACCGGAGGCGGCGCCCGTCCGGGGCCACGACCGCTCCTTCCTCGGTGGAACAGCGCTCGGCCGGGAGTCCCCACTGCGCCGCCGCCGCGGTGATGAGCATCATCCGGGCCTTGGCTCCGGCCTCTCGGAGCGGACCCCATGCGGCGCGAACACTGGTGCTGCCGCCGGTGACCTGCCCCATGCTCATGTTGGTGGGCGCCATCACGAGGAGCGGGTTGTTGTAGACCGGATTCGCCTCGGCGAATCGATAGCGCACCGTGGCCCAGTCGGCGTCCAGCTCCTCCGCCACCAGCATCGGCAGCGCGGTCGACACTCCCTGCCCCATCTCCGCCCGATCCACGATCACCGTGACGGTGTCATCGGTGCCGATCCGGATCCAGGCGTTGGGCGCGAAGGCCGCGCCTGCGGTGGCGGGGGGCGCCTCGCCCCCGCAGCCATCCAGGGTGACCGCCAGCGTCAGCCCGGCGCCGGCCGCGAGGCCGGCCCGGACGAACTCCCGTCGGGAGAACTCGGCGCTCACACCGGTACGGCGCGAATCGGCAGCGTCCGGATTCTCTGTTTGGTCAACGTATACACCGCATTGGCAACCGCCGGCGCGATCGGCGGAGTAGCCGGCTCCCCGATCCCGCTGGGGTCCTCGCTGCTGGGCACGATGTAGACCTCCACGACGGGCATCTCGCGCAACCGGAGCAAGGGGTAGTCGTCGAAGTTGCGCTGCGCCACCCGGCCCCGGTCGATGGTGATCTCGCCATGGAGCGCGGCGGTCAGCCCGTAGACGATGGCGCTCTCGACCTGGCCCCACACGCCGGCGGCGTTGACCACCGCGCCGCAGTCCACCGCGGCCACCACCCCGCGGACACGAACCGCCCCCCCGCGATTGAGGGACACCTCGGCCACCTCCGCCACGTAGCTCCGGAACGATTCGACCACGGCCACGCCACGAGCCCGGCCCTCGGGAAG
>JBGPEJ010000294.1:0-3089 GCA_041482775.1 Gemmatimonadota bacterium | reverse complement strand
CGGTCAGGACGATGTCGTGATTCCCCGAACGGATCTGATCAAGACCCGCCTTGCCGCCCTGGGCGGTGGTGATCTCGAACCCCTCCTTGCGGAGGAGAATCCGCAGGGTGTCGAGGATACCGGACTCATCGTCGACGATCAGGATCGAGGGTTGCTGGCTCATGCACCGTCCTCCGAGGGCCACTTGGCGTGCAGGAGAATGGTAAACGTGGTCCCCTTGCCTGGGGCAGAGTCGAGGAGGACCAGGCCGCGGTGGGCCGCCACGGCGCGCTGCACGATGGCAAGGCCCAGCCCGCTGCCCCCCGGCCGTCCCGAGACGAACGGCTGGAAGAGACGCGCCAGGAGCTCGGGCTCGATACCGGGGCCGTCGTCCCGGACCCGGATCCGCACCGGATGCTCGATTTCGCTGCCGCGGGGCAGCTCCGCCACCGAGGGAAGGTCCACGATGGCCTCGATGCTTCCGGCGCCGTTCATCGCCTGGGCCGCGTTGAGGATCAGGTTGGTGACGATCCGGTGCAGGAGATCCTCATCGGCCTCGACCTCGACCGGCTCTCCCCGCACCACGATGTCCACGCCGGGGCCGGTGTCGGGATGCTCCCGGACCAGCTGGGCCGCCTCCCGCACCACGGCGGTCAGGTCGACGGTCACGAAGTGGCTGGCCCGGACCCGGGAAAAATCGAGGAATTCGCCCAGCAGCCGGCTCAGCCGGTCGCTCTCCCGCACGATGAGCTCGGCGAGCACCCGATCGTCGGGGTCGTCGTGGGCACTCCGCGCCAATTGCTCCACCGAGCTGCGGATCGACGCCAGCGGGTTGCGGATCTCGTGGGCCAGCGAGGCGGAGAGCGCCGCCACTGCCTCGAGCCGCTCGGCGCGCACGTGGAGCGCCTGGAGCTGCTGCAGGTCGGAGATGTCGGTGAAAATCGCGGTGACGCTGGGCAACGACTCCGAGGGCCGCTCGAAGGTGGTGGTCGAGAGCCCGATCGGCACCGTGCGCCCATCGGCGCGGCGGGCGGTTCCCTCGGCGCGGTTCACCCGCCGGCCCTTGCGGATCCCCGCCACCACGGCGGCCCAGAGCTCCGGCGCGCGGTCTTCGAGCTCGGGAAGAACCGAAACTCCGATATGCTCAGCGGCCGGGAGGCCGAGGAGGTGTTCCGCCGCCTGGTTGATGTAGGCCAGCCTTCCGTCGCCGTCGATGGTGAGGACCCCGGAGCGGATGTTCCGGAGGATCTCGTCCGCCTCGAGCCGGACCCGGCGCAGCTCGATCTCGAGCTCGGTCTGCTCCACCGAGGCAATGCGGAGCCGCTGGCCCAGGACCGCCACCACCAGGAAGACCACGCTGAATACCGCGACCTGCCCCCAGAGCCCGGGGCCGGGACGATCGGGCCGGAGCAGGTAGGAATCCGCCACGAACACCGCGGCGCCGAACAGCGCGGTGATGACCCCGGAGCGGAGCGGCAGCAGCAGCGCGTAGACCGCGATGACCAGCACGTAGAGGGCCGCCCACCAGCTTTGGTCGGGGCTCTCGAAGTGCACCAGCGTGGTGACCAGCAGCAGGTCCGTCGCCGCCTGGGTCTCCAGAAAGGCCAGGCCCCCGCGCAGCTTCCGGAAGAAGGTGACGTAGACCCCGTAGGCGGTGACCGCGTAGGCCAGGAACACCACCAGGATCGCGATGAATGCCGGCCGGGGCGCCGCCTCCAGCACCAGGGCCGCCCGCACCAGCACCAACACCGCCAGCACCGACCGGCCGATGTAGAGCCAGCGCAGGAAGTTCTGTTGATCGAGCGGACCGAAGCGGCGCTCCCCCGCGTGGGGCGGGATGGAGCCGTCGGGCACGACCGGCATCGGCGGAGGAGCGGTCAGGGGACTTGGCACCGGGAGATGCCGCAACTTAAACTGTCGCATGGACGGCTTCCATGGCTTTCGGCCCGCGGCGCAACGCTTCTTCCGGAGCCTCGCCCGCCATAACCAGCGTTCCTGGTTCGAGGCGCACCGCCCGGTCTACGAGGCGGAGGTGCGCGCACCGCTCCGCGCCCTGATCGAGGAGGTGGACGTTCGCCTCGCCACCGCGGCGCCCGAGCTGGTCGGCGATCCCAAACGCTCGCTCTTCCGGATCCATCGGGACATCCGCTTCAGCAAGGACAAGTCGCCCTACAAGACCAACGCCGGCTGCTGGTTCTACCACCAGGACGCCGGCCGGGCGGTGGGCCAGGAGGCGGAAGGGGGCGGCGCTGGGGTCTATTTTCATCTGGACGGCAGTTCCGCCTTCGTGGCGGGGGGAATCTGGATGCCCCCCCGGCCGGCGCTGGCCCGGCTCCGCGAGGCGCTCGCCGAGGAGCCGGAGAAGTTCGCCGCCATCGTGAAGGCACCGCCGTTCCGCCGACGGTTCGGGCGCCTCGACCAGGAGGCAATGCTCTCGCGGCTCCCCCGCGGTTTTGCCCCCGGCCACTCCGCGGAGCAGTGGCTCAGGTACCAGTCGTTCACCGTATCGCGGAGCCTCCCGGCGCGTGACGTGGCGTCCCCCCGGCTGCCCGGGGTGATCCTCCGTGACGTGGTGGCGATGCGGGCGTTTCTCCGCTGGCTCAACACCGCCCTGGGCTATCAACCCAAGACCGCACGGCGGCTGGACGGCTGACCTCGGAGGGCAGGCATGGATCGGGATCCGGACGCGGCCCGCCTCGACAAGTGGCTCTGGGCCGCGCGCTTCTTCAAGACCCGCGCGATGGCGGCGGCGGCGATCGACGGTGGGCGGATCGAGCTCAACGGCGAAAAATCCAAACGCGCCAAGCCGGTTCGCCCGGGCGACCGGGTCCGGATCCGGATCGGCCCGTACGAGCACCGGGTGACCGTTCGGGCGGTGTCCGCCCGGCGGGGCCCGGCCTCGGTGGCGGCGGGGCTGTTCGAAGAGGAGCCGGACAGCCGGACGGCGCGGGAACGGCTCGCCGAGCAGCACCGTCAAGCGGCCCGGATGCAGGACCGGGAATTCAAGGGGAGGCCCACCAAGAAGGAGCGGCGGGACTTCGAACGGGAGCGAGGCCGGGAGTAGCGGGGGGGGCCCCGCGCGCCCCCCCCCACACCCCACGCGTTTAAGG
>JBGPEJ010000293.1:0-3315 GCA_041482775.1 Gemmatimonadota bacterium | reverse complement strand
GACAGTCCTTCGCGCACCCTTCCCAGCTCCACCAGCGCGGCGCCACCCAGCGCGAGCGCAAAGGCTTCACCCGGGAATCTGCCCTTCGCTTCCTCGGCCAGGGTGCGGGCATCGTCGAAGCGCTGCTGCATTCGCAGGACCTGGAAACACTCCGACCAGGCCTCCTTCAGGTCGGGCGCCGCCTCCTGGGCCTCCCGGTAGGCCGCCTCAGCCTCGGTCAGCCGCCCTTCACCCAGCAGTTGGCGGGAGCGGGCCAGGGGGCGGTGGGCTGGATCGGGGGAGAAGACCCGGTAGGTGGCTGTCGTGCGCATTTCGCGAATGTACCTGCCACGGCGGCGAGCGCTAGATGCCGTGGCCGGCGAGGGTGGCTATGTTTCAGCCCGGTTTTTCCGGCCACCGCGGACCCCCACCCCGAGGCATGCCCGTGGACTCGACGTTTGCCCGCCGCGAGCAGGATCGCCTGCTTCGTGAACTCAAGGCCTTCCTCAGCATTCCGAGCGTGAGCACGCTCCCCAGCCACAACGACGACTGCCGCCGGGCAGCGCGCTGGCTCATGGATGAGCTGAAGCGCCTCGGCTGCCCGGTGGTGAGCCTGATTGAGGGAAAGGGTCACCCGGTCGTCTGGGCGGAGAGCCCCAAGGTGCCCGGCAAGCCGACTGTACTGGTGTATGGCCACTACGACGTGCAACCGCCGGAGCCCCTGGAGGAGTGGGTGAGCCCGCCGTTCGAGCCGCAGGTGCGCGGCGGTGACATTTACGCCCGGGGCGCCGTGGACGACAAGGGGCAGGTGTACTGCCTCCTCAAGGCATATGAAGCGGTGCGCGGCCGCAACAGCAACCCGCCGGTGAACGTGCATTTCATTTTCGAGGGTGAGGAAGAGTGTGGCGGGCAGGTGATCTTCGACCTGCTGCGATCGGAGCCGGAGCGGACCCGAGCCGACGCCGTCCTGGTGGCGGACATGTCCTACTACGCGCCGGGCTGGCCGGCGGTGTACACCGCGCTCCGCGGACTGGCATACGCCGAGATCACCGTCCGCACCGCGAAGAGCGACCTGCACTCCGGAACGTACGGCGGCGTGGCTCCGAATGCGCTCGAGACGCTGGGGCGCATCCTCAGCCGGCTCAAGGACGAGAAGGGCAAGATTCTCATCCCTGGCATTTATGGCTCGGTACAGCGCCCGACGCCGGCTGAGCTCCGGGGCTGGCGGAAGCTGCCATTCAACGAGAGAAAGTTTCTGAAGGAGGAGGTCACGGCAAAGGCCCTCACCGGTCTGCGGCAGTATTCCGTGCTCGAACGGACCTGGGCGCTGCCGACCTTCGAGATCCACGGCATCCGGGGTGGATTTGTGGGGGAGGGAGCCAAGACAGTGATTCCCGCCAAGGCCACTGCCAAGGTGAGCCTGCGGCTCGTCCCCGGCCAGAAGTCGCTGGTGGTGTACAAGCAGCTGGAGCGGGCGGTCAAGGCCCTGGCGCCCAAGTGGGCCGACGTCGCGGTCAAGCGCCTGCACGGCGGCGATCCGGTTCGGGTGCGGGTGGACCATCCCGCGTTCGCGGTGCTGGACGAGGCGTTCGAGGAAGTTGTGGGTCGCAAGGCGGTCCGGGTGCGCGCCGGCGGCTCGATCCCGATCGTGCCTGAGCTGGGCCGGACGGGCGCCCCCGTTCTGCTCACCGGTATCGGCTTGCCCGACGACCGGCTCCACGCGCCGAACGAGAAGCTCAACCTCGAGCAATTGTGGGACGGGATCGAGATCTTCGGGCGGTTTTTTGAATTGTTCGGGGAGACGGCAAGTCGGAAAGGTCGGTAGGGTCGGTTCCTACTCCTCCTCCACCGGGGGTCTTCCCGTTCCCGGGTACTGCGCCTCCGTGCGCGCGGCCAGCTCGTCCACCCCGATGAGGGCCCGGACCGAGGCGATGATCCCCGCCACCACATCGTCCGCCCAGTAGTCGTCGGGCTGCTCATCTTTCGGGAGTTCCCGGGCGCAGCGCTCGAGGTACTGCACGGCGGTGATAATCCACTGCGCCTGCGCGGTGGGCACCAGCGACCAGCTCCCGGTGGAGTGCAGCTCCAGTTCGGTGAGCGCGGCCATTTCCTTCTCGAGTCCCATGGTGACCGCCGAGGAGCCGAGCCGCTTGGCGAGGTGCGTCAGCACCGCGCGCCGCTCGGTCTCCTGTGCCGACGGGAGCGGCGAGAAGGTATGGCGCTGGTCGGCTACCAGCTCCGCCAGCCGCAGGCAGACGGCGCGAACCGGTCCCGCCAGCTTGACCGGCGCTTCCCGGGCCCATCGCGTCGCCGCCTTCGTGATCTCCGCGACCTTCGCCCCGGCCTGCGCCTCGGGCGTTCCACCTTGCGTTACGTCCGCCATGGTAGGGAGGATGATAAGGAAGCGCCCTAAAGGCAACGGGGGGCGGGCAGATTCATCCTACTTTCGGGATCCTCTCCTCATCCGGGTGTAATCCGGCCGACCGTAGCGCTCCTCCGCCCAGGGCTCTCCCCGCATGTGGTAGCCGTTCTGCTCCCAGAAACCGGGGTAGTCTTCGTCCAGGAACTCGAATCCGGTCACCCACTTGGCGCTCTTCCAGAAATAGAGGTGCGGGATGAGGAGCCGGACCGGCCCCCCGTGCTCCGCGGTGAGCGGCTCGCCGTTGAAGCTCAGGGCGAGGATATTCGCATCGCGGGTGAAGTCCTCCATCGGCACGTTCGTGGTGAATCCCTGCTCTGCGTGCACCAGGACGTACCGGGTCTCGGGCTTGACCCCGGCCCGCTCCAGCAGCGGCTTGAGGGAAACACCCTCGAATTCGTTGTCGTAGCGGCTCCAGCGCGTCACGCAATGGATGTCGCAGAGCGTCTTCTGGCGGGGCAGCCCCAGCAGTTCGCCCCAGGTCAGCTGGAAGGGGTGCTCGACCGACCCGCTGACCTCGAATTTCCACTTCGATGTGTCCACCCGGGGCACGGTACCGTAATGCAGCACCGGCCATTTCTGGGTGATGATCTGGCCGGGGGGCAGCCGCTCCTTGTCCCGGGTCCTGACGTCAATCGGATTGGCCATCTGTCGCTCTGGTCGGGGAGATCGGATCTTCTTCCACGGGAGAGACGCCGCGAGCGGGGAAAAGGTTCCCTCAGATGGGCGGACCGGTGGCCGAGGAGGCCCTGGGTCCTCGGAGGAGTTCCTCCAGCTGCGTCTCTTCGGGCACGAGGTCGAATCGTGCGGCGAAGGCCGCCGTCACCGCCTCGCGGGTCTCTTCCCACAGGGTTGGCCGGCTGTCGCCGGGGCATTCCCGGGCGACCGTGGTCATCCGGACGCCGTCGATGCCGCAG
>JBGPEJ010000292.1:0-3338 GCA_041482775.1 Gemmatimonadota bacterium | reverse complement strand
GGGGCAGCGCCTGCCCGGCGCGCCGATACATGGCCAGGAGGTCGCCCACATCGAACAGACCGTTGCGGTTCCCCAATTCGTCCAGATAGCTCCGCTGCGCGTCGGTGAGCTTGGGCGTCCCGAGCAGGTCGCTGACCGCGTCTGCGGCCACCACCTGCACCGTGGGAACGAACCGCGCCTCGAGATCGTAGCCCTTCCGCATCGTGAGATTGAGCGTCGTACCGGTCACCACCGTATCGCCCCGCCACCCCGCGAACACCGTCCCCGCCGGCGGCGTCGCGGTGAGCGTCACCGTGGCGCCCTGCGAAAGGAATACCCCCTGACTCAGGTCGCCCGGGGCGCTCGAAGCCACCGTCCCACCGCCGGAAGTCACCAGCAACAGCCGAAAGTCGAGTGCGAATGTGGCCGAGATCGTGTCCGGCTTGGCGATGCTGCTGGTGAATGTCTGATCCCGCGCGCCGCCCTGGCTCCACGAGACGAACTGGGCCCGGGTCTTCCCCGCTGCAAGGAATTGGGTCTGATCGACGCTCAACTGGAGCTGATCGCCGCCGGGAATGATTTCCTCATAGCGGCCCCAGAGATCTCCATTGATACGGACCTGAGCGCCGCTCAGGGCCTGAATCACCGAGGCGGGCCTCCGATTGAACCGGAAGCTCATGTTTCCGTTGGCCAGCTGCTGGATCTGGTCAATGCCGAAGCCGATGAAATTTCCCGGATTGTCCCGGGCGGATGGGTTGCTCAGGAGCATGAAGCGGGTGTTGTTGGTCAGGCCGGGATAGGCATCACCGCGGTCCCCACGGTTCCGGCTCCCATTGGCGCGGAGCTGGTTCAGCCCGTCCGCCTGAATCAACTCGACCCCCTGCAGCGTGCCGACGTTGACCGTATTGGAAAAGCGCCCCGCCTGTATCGCCGGATCGTCCATCAGCCAGACGAGCAGCCCGGGAGACTTGGCGCAGAACCCGAGCCCGGCGAGCGGGCAGGTGGGGTCCAGGAGCGGGTTCATCTGGGCCGTGTCGCTCAACACCGCGGCGCGGTTCTCGAGCAGGACATACTCGCTGGGATTGTCGGTGCGCGCGTAAAAAATGGTGTCGGTGAGGAGACGCGGGCCCGTCACGACCGTGCGGTTCCCGCTCAGCGTGTCGACCGTGGCCCACCCCAGCTGATTGAGCGACCAGGCATCGTAGGACGAAGGGCTGTAGGGACGGGCGTAGTTGCCGGACCCCATGAGTCCCCACCCACCGATGCCCTGGGTGCTCCCCCGGGTATCATAGAGATCGGGAAGCCCGAAGGCGTGGCCGGTCTCATGGGCCACCGTCCCCACCGCCATGATGTTCCGTCCGTCGCAGGCCGTGATACCCCCGACCTCGGATTGGATGGTGTAGTCGTTCACCTTGATGAACTGGCCCGGAATGGGCTGCCCGCCCGGCCCCCGACGCAGCGTCTTGGTGGTGTACATCTGGCCGCCGGTCCAACCCGAGATCGTGAACCGATGGCTCCAGATCCCGGTGGGCAGTGGCGAATTGGAGCGGCACTCGCCTCCCACCTCCGGCTGAAGGAAGGTGACGAAATCGACCACCCCGTCGTCATCCCCGCTGTTGGGAACCCCGTCGGGGCCGTCGTTGTCGAACTGAGACCAGATGGTGTCGCCCCCCGGCCGGTTGGAGATCGAATCGAGGGTTGCGACCAGCATCGCCGCCATCCGGTTGAGCGCTCGGGCGGGACACGACGTCACCCCGAGGATGGTCAGGCCGTTGCATCCATCGGTGTAGAACGCCGCGGCCGAATCCATGTGGACCGGCGTGAACACCACGCCGTCCATGGTGATTCGATTGTGGGAGAGCTGCTCGTAAAACGTGCTGATCGAATAGGGACGGTCGGTCGGGGCCTGGGTGAAGAGCACCCGCTGGTACTCGGAGATCGGAAACGGAACGTCGACGTCCTTGTACGCAATTGCCAGAACCGGGACATGGAAAGCGCCCCGAACCACGGTCGCCAAGTCCCCCTGCGCCGTGATAGAGGGAGCGCGAAACAACCGTCCGGTTTCGGCATTGAGCGCGCGCAGGTCCCCGCTCCGCAACAGCGCCTCCCGGCGGATCCGCACCGCAGCGGCCCGCTTGCGCCAAGCCCCATCCGGGCTGAAATCCCGGGGCTCAAGCAGCACCGGCGTCCCGCCGCTTGCAGTCTGGGCGTGGACGCGGGATACCGCGGCCGCGACAAGAAGGGCGAGGGCAAGGGCGGAGCGATGCATAGGCTGGATGCGCCGTAATCTAAGCGAGCGGATGTCGCCGGGATCTGATTCCCGGCACCGGGAACGTCATGGAGACGAAGCGCCCCCGGGACGCCCGCACCCGTGACTCTGCCGGGCGCTTGTCCTCCGCGGCCTGGTGGGTTACTTTAACCCATTATCCCGCATGGGGATGGAGGCGTTATTCCACTTCCGCTGACGCGAGGTCACGTGCCGACTCACACCCTCCAGACCGACGTCACGCTGTTTGAGAAGTGCCGACAATTCACCCGCGCCGACGAGGTCAAGGCGCTGGGACTCTACCCCTACTTCCGGCCCATCTCCGAGTCCGAAGACACCGTCGTCGTCATCGAGGGCCGGAAGCGCATCATGCTGGGGTCGAATAATTACCTTGGCTTGACCCACCATCCCAAAGTTCTGGAAGCGGCCAGCCGCGCCCTGAGCACCTATGGCTCCGGCTGCACCGGCAGCCGCTTCCTCAACGGCACCCTCGACCTCCATCTGCAGCTCGAAGCGGCGCTGGCGGACTTCCTCGGCAAGGAAGACTGCATCGTGTTCTCCACCGGCTACAACGCCAACCTCGGACTCATCTCCGGACTGGTGGGCCGCCGCGACGTGGTGTTCCTCGACAAGCTCGACCACGCCTCGATCGTGGACGGCGCCAAGATGTCGGACGGGGAAACCGTCCGGTTCAATCATGGCGACCTGGCGGGCCTGGAACGGAAGCTCGAGGCGCACCCCGGCGTCGGAAAAATGGTCATCGTCGACGGGATCTACTCGATGGAGGGAGACATCGCCGACATCCCGGGACTGCTCAAGGCCTGCAAGCGGCATGGCGCGGCGCTCGCCATCGACGATGCGCATTCCATCGGGGTCCTCGGCCCCAAGGGCGACGGCACCGCCGCCCACTTCGGACTCTCCGACGATGTGGACATCATCGCCGGAACTTTCTCCAAGTCGCTCGCCTCGATTGGCGGCTTCGTCACGGGGTCCCGGAGCGTGATCAACTACCTCCGCCACCACAGCCGGCCGCTCATCTTCACCGCCTCGCTTCCGCCGTCCAATACCGCCGGCGTCCTCGCGGCGCTGGCCG
>JBGPEJ010000291.1:0-3340 GCA_041482775.1 Gemmatimonadota bacterium | reverse complement strand
CGATGTTGGCCGTGGGCAGATCGATCTTGTTGATGGCCACGACCATCGGCACCCCGGCGTTCCGGGCGTGGCTGATCGCCTCGATGGTCTGCGGCATGACCTGATCGTCTGCCGCAATGACCAGGACGACGATGTCGGTAACCTGGGCGCCCCGGGCCCGCATGGCGGTGAACGCCTCGTGGCCCGGGGTGTCGAGGAAGGTGATGGCCTTCTCGCCCGGCAGCAGCACGTGGTAGGCCCCGATGTGCTGGGTGATGCCGCCCGCTTCGCCGGCCACGACGTTGGCCTTCCGGATGTAATCGAGCAGGGAGGTCTTGCCGTGGTCGACGTGGCCCATGATCGTGACGATCGGGGGCCGCGCGGTCAGATCCTCCGGCTTGTCTTCCGGCTCGGCCTTGGTGAGCTCCGCGGCGTACTCGTCCTCGCGTACGGCCTGGAAGCCGAACTCGGAGGCGATGAGTTCGATCTGGTCGAAATCGAGGCGCTGATTCACCGTCACCATCAAGCCCAGCTCCTTGAACGCGAACTGGACGATTTGGGTGGCGGGGATCTTCATCTGCTCGGCCAGCTCGGCCACCGAGATGAACTCGTTGACCCGGATCCGGGTCTTCTCCCGCTCCTTCTCCTCGGCGGTCCGACTGGCAATCAGCTCGCGATAGCTCGGCTCGTCGGAGCGGCGCTTGCCGCGCACTCCGCCCTTCATGCCCTGCAGCGTCTTGAGAATATTGGCCTGCACCGCGTCCTGATCGACGTAGTTCTTCCGGCTCTTCTTCCCCTTCCGCCGGCCATCGCCGCCGGAGGGCTTTGCGTCCGGCCCGAAGCTGCGCGCGGGCGGCGCGCCGGGGGCCGCGGGGGCGCCGAACCGCGCCGGGGGCCGGCCCGCGCCATCGGGACGCCCGCCGCCCGGACGGCTGCCGGGGCGCGACGGCGCCCCGGGCGCACCGGGACTGCTGCTGAAGACCGGGCGGGGCCCCCGGCCGGACTGGCGCGCACTGTCGGCGCCGGGCGCGGGGCGGGTAATGCGGGGAGGGATGAAGGGCGCCCGATGCACCACCGAGGGACCATCGGAGGCCGCGGCGGGCCGGGGCACCGGAGTGATGCGCTCGGGGCGCGGCGGCGCCTCGGCGGCGGGGGCTTCGACGGCCTCCACCGAAGGCTCCGGCTCCGCGGGCAGCGGCGGGAGGTCCTTGAACAGCGCCCGGGCCCGCTCCTCGATGGTCGGCATCGGGACGCCGGAGGTATCGGGGAGCTCGAAGCGCTCGAGCGTCGGACGCTCGAGCTCGAACGCCGCGGTCGCCGCCGCCTCCGCCTGGCGCTCGGCTTCGGCCTGCGCCTCGACCTCGGCTACCTCAGCGGCGGTCCGGCGTCGCTTGGAGGGCTTGGCGGTTGTCTCGGGGGCCGGGGGCGGCGGTTCCACCGCCGCGGCCTTGGCGGCGCGCCGCTTGGGCTTCTTGGCGGGCTCTTCGCTCTTCTTTCGCTTGTCGCGCTCCCAGCGGACCCGGATGGCGGCCACCTGGTCGTCCGCGAGCGAGGACTGGGGACCCCGGGCGACGACGTGCATGTCCTTGAGCAGCGTCATCAGCTGCTCGGTGGGAAGGCCCAACTCGCTCGCGAGGTCCTGCACTTTCGTCTTGACCACTCAATCCTCCGTCAGCCCTGCCCCGCCGCGCCCGCCCGGACGATCCCGTCCGCCAGCGCGGCATCCCGAACCCCGGCCACCATCACCGGGGGCTTTCCCAGCTTTGCGCCCAGCTCGGCCGCCTCGGGTCCCTGCACCTGGGGAACCCCCAGCGCCGTGGCCAGGCGGAGCACCTTCTCACGCGCCCGCTGACTGGCATCCCGCGCCACCACGATGCAGCGGATCTCCCGCGCCTGGAGGCTGCGACGAACCGCATCCACCCCCACCACGACGCTCCCGGCCCGAATCCCGAGACCGAGGTACCCCAGCACGCCGCTCATGACGCCGGCGGGGCATCCTCCCCGCCTTCCTCCGCCGTGAGATCGGCAAGGAAAGCCATCAGTTCCTCAGCGGTGGGCGGGGTAATGCCGGGCACCTTGTCGACCGCCGCGCGATCCAGATCCAGCAAATCGTTGAGGGTGCGGTACCCCGCCGCGGCCAGGATGGCGAGCACCTCGGGCGAAAGCCCCTTGAGCTCGGAGAGCGCCACCTGGGCCACCGCCTCTTCCTCCTCGAGCGGCGGGAGGGTGAAGAGCGGACCTTCGCCGCCGCGCTCCAGCCACTCGCGGCTCGAATAGAGGTCGATCTTCCACCCGGTGAGCTCGGAGGCCAGGCGCACGTTCTGCCCGTTCCGGCCGATGGCCAGCGAAAGCTGGTCCTCGTCCACCACCGCCTGAATGGTCTTGCTCTCCGGGTCGGAGAACACCTTGGCCACCCGCGCGGGAGCGAGCGCCAGCCGGGCGAAGCGCTCCGGGTCGGGGGACCAGGGAACGATGTCGATGCGCTCACCGCCCAGCTCGTTGACCACCGCCTGCACCCGGGAGCCCTTGAGACCGACGCACGCACCGACCGGGTCGATCGCATCGTCCTTGGAAATGACCGCGACCTTGGTGCGGCTGCCCACCTCGCGCGCGATGGCCCGGATTTCCACGACTTCCTGCGCAATCTCGGGCACCTCGAGCTTGAACAGCGCCGCGACGAATGACGGGTCGCCGCGCGACAGCACCAGGCGAGGCCCTTTGGGAGTCTCCTCCAGCCGCTTCAGCACGGCGCGAATCGTGTCGCCCTGGTGGAAATGCTCCCGGTGGTTCTGTTCCCGGTACGGGATGATCGCCTCGGCCTCTTTGAACTTGTTGAGCATGAGCACCAGCTTGCCCCGCTCGATCTGCTGCACCTCGCCGGAGAGGAGCTCGCCGACCTTGTCGCCGAATTCCTCCCGGATCTTGGTGCGCTCGCCCTCGCGTACCCGCTGGATGATCCGCTGCTTTGCCGCCTGCACCGCCAGGCGGCCGAAGTCGCTGAAGGGGATCTCCTCCTCGAGCACATCGCCGACCTGGAAGTCGGGATCCTCGAACCGGGCGTCCTCCAGGGCGACCTGGGCGCTGGAGTCTTCCACCGTCTCGGCCACGGTGCGGAGCCGCATGACCCGCACGCTGCCCTGCAGCTCGTCGACGTCGAGCTCGAACCGGACGTTGGGACCGAACTTGCGCGCCAGGGCCGCGTGAATGCCGTCACGCAGCAGCTCCAGGAGATCGCCTCGGTCAAGTTGTTTTGTCGTCGTCAGCTCGCGGAACGCGGCCAACATTTCGGCTGAACCAGCCATGCCATGCACTCCCACACGTTGGGTGCCGGGATCGCTCCGGAGCTGCCGGATGGAACCGG
>JBGPEJ010000290.1:0-3346 GCA_041482775.1 Gemmatimonadota bacterium | reverse complement strand
GAATCCGCCGCCCGCCTCGGGACGCAGTATCGACCGCACGTAGCACCACAACGCGTCGTCCGACCAGCCCGCGAACAGCGGTTTGTCCCGCCAATAGTCGAATGCCTCCGGTTCCCCGGTAAAGCGGGCCCGCCGCTTCCACGCTCCCGCGACCAGCGACCGGTTGGCCATCTCCCCCCGAAGGCGAAGCTCGCGAAACTGATCCATGATGGCGGGTGGGAGTATCGTGGGATCAAGCAACGCCACAGCGCGGAACCGCGCGGGCTCCCGCGCCGCGGCGAGCAGTGTCGCCACCGCTCCGAAGGAGTGTCCGATCGCAATGACCGGCGGGAGCCCATGCCGGCGCATGCCTTCGAGCAGATCGTCCGCCAGGGTTACCCAGCTTCCCGGCTCCGCCGGCGGCGGGCCGGAGTCGGGCCACATTGCGCGGGGCGGAAGGCTCACCACGCGGTACCGCACGAGCAGCGGCTCGAGGGCCGGCAGATAGCTCCGGGGCGGGAATCCGTTCGCCGGCGCGAGGTGCACCAGCGGCCCGGAGCCACCCAGCTCGAGAAGGGGATAGGGCATGCGACGGGGAACGTAATAGATTCTCGGCATGCCAATCACTCCGTGGCGCTCCACTGCCGCCCTGCTGCTCGCGAGCCTGGCACCGCTCGCCCCCGTCACTGCCCAGGCCCTCACCAGGAGCGAGCTCCAGCTCCGCGACTGGGTGGCCGCTCACCGCGAGGAGCAGATCGAGGTGCTCGAACGCCTGGTCAACCAGCCCAGCGGCACCCTCAATACCGCCGGGGTTCGCGCCGTGGGCGCGTTGTTTCGAACCGAGCTCGACGCCCTGGGGTTCACCACCCGATGGGTGGACATGCCCCCTGGAATGCGCCGGGGCGGACACCTGCTTGCCGACCGGGCGGCCCGCCGGAGGCCCCGAAACCCGAAGCGGCTGCTGCTGATCGGGCATTTCGATACGGTGTTCGAAGGGCCGGGGCAGAAGTTCGTTCGCGAGGACTCGATCGCGCGGGGCGCCGGCACCAGCGACATGAAGGGGGGCGACGTCATTCTGCTCTACGCCCTGAAAGCGCTCGCCGCCACCGGCCAACTCGACCAGATGGACGTCACCGTGGTCATCACCGGGGACGAGGAGGCAACGGGCCGGCCACTCGATGTGGCGCGGCGCGACCTCATCGATGCCGCGAAGCGGACCGACGTCGCCGCCTCGTTCGAGGGCGGCAATCGCGAGCTCGCCAGCATCACGCGGCGCGGCGCCAGCGGATGGCTGCTGACCGTAACCGGCCGGCAGGCGCACTCCGCCGGGGTGTTCAGCGGGAATTACGGCGCCATCTACGAGGCGGCCCGGATCCTCAACGGCTTTCGCGAGGCGCTCGCGGGCGAGCCGGGACTCACCTTCAACCCGGGGATCATCGCCGGCGGCGCCGAGCTGGTGGCGGACACCTCGGGCCTCTCCTTCTCGGTCGCGGGCAAGACCAACATCATCTCCCCTACCACCGTCGTGCGAGGCGACCTGCGCTTCGTCACCGAGGAACAGAAGGAGCGGGCGCGGGAGGCAATGCGGGCGATCGTGGCGAAAAGCCTTCCGGGAACCCAGGCCGAAATCACCTTCGAGGACAGTTATCCGGCCATGCCGATGACGCCCGCCGGCCAGGCGGTGCTGGCGCAATACGACTCGGCAAGCCGGGCCCTCGGGTATCCCGAAGTCAAGGCAATGGACGCCAACCGCCGCGGCGCCGGCGACCTGAGCTTCGTCGCCCCGTACATTCCCGGGATCGACGGCCTGGGGGCCCTCGGGAGCGGGGCCCATTCGCCATCGGAGTCGGTGAACCTCCCGTCCCTCGAAATGCAGACCGCGCGCGCCGCCATATTCCTGGCGCGGATCGCCGGAGTCCGGAAGTAATTTCCCGGCGTGCCTGAGCTCCCCGACATCACCGTCTACGTCGAGGCCCTGGAACGGACGGTGCTCGGCCGCACCCTCGAACGGCTCACCCTCAAGAGCCCGTTCCTGCTGCGAACCGTCACCCCGCCGATCCAGGCCGTGGTCGGGCGCACGGTCCGTGGGGTGAGCCGGCTCGGCAAGCGCATCGTGTTCGACCTGGGGGAGGAGCTGTTCCTGGTGCTGCACTTGATGATCGCGGGGCGTCTCAAGTGGGTCGCCCGCGGGGCAAAGGGACCGGGACGGGTTTCGCTCGCCACCCTTGATTTTGCCGAGGGCAGCTTGTTACTCACCGAGGCGGGCACCAAACGGAGGGCCTCACTCCACCTGGTAGAAGGCCGGCCGGCGCTCAGGGCCCTCGACCGCGGCGGTCTTGACCTGCTCGGCTCCAACCTTTCCGCGTTCGGCGCGCGGCTCCGCTCCGAGAATCACACCCTCAAGCGGGCGCTGACCGATCCGCGGCTCTTCAGTGGCATTGGAAATGCTTACTCCGATGAAATCCTCCACGCGGCGCGGCTCTCGCCGCTGGCACTGACCGGCAGGCTCTCAGATGAGGAGGTGGCAGGGCTCCACCTGGCCTGCCGCACGACCTTGAGCGCCTGGACCGAGCGACTGCGCCGCGAGGCGGGAGACGGATTTCCGGACCGGGTCACCGCATTCCGCGAGGGCATGGCCGTGCATGGACGGTTCGGTTTACCCTGCCCCGCGTGCGGGAGCCCGGTGCAGCGGATTCGGTACGCCGAGAACGAGACGAACTATTGCGCCCGCTGCCAGACCGAGGGGCGGCTGCTTCGGGACCGGGCACTCTCTAGATTGCTCAAGGATGACTGGCCCGGATCCCTGGACGAGATCGAGTAGGAGGGGGCATGCAAGGCAATCTCATCGTCGCCCGCTTCAAGAACGGCACCGTGCAGAAGGGGCTGAGCCTCGACGTGGACCCCAAACGCCCGCTCTGTCACCTGAAGACCGACGATGGCACGGTGATCGAAGTGAAGCTGGCCGACGTCAAGGCCTTGTTTTTCGTGAAGACCACCACCGGCCGGCCGCACTACAACGACGGGACCGAGCCGGTCGCGGGTGATTCCCGTCTCGTCGGTGCCAAGCGGGTACGCGTCACGTTCAGCGATACCGAGAACATCGTCGGTCTGATGCACCGGTTTCCGCCCATCACGCCGTTCTTCTTCATGCTGCCCCTCGACCCGGCCAGCAACAACATCAGAATCCTGGTCAATCGCGCGGCCGTGAAGGACCTCCGGGAGCTGCGCTGAGCGTTCAGCGCGGCCTGAGCTGCGCCTCCCGGGCGGCCCGGAACTCGTTGCCCGCCCGCCACTCGGGCAGCTTCGCCGCTTCGGCGATCCGATACCCCATGGTGAGGTAGAGCTTCAGGTCCTCCACCGCGCCGCT
>JBGPEJ010000289.1:0-3386 GCA_041482775.1 Gemmatimonadota bacterium | reverse complement strand
GCTGGCGGGTGAACGCCCACGACATCATGGCGGGGATCGTCTACCGCGACTCCAACGTTACTGTCACCGCGTTCGAGGTGCCCCACACCAACTGGGAGCACGCCTTCGGGTACCGGTTTGACGCCCCGGATCGCTCCATCGTAATCTCGGGCGACACCCGGCCCAGCGACGCGGTGGTCACCGCCTGCCACGGTTGCGACGTGCTGGTGCATGAGGTCTACTCGCTCGAAAAGTTCACCACCACCCGGACGCCGGAGTTGCAGCGCTACCACGCCGGCTCGCACACGTCCACCACCGCGCTCGCCGAGCTCGCGACCCGGGCTCTTCCCAAGCTGCTGGTGTTGTATCATCAGCTCTACTGGGGCGCCAGCGACGAGGACCTGCTCCGGGAAATCCGCGGGGGCTACGCCGGCGCCGTCGTCTCCGGCAAAGACCTCGGAATTTACTGAGCGGGGATGGGCTATGACATCAGCCACACGCACCCAGATCACCGATTGGCTCAACCAGCTGTTCCTGGTGGATCAGGACGTGCGGCTCCAGCTCGAGCGGCTGAGCGAGGAGCAGTTCCAATGGCGCCCCGCGCCGGCAGAGTGGTCGGTCGGGGAGTGCCTGAATCATCTGGCCATCACCACCGGGCTGGTGGTGCCCAATCTTCGCGCGGCGCTGGATCGGGGAAGGGTGGAGGGGATCAAGGGCGAACCGCCTTTCCAGTACGGCTGGCTGGGCGGGTGGTTCGTGCGCGCCATGGAAACAGCGGGCAAGCGGGGTATGCGCGCGCCCGGCAATTTCGTCCCGCCAGCGGGGCTCCCCAAGAGCGCCGTGCTGGGGCGGTTCGCGGCGGTGCAGCAGGAATTCAAGGACGTGATCGAGAGCGCCCCAGGCCTGGCGCTGGACAAGCTCAGGGCTCCTTCCGCGGCCCGGGGGTCGGGCTGGATCAAGCTCAACGTGGCGGCGTGGATTGCCGCGACTCTGGCGCACGAGCGGCGGCATGTGGCGCAGGCGGAGCGGGTGATGAAGGCGCCGGGGTTTCCCGGATCGGGAGGTTCCTTGAGCTAGGCCCCGAGGAGCCCGAGGCGCCGCTACCGCTTCGGAAACAGCAGCCGATCGGTGATCCGCTCCACGATCTCCTTTGGCTTGCGCATCCGCCGTTGAGCGGCCTACGATATGGGGCATCCACAGATTTCACTGAGGCGGCGAGGGTGACCATGGGTAAACTCGGACTCTTCTCTCTGGGCCGCCTCGTGGTGGCGACCTCGCTGCTCGCCCCGGCGTCACTGGCGGCCCAGGCCGGGCAGCCGTCGCCTTTCCGGGAGGCCACCCGGCTCGATGGGGACGGGAAGACCGCCGACGCGCGGGTCATCTTCCAGAAACTGATTGACGAGGCGAAGGAACCAGCGGCAAAGGCCCAGGCCCAGCGCGCCATGGCGATGTCCTGGGCATTCGACGGCAATTGCGCCAAGGCGATCGAGTACGAGGAGCTGGTCATTGCCTATTGGGTCACTCGGGAGGCAGCCGAGCCGCAGAACGCCTTCTACCAGGAAGGCGAGATGGCCAACGAGGCGGCGCGGGTGTGTATCGACGTGGGGAAACTGGACGAGGCGGAGAAGTGGTACCGGAGGGGAAGCGAGCTGGGACTCAAGGAGCCGGCGCCGGCCACTCACTCCAGGAGCCTGTGGGACTATCGGCTGGCCCATGCCCTGGCGCGGCTCGCCGCCCGGCGGGGCAACTCGGCGGAGGCGGCCAGGCAGGTGGGCGCCGCCCGGCGGGCGCTGGACAGCGATTCGACGATGGCGGCGCAGCAGGCCCGGTTCTTTCCGTACCTCACCGGCTATGTGGCGCTCTTCACTGGAGATCTCAAGCTGGCGGCGGCGGATCTGACCCGGGCCGTCTCGATGGAAGGGAATCAGAACGACCCCTTCATGCACTGCCTGCTGGCGATGACCTACGAAAAGCAGGGGCGGGCGGCGGAGGCGAAGGCGATGTACGAGAACGCGTACGCGCTGGCGACCGGGCACAATCCCCCGGCGGCGTTTGTGAGGGCGTTCGCGCGGAAGAAGCTCGCGGCATAATCGAATTCATCCTACGCCCCTCCCTAGCCCTTCGCGGCCTCTCGACGCATCTTCCCCATCCATGTCCGATCTCCAACACCGCCTCGAAGCCGGCCTCACCGGCCGATACGCCCTCGAGCGCGAGCTGGGTCAGGGGGGCATGGCCATCGTCTTCCTGGCCCGCGACCTCCGCCACGACCGCAAGGTGGCCCTCAAGGTGCTCCGCCCCGAGATCTCGGTCGAGATCGGCGCCGAGCGGTTTCTCCGCGAAATCAAGATGGCCGCGGGACTCACCCACCCCCACATCCTCCCGGTGTACGACTCGGGAGAGGCGGATGGGCTCCTGTTCTACGTCATGCCCAATATGGAAGGCCGCTCACTTCGCGAGCGGCTCGACACCGAGCGCCAGCTCCCCCTGGACGAGGCCCTTCGAATTACCCGCGAGGTGGCCTCCGCGCTCGACTACGCCCACCGCCAGCGGGTGGTGCACCGCGACATCAAACCGGAGAACATCCTGTTCCAGGAGGGCAACGCCCTGGTGGCCGACTTCGGCATCGGCAAGGCGCTGACCGGATCCGCCGGCGTCACCCAGACCGGCCTGGCGGTCGGCACTCCCGCCTACATGAGCCCCGAGCAGGCGATGGGTGAGCAGGATATCGACGGCCGCAGCGACATCTATAGTTTGGGTTGCGTGCTGTACGAAATGCTCACCGGCGAGGTGCCGTTTACCGGCCCCACCCCCCAGGCGATCATGTCCAAGCGGTTCATCTCCCCGGTGCCCCACGTCAAGGCGATGCGCGACGTGCCCGAAGGCATCGACGAGGTGGTGACCCGGGCGCTCGCCCGGGCGCAGGTGGATCGGTACGCCACCGCCGCGCAATTCGCCGAGGCGTTGCGTCCGGCCGGGGCGCCCCATCGGACGCCGCCCGAGGCGCACAAGGGCGCGCCGGCCGCCAAAGCCATCGCCGTGCTGCCGCTGGCCAATATGAGCGCCGATCCGGAGAACGAGTACTTCAGCGACGGGATGACCGAGGAGATCATCGGCGCCCTCTCCAAGGTGCCGGGGTTGCAGGTGGCCTCGCGGACCTCCTGCTTCTCCTTCAAGGGGAAGGAGGTCGACATCCGCCAGGTCGGGGAGAAGCTCGGCGTCGCCTCGGTGCTCACCGGCAGCGTGCGGAAGATCGGCAACCGGATCAGGATCACCGCCCAGCTGGTCAATGTGGAGAGCGGCTACCACCTGTGGTCCGAGACCTACGACCGGCAGCTCGAGGACGTCTTCGCCATCCAGGACGAGCTCTCCCGGGCCATCGCAGAGGCGCTCAAGCTCCAGCTGGGCAG
>JBGPEJ010000288.1:0-3402 GCA_041482775.1 Gemmatimonadota bacterium | reverse complement strand
GGCCTCATGCTGGTGGTTGCCGCCGTGGGCATCGCCATCGAGGCGGTGCGGGAAATCCGCATTCCCCACCACGCTCCGGCGCCCTTCACGCTCATCATTCTGATCGGCGTCGTGGTCGTCAAGGAGGCGCTGTTTCGATTCGTGATCAAGGGCGCGGAGCAAACCGGGAGCCTCGCCGTCACCGCGGACGCCTGGCATCACCGCTCCGACGCGATCACCTCGGCGTTCGCCTTCGTCGGCATCAGCATCGCGCTGATCGGCGGCCCCGGGTGGGAGCCGGCCGACGATTGGGCCGCCCTCGCCGCCTCGTTCATCATTCTCTTCAATGGGGTCAAGATTATCCGTCCGGCGCTGGCCGAGCTGATGGACCAGTCCCCGGAGCAGGGGGTGTTCCGCGCGGTGGACGCGGCGGCGCATGGGGTGCCCGGGGTTCTCGCCACCGAGAAGCTCCGGATCCGGAAAAGCGGACCCAAGTATCTGGTCGAGCTGCATGTCCAGGCCGAACCGGATCTTTCCCTCCACGACGCCCACATCCTGAGCGGCAAGGTCAAGAGCGCCATTCGGGTCGCGGTGCCGAGAGTGGAGAACGTGCTGGTCCACATGGAGCCGTTCGAGGGAGCATGACGCTGCAGGAGCGGTTCGACCGGCACCTGGAGGCCCTGGGCCTTCCGCCGGGCCCCGCGCTGGTGGCGGTGTCGGGGGGGCCGGACTCGCTGGCGCTGCTCGATCTCCTGGCGCACTCTCCCGCCGCCCGCGGCCTCGCGCTTCAGGTCGCCCATCTCGATCACGGCATTCACCCCGACAGCGCGCGCGTGGCGGAATTGGTCCGCGGGGTCGCGGATACCTATCGGCTTCCGGTGCACGTCGTTCGCCTCGAATTGGGCCCGGCGGCCGGCGAAACCGCCGCGAGGCTTTCCCGGTACACCCGGCTTGCCGAGCTGGCCCGAGAGGTTGGTGCGGAGACGATTCTTACCGCGCATCATCGGGATGACCAGGTTGAGACGATCCTGATGCGCATGCTCAAGGGCTCGGGGCCCGCCGGTCTGGCCGGGATCCCGGTGCGGCGCGGCAGGCTGGTGCGGCCGCTCCTGCCGTTCCGGCGCGAAGAGCTGGCCGAACATCTGCACCGGACCGGCATGTCGGCGTGGGAGGATCCGGCCAACCGCGACCCCCGACACGAGAGATCCTGGATCCGGCACGAGCTCCTTCCCCGGCTGAGGAGCCGATGGCCGGACGTGGACCGGCGACTGGTGTCGGTCGGCCGCCAAGCCGCCGCGGACCGGGCCGCGTGGGATGCGGCGCTCACGCGGTGGCCGGATCTCGATCTCCAGTGCGAGAGCGGCGCTGTTTCCGTTGCTGCGCTTCCCCTCCGGGGGTATGATTCGGGCGTTCTACGGGTCCTGCTCGGCGCCCTTGGGCGCAGAGTCGGCTGCCAGGTTGGTCCGACCCGGGCGGCTCGGGTCGAACGGCTCCTGGACGGGGGCCGAAGCGGGGCGGTCGCGGAGCTCGGCGCCGGTTGGTCGGCCGAACTCTCGTTCGACCGCCTCCGCCTCTTTCGGGGGGCGGTGCGTCCTACGGCGTGGCCGCGGCATCCAATCGAGGGCGGCTCCGGCGTGGTCGAGGTGGGTGAGGTGACGATTCGGTGGTCGCTCGAGCCGGCGCCCGACCGGCTGGAACGGAATCAGCCGACCAGTTGGTTCTCGGAAGGGCTCTACGCGGTGCGTCCCTGGCGGGCGGGAGACCGAATGCGGCCGCTCGGAGGGACGGGAAGGAGACTGGTAGTGCGGTGCATGCAGGAGGTCCGGATTGCGCGCAGCCGGCGCGCGGCGTGGCCCGTGATCGAGGCGGGCGGCGCTGTGGTGTGGGTGCCCGGGGTTTGCCGGTCGGACGACCGGATTCCGGCGCCCGGAACTCGAGCCTTGCGCATCGATGCCGACCTCCGCTGACGTCCTCCGCCGCACCGGCGGCCGCACCGTCAAGTCAATCGTGTTCACCGAAGAGGCGGTGGCCGCGAAGGTGACCGAGCTGGGCGCGGAAATCACCCGGGCCTATCCTGACGGAGAGCTGCTGGTTCTCGGCCTCCTCAAGGGGAGCTTCATCTTCCTGGGCGACTTGGTCCGCAAGATCGAGCGTCCGCTGCAGGTGGACTTCCTCGTCGCCAGCTCCTACGGGGCCGGCACCACATCCTCCGGACAGGTGCGCCTCCTCTACGATCCGGAGACCCGGCTCGAAGGGAAACACATCGTCCTGGTCGAGGACATCGTCGATACCGGCAACACGCTGCGCAAGCTCATGGCGCTCCTTCGAGTGCGGGATCCCGCCTCACTGGCGGTCTGCGCGCTCCTCGACAAGGTCGAAATGCACGACCCGATGCCTGAAGTGCGCTTCGTCGGATTCCAGGCCCCCACCGCCTTCCTGGTCGGCTACGGGCTGGATCACGCCGAAGATTTTCGGCATCTACCCTTTATCGCGGATTTGATGTGATGCAGCAACGACCCGCTCCCAAGCCGCCGACGCCCAATTGGGCGGGCCTGAGCAAGAACCTTGCGCTCTGGCTGCTGGTGGCGCTCCTGGCGGTGGCCCTGTTCCAGCTCTATGGAAGCAAGCGGGCCAGCACCCAGGAACTGTCGTACACGGAATTCAGCAAGCAACTCGACAGCGGCAACATCAAGACGGTTGAAATATTCGACGGTAAGCTGATCAAGGGAGCCTTCCGCGCTCCGCTCGCCGCCCCCGGCGGCGCCGTGCCCCAGTTCACCGTCCTGCTCCCGGTGGCCAACAGCGAGGCCGTGCTCAAGCGGCTCGACGACGCCGGCGTGGCGGTCACCGCGCGGGAGGCCAAGAGCGGCATCGTCGCCGTCATCGTGACGATCCTTCCCTGGGTGGTGATCTTTGCGCTCTGGTTCGTGTTCCTTCGCCAGATCCAATCCGGGGGGAACCGGGCCTTCTCGTTCGGAAAATCGAAGGCCAAGCTGCTGGCCGGCGATACGCCGAAGATCACCTTCGCCGACGTGGCGGGAGCCGACGAGGCCAAGGTCGAGCTGCAGGAGATCATCGAATTCCTGAAGGACCCGCAGAAATTCACCCGGCTGGGCGGACGCCTGCCCAAGGGGGCGCTGTTGATCGGTCCCCCCGGTACCGGGAAGACCCTGCTGGCCAAAGCGGTGGCGGGCGAAGCGGGCCGGCCGTTCTTCAGCATGTCCGGCTCCGACTTCGTCGAAATGTTCGTCGGGGTTGGCGCGTCCCGCGTGCGGGACCTCTTCGAACAGGGGAAGGCCCACGCGCCCTGCATCATCTTCATCGACGAGATCGACGCGGTCGGGCGGCACCGCGGCGCCGGACTGGGCGGCGGCCACGACGAACGGGAGCAGACGCTCAACCAGCTGCTGGTGGAGATGGACG
>JBGPEJ010000287.1:0-3405 GCA_041482775.1 Gemmatimonadota bacterium | reverse complement strand
TTTCCTGGTGCCGTATCCGGTGCTCTTTCGGGGGGTGTTTCGGCGTGCCCTCGGGGGCTATCCTGGGTAGATTCGGTCGGGGAAGTCGTTGCGGCGGCTACGTCATTCGGTTCCGGCTGCCCGGTTCCGGCCTCGAGGTTGCAGGTTCAAATCCTGCCGCCCCAGTCCTTTCCTCTCAGCTCCCGTCGTCGCCCAGAAAGACTCCTCCGATGCAGGCTGGCCGGCTCCCCCCATTCGCCTCCGGGCGGCTCGACCACCCGATCGATCGCCGATCCGGCGCGGGCGGGTGGCCCCGGTGGGCCGTGCGCACCGCCTGCGGGGCGCTTTTGGCGTGCATTCTCCTGGCCGAGAGGACCGGGGCCCAAGCCGCCTGCACCGACGTCGGTGTCAAGCGCTGGGCGGTCAAGACGATGGCACCCAACCCGGGGCAGGCCACGGCAATCGACGCGAGAGCCTTCGGTGAGCTTCCCCCTCCCCCCGATTTCCGCAGGCACAAGACCAGACTGCTGGACTCGAGGTACACTGGAGCTGTCGGAGACGGCTTGCACGAAGGCGATCTGGTGCGGGTTGCCGGGTGGGTCCAGTTCATCAAGACCTCGGTGGACGACTGCGATTACCACATCCAGATTACCCCGAAGCGGGGCGGCAAGAGCGGCACGATCATCCTCGAAATTCCCCAGCCCGATGCGCGCCATGTGGCGGACCCGCAACTGCGCGCCCAGCTGGTGGCCGCGCGTGCGGCGCTCCACCAGCAGCTGCACCTCAAGGGTGAGCCTCCCGCGAAGGGCCAATGGTTTTCTGGCGAGTACCTGGAGTTCGTCGGCGCGCTGTTCTTCGATGGGAATGACTACCCGCGCTGCGATTCCCGGGGCCGAGGCACCCCGGCCGTGACCTGCTGGGAAATCCATCCGGTCATCTCATCACGGGTGCTTCCTCCCCCTGCCCGCGAATGACTTCCGGCGGAGGTACGCCCCCTCCCGCCGTTGTCTGAGCAAATCCTCATTCGCGCTTCAGGGCGGCCTTACCCGTGCCGTGGGATACTGCTATACGGCGAAATCCCGCCGGGGCGCCGCGCCTGCGGCACCCGGAACCTGGGGGATGGATGCGGAGGTCACCATGTCGCGGGTCCTGCTGCTCTACGGCACTACCGACGGCCACACTGCCAAGATCGCCACGTCGTTCGCCAATGCGCTCAGGGAGCATTGCTGCCGGGTGGACGTGATAAACGCCTCGGACGCCCGGAACGGCGTTGATCCCGCGGGATACGATGCCGTGGTGGTGGCCGCATCGCTGCACGCCGGCGGCTACCAGCGCGCCGTGAAGCGGTGGATTCGCGCCCACGCCACCCAGCTGGCCACCCGACCCAGCGCGTTCCTCTCGGTGTGTCTCGGCATCCTCGAAAAGCGTCCCGAGGTCCGGCACCAGCTCGACGCCATTCTCGAGAGCTTCCAGGTCCGCCAAGGTTGGCGGCCGACCACCGTCAAGATCGTGGCCGGCGCCCTGCCATACACCCGTTACGGCTGGCTCAGGAAGTGGGTCATGAAGCGGATCGTGGCGAAGGCCGGGGGGGACACCGACACTTCGCGCGACTACGAGTACACCGACTGGGCCGACCTCAGGGCCTTCGCGCTCGCGTTCGGGCAGCGGCATGGCCTAGTCGCCCTGCCGGCGGGGACGCCGGTTCCGGGGCCGCTGGCAACGCGCGCTTCAGTCGCCGCGGCTTGAGCCGGGCGGCCCTAGGGCTTGGGCCGATTCCGCGGGTCGTCTTCCGGATTGACATAGGTGATTGTCCAGGGTCCCTGCCCGTGTAGCTGCAGCACCGTTTCTCTATTCGTCCAGGCAAAGTGCCGCGTCCCCGCAAGCCAGTACCCGAACGAGCCGGCGGCCAGCTCCCGGGTGGCGCCTCGCTCGAATTTTTCACCCATGCCGATGTGCAGCACGCCCGAAATGACGGTGGCGTGCTCGATCTGGGTGTGCCAGTGGGGAGCCACCTGGAAGTTGGCGGGAAACCAGAGCCGCATGGTGAACATTCCCGGCTGGGCGGGGTCGCCCTCCAGCACCGCCATCCTGGCCCCTCTCGGCAGGGACGCGGGGCCCTCCTTCCATTCGATCGCCGGGGGAGGGAACAGGTGCATCTCCCCCTGCGCCGAGGCAGTGGAAGCGGTCAGAGAAAGCAGCGCGATGCAGAGATGAGTCTTCATGGTGGGCTTCCCGTTCTCCATACTACGGATGGGTTCGTATCCAGACAGACAGAGGGCCCGACCGTCACCTCGGCGGGCATGGCCATCCCCTCGATCGACCCGGTCCGCTCCTTGACTGGTGTACCAACAAGCCTACCGGCGCCCGTCCCCGGCTGCAACCGCTCCGAACGGGCTACTTCCCCCGCTTGACCCCGCGCATGCGGGCCAGATCCGCTTCCGCGGCGAGATAGGCGAGCGACATCCAGTTGGGTGCGCTCCGGGCCTGCTCCAGCCAGAGCTCGCCTTCGGCCTTTCGTTCCGGGAGCAGCAGCAGGTAATACCCGATTCCGTAACTGTAGACCGCTCGCTCCTCCCCCTGGGCGCTGAGCGCCCGCCTCCGGATCGTGTCGGAGGGCAGCAGGCCCTTGAAGGCGAGCAGCAGCGCCGCCTCAGGAATCCGGGAATTGTCCGCCCATTCGGGCTGGACTAGCGACAGCACCCCGGAGGCTCCGGCGCCGTCCTCGATCCGGCGCACCGCGTAGAACAGCCAGAGGACCGCGCGCGCCCGGTCGTCGGCGGTGATCGCGGTCCCCGCTGCATCGGCCAGGGCCTGCCGCGCCCCCGGGTAGTCTCCCCGGCAGTACAGAGCGACGCCCAGCAGCAGCGAGGTCTGGAATTGCATCGTGGTGATCGACGGCCCGGGGACGCCGGGTGGCTCCGGCGCCTCGGGAAAGGGCCCCATGCCGGCCGACAGCAACCCCGATTTCCGGAGGTCGCCGATCGCGAGGTCGAGATGGCGCAATCGGAGGAGGATCTCTCCCCGCTCGCGATAGACCCTGGGATCCTCGAAGTGAATGTCCGCGGCGGAGGAGAGAATCTCCACCGCGTCGCGCAGGCGGCCCATCGCGGCGGTGCTGCGGGCCAGTCGGAGCTGGGCCTTGAGGTCGGTGGGGCTGCGCGCTGCCTCTGCGCGTGCGGCGCTGATCCGCTTGACCCGGGCCGGCCCGGCGGCGGGGTCGAGCGGCACGCTGTAGAGCGTGTCGCCGAGGAGCGAGACGGTCTGCGCCACCGAGGAGGTCACCACCACCAGCCGGACCGGGCCTGCTGCACAGCCGCAGACCAGGAGCACCGACACGAGGCCGGCGCCGGTCCACGCAGGGAGGCGGCGGATTGCGGCCACTCTACAGCCCGAGCACCTCGAGGAGATCTTGTGGCTCTTCCAGCC
>JBGPEJ010000286.1:0-3418 GCA_041482775.1 Gemmatimonadota bacterium | reverse complement strand
GCGCCGGAGCAGGCCACCGGTGAATCGAACGTCGACCATCGCGCCGATCTCTATTCCCTGGGCGCGCTGGCCTACGAGATGCTCGCCGGAGAGCCGCCCTTTCGCGGCGCCACCGCGCAGGCGCTGATCGCGGCCCAGCTTACCCGCGCCGCCACTCCGCTCACCGCGCTGCGCGCGGCGGTGCCGCCGGGGCTCGCCACCGTGATCCATCGCTGTCTCGAGAAGCGGCCCGCCGATCGCTTCCAGAAGGCCGAGGAAATGCTCGCGGCGCTGGAGCCGTTCGGCTCGGCCACGCCGACCGGCGCGTTGGCGTCCGTACCCGCAGCGAGCGCGGCGCGGAGCTGGCCGCTCCCGCGGGTGCTGGGTTACTTCGCGCTCGCTGCCGCCGCCATGCTGGGCCTCGCCTGGGGTCTCCGCACCCTGTTCGGGCTCCCCGACTGGTTCTTCCCCGCGGCGGTGGTGCTCCTGGCGCTCGGGCTGCCGGTGGTGGTGCTCGCCGCCATCGCCCATAGCCGGCGCGCCGCGGGCCGCACTCCGGTGAGCCTGCCGGTTCCCGGCAACTTCCATCAACGGCTCACCCTCCCCCGCGCCATCAAGGGCGGCATCGCGGCCTTCTCCGTGCTCGGCCTCGTCACCGGCGCCTACATGGCGATGCGGCTCCTGGGCATCGGCCCGGTCGGCTCGCTGGTGGCGAGCGGCAAGCTCACCGCGCGGGAGCGGCTCATCATCGCCGACTTCGCCAATCAGACCCGCGATTCCCTGCTCGGCCCCGCCGTTACCCAGGCGTTCCGGGTGGATTTTCAGCAATCGAAGCTGGTTTCTCCGGTGGAGGCGGACTACGTGCGCCGGGTCCTCCGCCGGATGCAACGGCCCGATTCCGTTCCGGTGAGTCTCACGGTGGCCCGCGAGATTGCCCAGCGGGAGGGATTCAAGGCGGTGGTGGCGGGCGAGCTGCAACAGGTGGGGCCAAGTGTGCTGGTCTCGGCCCAACTGGTCAACGCCGCATCGGGAGAGGTGCTCGCGACGGCTCGCGCGACGGCCCGGGACTCGACCGGCACCCTCGACGCGGTGGATCGAGTCTCCAAACAGCTCCGGGAGCGGATCGGCGAATCCTTGCGGAGCATCCGCGCCAACCCGCGGCTCGCCGAGGTCACCACCGGTTCCCTGGAGGCGCTCCGGAAATACTCCCAGGCCATCCAGGTGCAATCCACCGGAGACAACCCCGGCGCCATCGCCCTGTTGGAGGAAACCGTCGCCCTCGACAGCACTTTCGCGATGGCGTGGCGCAAGCTTGGCACCATGCTGGGCAATCAGGGTGGGCGTCCGGCACGGGCGTCGGAGGCCTTGAATCGGGCCTTTGCGCTCCGCGACCGGCTCACCTTCCGGGAGCGGAAACTCACCGAGTACTCCTATTACTCCGACGAGCGGGGACAAACCGACAGCGCGGCCGCGTCGCTCCAGTCGCTGCTGGCGGAGTATCCCGACGACAGCTGGGCCCACAACAACCTCGGAGTGCTGTACGAGAGCACCGGGAACACCGCCGATGGCGAGCGGGCCTATCTCCGGGCGGCCGAGCTCGAGCCGGAAAACAACCTGGCGTGGGGCAACATTTTCACCCTGCGGATTGGTCTCGGCCATTTCGATTCTGCCGCCGCCACCCTCCGGCTCATGCAGGCGCGGTTCCCGCCCGGCCCGGCGATGGACTATCGGGCGACCCTGCTACTCCTGGGCCGCAGGGACTTCGACTCCGCCGAGACCCGGCTCAAGGCGGAAGTCGCCCACTACCAGGGCAATGCCCCGTGGCGAGACGCATTCCTGAACAACCTCGCCGGCGTGCTGGCTATTCGGGGCAAGCTCGCCGAGGCCAATCGGGCGCTCGCCACCTTGGCCGAGCAGCGGATCGGGAGGGGAGAAGTGGGCAATGCGCTGGAGGCGGAGCTGGCGCGGGTTCCTCCGGTCGCGATGTACCGGGAAGACCAGCGGGGGGCAAAGGCAGCGCTGGATGCCATTCTGAGGGCCCACCCACCGGAACGGATGGCCGAACCGGAGCGGCCTCTGGTCAGCCTGATCAATGCGGCGGTGAGCGCGGGCGATCGGGAAACCGCCACCCGGCTGCTGGACGAGTTCGGCAGGCATCGCGGCAATGTTCCCGGGCGCGCCTGGGGCTTCCTGAAGGAGGCCGCGAGAGCGGAGGTGCTCTCCATGCGCAAGGAGACCCTTCCCGAGGGGCTGGCGGCGTTCCGCAAGGCGTCTGTCGTCTGTAGCTACTGCGTGGATCCTCCGATGGCCCTCGCCTTCGAGCGCGCCGGCATGGCCGACTCCGCCCTGCCCCACTTGCAGCGCTGGGCCGACGCCGGCGAGGACTTCTGGGAGCCCGGGGTCTACTACCACTGGCCCCCCATCGCCTACTACAAACTCGGCCAGCTCTACCAAGCCAAGGGCGAACGCGCCAAGGCGGTGGACTACTACGGACGCTTCACCAATCTCTGGCGGGACGCCGATCCCGAGTTCCAACCCAGGGTCAAAGAGGCCAGGCGGCGCATTGGCGAACTGACTGCGGAGCCGAAACGGCCTTGAGAGGAAATTCCATGCGCAAACTCGTTTCCATCATCGCCCTCTCCCTCCTCGCGGCCTGCCATGGCGCCGTCTCGACGACGCCTTCTCCGAGCGGGGCGCCCTACGACCTGGTGATCGGCAACGGCCGCATCGTGGACGGCAGCGGCAACGCCTGGTTCTGGGGAGACCTGGGCATCCGGGGCGACCGCATAACCCGCATCACCCCGCGCGGCGTGCTCGCCGCGGCGCCGGCGCGCCAGCGCATCGACGCCGCCGGCCTGGTCGTGGCCCCCGGCTTCATCGACATCCAGGCGCAGTCGTACGAGAACTTCATGCTGGGCGACGGCCGCGCCCTCTCCATGGTCACCCAGGGGATTACCACCGCCATCTTGGGCGAGGGGGATACCCCGGCCCCGGTGAACGACAAGATCATGGCCACGGTCACCGACACCGCCCAGCGCCGGCTGCTGCAGGGCTTCTCGGGGCCCCACGGCTTTGGACTCTGGCTCGAGTTCATGGCCGGCCGCGGGCTCTCCGAAAACGTCGGCTCCTTCGTCGGCTCCGGCACGGTGCGCGCCTTTGCCAAGGGCCAGGCGATGGCGGCTTTCACCCCGGCCGAGCGCGACACGGTGCGGGCCATGGTCCGCCGCGCCATGGAGGACGGTGCCTTCGGCATGGCCAGCGCGCTGCAGTACCCTCCCGACAACTACAACACCACCGAAGACTTGATCGAGGCCTCCAGGGCCATGGCCCCCTTCGGCGGCGTCTACATCACCCACATGCGCTCCGAGGGCAACCGGCTGCTCGAGGCCATCGACGAAACCCTCCGCATCGGCCGCGAAGCCGGGGTGCCCGCCGAGAT
>JBGPEJ010000285.1:0-3497 GCA_041482775.1 Gemmatimonadota bacterium | reverse complement strand
GCAATTGCCCCCGTCGATCCTTGCCGAAGAAATAGCCGGCGCGGCGGTCCTGCTCATTGTACTGGAACGGCACCAGCGAGTCGAACACGGCGAGAATCTCGCCGCAGACCGGGCTGATATCGGCCGCCGGGATGATGAAAATGAAGTCATCGCCGCCGATGTGCCCCACGAACCCGCGAGCCCCGAGCAGCCCCTTGACGACGTCGTGCAGGATTCGGGACAGAATGTAGATCACCCGGTCGCCGTCGTAGTAACTGTACCGGTCGTTGTACTCCTTGAAATGGTCGAGATCGGCGTAGCACACCGCGAACTCGCCCTCTCCCTCGAGGCGGCGACGAATCTCCCGCTCGATTTCGGTGGTGCCGGGCATCCGGGTCGATGGATGGACCGACACGTCCCGCTGGGTTCGTACCAGCAACGCATCCAACCGCGCCCGCTGCTCCGCCGGGGGAAAGAGCGGCGTGACGATCTCGTCGGCGCCGGCGGAGAACCACCCCTGAATCTGATCGGCGTCATGGGCGCCGGCCAGGACCAAGGTGGGGATGATCGCGGTAAACGGATCACTCTTGAGGTGCCGGGCCAATTCCAGTCCCGCGGCTCCCATCCGGTCCGCGTCGATAAACAGGAAACAGGGATGCCCCCGGAGGACGATGGACTCGACCTGGGCCGCGTCGGAATGCACCTCGAGCGGGAAGCTCTTTTGCTCCGCCCAGAGCCGCACCAAGTCCGGGACAGCCTCCCCGACCGGTCCGAAGAAGAGAATGGTCGGACGAGTCCGCACCCGAGTCCTCTCGTAAGAGTTTATCCCTACGGAACTTAGGTAGGTCTACTGCGTGAGTCAATCAGACAAAAAAGGCCGCCGCCGCCACCATCGCATAGACCGCCAGAAGCTGGACGCCCTCGAACCAGTGGGACTCGCCGTCGAGGGTGATGATGGCGACCACTATCGTCGAGACCCCCAGCGCCACCACCTCCAGGCTGCTGAACACCAGGTTGAGGGGATGGCCAAGCAGCAGCCCGGCCAGAACCAGCGCCGGTGCCACCAGCAGGGCCACCTGAGTGCTCGATCCGAGGGCGATCTGCATTGAGAGATCGGTTTTTCCGCGGCGGGCCATCATGACCGCCGCGCCATGCTCGGCGGCGTTTCCGATGATCGGAATCACGATGAGTCCCAGGAATGTCTGAGAGAGACCGAGTCCGCTGGTCACGCCGCCCACCGAGCGGACCAGCAGCTCCGACTCCAGCACCACACCCGCGGTGGCGAGCGCCAGGGTGCCGACCGCCTTGCCGACGCTCCAGGTAGCCACGGCGGGCGTGCTGTCGGGGTCGGGGCCGAAGAGCGTCCGGTGGGTCCGGAGCGAGAAGAGGAGGGAGCATCCATAGGTGACCGCCAGGATCACCGCCACCGCCTCGGAGAGCTGCAACTCCGAGATCGGCAGCCGCGCCGCCAGCGTGCCGGGGTGCACGCTGTGAAACAGGGCCGGAAAAATCAGCCCAACCACCGCCAGGGCGAGCATCGCCGCACTCATCCCCGCGGCGGTCCGGTTGAACTTGAGGATGGGTGTCCGGATGCCTCCTACCACCAGGGCAAGGCCCAGGATGAGCAGGAGATTCCCCAGGATGCTCCCGGTGATCGACGCTTTGACCAGGTCGACCAGGCCGGCCCGGAGTGCCACGATCGCGATGATCAGCTCCGCGGCATTGCCGAAGGTGGCGTTGAGCAGCCCGCCGATGGCGGGGCCGCTCCGCTCGGCCATCTGTTCGGTGGCCTCGCCCATGAGCCCGGCCAATGGCACGACGCCGAGACAGGAAACCAGGAACACCACCGTATCCGCCGCGCCTTGCCAGGCCAGCACCGCGCTGGCGGGCACGGCGAGGAGAAGCAGCAGTCCCCAGCGGAATCGCGACGGAGCCGCGGCAGCGCGCCGGTGGGGCTCGAGGTGCGGCGGCAGCCGGCGCTCGGCGGCAGCGGGTTCCCGGACCTCGGTGGCGCTGGGAGCGCCTTTCCGCTCCCGCCGGGACGAGCCGCCGGCCGCCTCCCGGTCCTTCGGGTGCTGCGCCGCGGCCGGGGCCGCCGCCGGCTTGGGCTGCTTGGCCGGCTGGAGTTGCTGGCGGAGCTCCGGCAGCCTGACCCCGCGGCGGGTCAGAACGCTCGCGATGCGGCCCCGGGGCGCCCGCAGCAGCACGCCGAGCAGATCATCTCCGGATTGTCCCGCTTCGGCCACGGCGCGTTCGGCGAACCGGCTCATCGGCGGCGGCGGCGCCCCCGCCTCGGCAACCGGAAGCCCGGCGAGCAGCTCCTCCGCGATCCCGTCGAGCGAGACCCCTGCGGCGGCGAGTGCGCGAGCGGCCGGCCCCGCCGTGTCGGTGAGCGCGGCGGCCAGCAGGTGCTCCGTGCCGATGAACGCGTGGTTCGCCGCTATTGCCGCGCGGCGCGCCGTCTCGACGATCCGCGCGATGTCCGGCGCCGTCAAACCGGCTTCGCCTCGTCGATCAGCATGATCGGGATATCATCTTCGATGGGATAGGCCAGGCGGCAGGCGTGGCAGATCAGCACCGCTTCGTCGGGGCGGTATTCGAGTTCGCCCTTGCACTTGGGGCAGACCAGGATCTCGAGAAGCTCCGGGGCAAGGCTCATTCGTGCTCCGTGGGAAGTTTCGGAAATCCAAACCGATCAAGCTGGGCCGGATCGCGCCGCCACTTGGGCAGAACCTTCACCCAGGTATCCAGGAACACCCGCCGGCCGATCAGCCCTTCGAGCCGCTCCCGCGCGTGCTTGCCGATGGCTTTGAGGGTCTGCCCGCCTTCTCCGATGAGGATCCGCTTCTGGGAATCACGCTCGATGAAGAGGGCGGCTCGAATGTACACCGGATCGGTCGTCTCGCGGAACTCCTCGATTTCGGCGGTAAAGGCGTAGGGCAGTTCATCCTGCAGATGGTGAAAGGCCGCTTCGCGGAGGTATTCCACCGCGAAGAATCGGAGCGGCTGGGTGCCGAGGTCATCGGCCGGGAACTCGAATTCGCGTTCGGGGAGACGGGCAGCCACGGCAGCGAGGAGGCCGTCGAGTCCTTCGCCGGTTGCGGCCGAGACGACCAGCGCCGCCTGGGCGAGCTCGCTCCGTCGGGCCGGGGCGATCAGGTCGCCCTTGGTGTAGACGGTGAGCACCGGGGCCCGGGGCGGGAGCTCCAGGCCGGCCAGTCGGATGAAGTCCGGCGCCGGCGCCTCCGGCGCGGGGAACAGGTACAGGATCACGTCGGCGCGGCGCACGCCGTCCAGCGCCAGGGCCCGCATCCGCGCCTGCAGCGCATACTCCGGATCGAGCAGGCCGGGCAGGTCGTGGAAGACGTACTGGACCTCCCCCTCGGTGCGGAGGCCGGTGGTGGGCAGCCGGGTGGCTTGCGCCTTGGGGCTCACGATGGCCAGCGGCTGTCCGATGAGCGCGTTGAGGAGGGACGACTTGCCGACATTGGGGCGCCCGGCGAGGGCGATGTGGCCGG
>JBGPEJ010000284.1:0-3503 GCA_041482775.1 Gemmatimonadota bacterium | reverse complement strand
GGAAGTGGGCGTGCCGGGCCAGCGAGTGCACCCGGACCCACTCGAGGCCGGGCTTGGTCCTGTTGGCGCTGTCGCTCCAGAACTGGCGGAGTTTCTTGATCTCGGCCTTATGGGAGTCGTCGGTTCCGGAAATGAACAGATGACACCCCATGCAGGTCTGCACCGAGGGAACGCCGGGCTCGGTGGTCACGCCGACGGTGTAGTGACAATACTGGCATTGCATCTTGTACTGGCCGGCATGGATGTCATGCCGGAAAAAAATCGGCTGACGGGGGCCCTTGAGTCGGGCGGAATCGGCGGGGGCAAGCTTCGGCGCCGTGAGCGAGTCGAGCACCGCCGGCTTCTGCTGCGCCCCGGTGCGGTGGATCGCCGGCACCAGCGCGCCGAGTGCGGCCAACCCCGCCACCACGCCGACGACTACGAGCTTCCGCATGCTACCTGTCCGTCGCAAGGGGGAGGCGACCTCGGTTCGTGCGGCGGCACCCCGCGGGGCGGCGCGGTGACGCATTTGTGAAATATTTCACGAGGAACCGGGCGGCGCAAGTCGAACCCTGCCAACGCCGAGCGGCAGGAAGATAGCAACGCGGTGCGCGGAGACAAGCTCATGAGGAGCGGTGATCCGGGTCCTCGCGCTCCTCACCGCCCTCGAGCCTTCCGACGTCCCGCAGCGACTCCGGAAGCGTGAACGGAGTGCCCTTCCGTTCGAGAAACCGGACGGTTTCCAGATTCATCGCGCGCAGCAGCGAGGTCTCCCGCCAGTCGAGCTCGGCTCGAAAGATCGCCTCCCGCACCGAGCGCATCACAGCATCGGGGCGCCGGGTCTTGAAGAAGTCGACGGCCCAGAGGGCGCGTTCCCAGTCCCGGAACAGCAACTCCAGTCGTCCGCTGGGTGCGGCGGGCGCGGTCCGGCGCGGCGGCTTGAGCGGCGCACCCGCGCCGGTCCGCGCCAGCCAGATCTCGTAACAGAGAATGCCCACCGCCTGGGCCAGGTTGAGCGATCGATGGTCGGGACTGGTCGAGATGGTCACCAGTGCGTGGCAGTGATCCAGCTCCTCGTTGGTGAGGCCGCGGTCCTCGCGCCCCGCCACCAGCGCCACGGGCCCCCCCGCGCCCCGGGCCGCGAGCTGCGCCGCTGCCTCTCGAGGCCGGAGGACGGTGCGCTTGGCGGTACGCTCCCGGGCGGTGAGCGCCGCCAGGTAGATGCAGTCGCGGGTGGCTTCGGCGAGGGTGTCGTGGAGGGTGATGCGGGCCACCAGGTCGGCGGTGCTGTGCGCGATGCCCTCGATGCGCCAGGGATCGAACGCCGCGGGGCGCACCAGCCGCATCTCCTCCAGACCGAAATTCTTCGCCAGCCGGACCGCGCCGGCCACATTGACGATGTCCTGCGGGCCGACCAGTACGAGGATCGGCGGGGGAGCAGGTTGGCTCACCCGTCGCCCAGGAAGCTGGTGTTGACGCCCTTGCCCCTGAGGGAGCCGAGTAGTCCGGTCTTCTCGCTCGACTTGAGATAGGCTTCGCGGGGCTCGATGGCCCCCGACTCGACCAGCTCGAGAAGCGCGTCGTTGAGGGTCACCATCCCCAGCTTCCGGTTGGTCTGCATGATCGAGGGAATCTGGAACGTCTTCCCCTCACGGATCAGGTTGGCTACCGCGGGAATTGAGAGGAGAATTTCACGCGCGGCCACCCGCCCCCCGTCCACCCGTTTGCAGAGTACCTGCGCCACGACGCCGCGGAGCGATTCGGACAGCATCACCCGGATCTGGGCCTGTCGGTCGGCCGGGAACTGGTCGATGATCCGGTCGAGCGTGGATGCCGCCGTGGTGGTGTGCAGCGTGGCGAGCACCAAGTGGCCGGTCTCCGCGGTCTCGATAGCGATGGCGATGGTCTCGAGGTCCCGCATCTCGCCCACCAGCACGACGTCGGGGTCCTCGCGCAGCGCGGCGCGCAGCGCCGCCTTGTAGGATTTCGTGTGGATCCCTACTTGCCGCTGGGTCACCAGGCAGCGCTTGCTCTGGTGGACGAATTCGATCGGATCCTCGATCGTGATGATGTGGTCGGTGCGGGTCCGGTTGATCAAGTCCACCAGGGCCGCAAGGGTGGTGGACTTCCCGGAGCCGGTCGGCCCGGTTACCAGCACCAGCCCCTTGATCAGCTGACAGAGACCCTGCACTTCGCGGGAGAGTCCGAGTTCCTCGACCGTGCGGATCTCGGTCGGAATCTGACGGAAAACGCCCAGCGCTCCGCGGCGATCGCGGCCGGCGTTACAGCGGAACCGCGCCAATCCTTCGACCTCGTAGGCCCAATCGATGTCGTTGTCGCGCCGGAAGTTCGCGTAAGCCGCCGGCGTCATGATGCTGCGGAGCAGCAGCTCCAGCAGGGTGGCGTCGATCGGCGGCTCTTCCAGCCGCAGCAACTCCCCGTCCTTCCTGAGGAGGGGAATCGCGTCGGTGCCGAGGTGCAGGTCCGACCCACCGGCCTCGACCAGCCGCCGGAGGAGTCGCTCCATCTCCTGCCGCGGGCCGGTGAGATCCGGTTCGGCCTCCCGCGCCAGGGCGCGGGCACCGCCGTTGTCCCCCACCGGCCGCAGGATTGCCCCGGCGGCCCCGTCCTCCGGCGCCAGGATCACTTCGACCGGGCCGATCGGGCTGGCGTACGCGAAGCTGAGACGGGACTCCGGGCCCAGCTGTGCGGCAATGCCCGGGGGAGCGATTTCCCGGAGCAGAGCCGTCAGCTGCGACTCGCTGAGGGGATCCTTGGTCACCGGCTGCAGGACGCTGCCCCGCGCCAGCCGTACCGGTTTGCCGGAGGTGAGCCGGAGCGCGTCCGCGCCGTGCTGCTTCATCGCGGTCAGGAATCGGTCGATGCGGGGTACGGGGAGGTCAGTCAAGCGGAGTGGCCACCCGGAGGTGCGCCCGGTTGAGGTAGCGCACCGCGTCACCGGTGCGGAGGGCGAAGAACCCCGGAGAATGATTCAGGAAATCGAGCGCGCGGCGCCGATCGGGCGGAAGCTCCGAGGTGGCGGTTCCGGAGAATTCGCCGCCGTCGGACAGCTCGACTCGGAGCGAAATGCTGCGCGCGACGGACTGGCGATCGGGGTCGCTGATCGAGGGCGGCTCCCTCACACCCACGGCCACGACTTGCGACTTGGCGAGGAACACCGTCTGTCCGTCGTCCCCGGTGAGCGGAATGAACCCTTCGGGCCGGTTGAGCATTTCCTCCGGCGTCTCGGGGCCCGAGTGAGTGGAGGCGAGCGGCTGGAGGTGCAGGAAGCCCTGCAGATTCCGTCCACCGGCCACCAGAACCTCGACGCGGATCCGCAGGGTGCTCCCCCAGGCGGGGGGCACGGGCTCGGGCGCGGTCATGATGGGGCGGAAGGTGACGGGGGCTGGGGACCCCGGGCAAGGCCTTCGGGGATCAGCCCCGGATCTCCACGCCGACCCGGCGCTCCTGAAGCCGGATCGGCTCCAGGTAGTCCGCCGCCTCCCCCAGCGCGGCGCGGGCCT
>JBGPEJ010000283.1:0-3529 GCA_041482775.1 Gemmatimonadota bacterium | reverse complement strand
GGCGTCAGTCTCGAAGGAAGCGTGGGATGACCGGCATGCTGGAAATCAGGGGCCTCCGCGCGAGCGCGGGGGACAAAGAGATTCTCAAGGGGATCGACCTCACGGTGGACGCCGGCGAGGTGCACGCCATCATGGGTCCGAACGGATCGGGGAAGAGCACCCTCGCCCAGGTCCTGGCGGGGCACCCCGCCTACACGGTCACCGCCGGCACGGTCGGCTTCGACGGAAAGGACCTTCTCGATCTGGAACCGGAGGAGCGCGCCCAGGCGGGGCTGTTCCTGGCGTTCCAGTACCCGGTCGAAATTGCCGGCGTCAGCAACGCCTACTTTCTCCGCGCGGCCTACAACGCGATCCTCAAGTCACGCGGCAAGGAGGAGCTCGACCCGATCGATTTTCTCGATCTCCTCGAGGCAAAGCTCAAGCTGGTCGAGTGGGGCCCCGAAATCATGCAGCGGGCGGTCAACAGCGGATTCTCCGGCGGCGAGAAAAAGCGGAACGAGATCCTCCAGATGGCGGTGCTCGAACCTCGGCTCGCGATCCTCGACGAAACCGATTCCGGCCTCGATATCGACGCCCTGCGCATCGTGGCCGACGGCGTCAACGCGCTCCGTCGGCCCGACCGGGCGACCATCATCGTGACCCACTACCAGCGCCTGCTCAATCACATCATTCCCGACCGGGTCCACGTCCTGGTGGACGGCCTGATCGCCAAGTCCGGCGGGAAGGAGCTCGCGCTGGAGCTCGAGGCGAAGGGCTACGAGTGGTTGAGCGGTACGCCCGAGGCGGCGACGGCGTGATCGACGCCTACGTCGAGGCGTTCGAGCGCGTCGCCCGGCATGGCGGCGGCGAAGGGCCGGAGGAAGTGGTCGCCCGGCGCCGGGAGGCGTTCGGCTGGTTTGTCCGGGATGGATTCCCGACGACCAAGGACGAGGAATGGCGGTTTACGCCCGTCGCGCCGATCGCCCGGACCAAGTGGCGCCTGGTCGACCAGGCGCCCAGCCATACCTCCCGCCAAGAGCTCGATCGGTTCCGCGTCGGTCCACCCGGCGGGTGCACCCTGGTCTTCGTGGACGGCCGGTTCGCCCCGGAGTTGTCGGTCCGTCCGACGTTGGCCGGGCGGGTCTCGGTCGAACCGCTGTCCGAGGCGATCCTCCGGGATCCCTCGCTCTTCCGGCCGAGCCCGGCCACCGCGTTCGGCGCGCTCAACGCGGCGTTCGCGGTGGAGGGCGCGGCGGTCCGGGTGCCCGCGGGGGTCGAGCTCCCCGATCCGATCCAACTGCTCTTCGTCACCACACCCGCCGCGGCCGGGGCCGCGGTCCAGACCCGCACCGTGCTGGCGGTGGGGCGCGGGGCGCGGGTGCATTTCGTCGAGAGCTATGCCGGACTGGGTGACACCGAGTCGTTCACCAATGCCGTTACCGATGTCACCGTCGGCGAAGGGGCGTGGGTCGAGCACACCCGGGTGCAGCGGGAAAGCGAGCGCGGCTATCACATCGGCCTGACTCAGGTGGACCAGGGGCGCGACAGCCACTACCGGTCGTTCACCCTCGCGATGGGCGGGGCGATTTCCCGCCACGACCTCCGCGTCCGCCTCGGCGGCGAAAACGTCGAATCCCTGCTCTACGGCCTCTATCTGGGACGGGGAGAACAGCTGGTCGACAACCACACCGTGATCTACCACGACCATCCCAACTGCCGGAGCTGGGAGGTCTACAAGGGCATTCTCGACGGAGCCAGTCACGCCGTGTTCAACGGCAAGGTGCTGGTGAAGCCGGAGGCGCAGAAGACCGACGCCAAGCAGACCAACCGGAACCTGCTGCTTTCCCCCACCGCCAAGGTGGACACCAAGCCCCAGCTCGAGATCTTCGCGGACGACGTCAAGTGCACCCACGGGGCCACCGTCGGGCGGCTGGACGAGATCGCCTATTTCTACCTACAGAGCCGCGGTATCCCCCGGGCGGCGGCGCAGCAGCTCCTGACCTACGCCTTCGCCGCCGAAGTGGTCGGCGAGATCGCCTCCGCTCCGGTGCGCGAAGTGCTGGATGGGTTGGTGCGCGACCGGCTGGGCGCCCAGGGCTGAGCGAGGCGGAGATGGCCACCATCACGCCACGACGGCGCGGAGTCGAATCGGCCTGGGACGTGGCTCGGGTCCGGGCCGATTTCCCGATTCTCACCCGCCAGGTCCGTGGCAGGCCCCTTGTGTATCTCGACAGCGCCGCCACCGCGCAGAAGCCCGCCGCGGTGATCGATGCGATCAGCCGCTATTACGCCACCGGCAACGCAAACGTCCACCGCGGTGTCCACGCCCTGAGTCAAGAGGCGACCACGGAATACGAGAGGGTCCGCGCGCTGGGGGCCCGATTCCTCAACGCCGCCTCCACCGGGGAGATCGTGTTCACCGCCGGCACCACCGCGGCCCTCAACCTGGTTGCGCAAAGCCATGGCGGCTCGGTGCTCCGCCCCGGGGACGAGATCCTGGTGTCGGAGATGGAGCACCACTCCAACCTGGTGCCCTGGCAGCTGGTGGCCGAGCGGACCGGCGCGGTGGTGCGGGCGATTCCCGTCACCGAGTCGGGCGCTCTCGACCTCGCCGAGTTCGAGCGGCTCTTAGGCCCCCGCACCAGGATCGTTGCGGTGACCCACGCGTCCAATGTGATCGGGGCGATCAATCCGATCAATGCAATCGCCGCGATGGCCCACGACATCGGAGCGGTGGTCGTGGTAGACGGCGCCCAATCGGCCCCGCACCTCAGGGTGGATGTCCAGGCCATCGACTGCGATTTCTTCGCCTGCTCGGGCCACAAGCTGTACGGGCCCACCGGGATCGGCCTGCTGTACGGCAAGGCCGCCCTGCTCGAGGCGATGCCTCCATGGCAGGGCGGCGGCGGGATGATTCGCGAGGTGCGGATGGAGCGCAGCAGCTTCGCCCCCCCTCCCGAGCGGTTCGAGGCCGGCACGCCGCCGATTGCCGAGGTGGTCGGGCTGGGTGCCGCGCTGGAGTACGTGATGGCGTGGGACTGGGGGGCCCTGGTGGCGTACGAGCAGGGACTCGTCGCGGAAGCGGCCCAGCGGGTCAGGGCGGTACCGGGCCTCCGGATGCTGGGGGAAGGGGCGGACCGGGTGAGCGTGCTCTCCTTCGCGCTGGAGGGCATCCACCCGCATGACGCGGGGACGGTGCTCGACACGCTGGGGATTGCGGTGCGGGCCGGCCACCATTGCGCCCAGCCGCTGATGCGCCGCTTCGGGGTGCCGGCCACGCTGCGCGCCTCCTTTGCCGCCTACACCACCCTGGAGGAGGTCGAAGCCTTGGTGGCCGGCCTCCACCAGGTCCGGAAGGTGCTGGCGTGATGGCCGAGCTCGACGAGCTCTACCAGAGCGTCATACTCGACCACAACCGGGCGCCGAGGAATTTCCGGAAGCTCGAGGACGCGACCAACCACGCGGAGGGCCGGAACCCCCTCTGCGGCGATCTGTTCGAGATTTGGCTCAAGGTGGAGGGTGACGTCATCAGCGACGTGGCCTTTCTGGG
>JBGPEJ010000282.1:0-3554 GCA_041482775.1 Gemmatimonadota bacterium | reverse complement strand
AGAGCGGGAGGCGGGAGCATCGCATACAACGCTGCGAACGGCTCGCTACCGGTCGCCAGGGCGATGCCGCGGCCAGCGGCCGAGATCAACGCAATGGCGATGAGCGGCGCCAGACCGACCCAGACGAGCGACCCGCGATCCAACCTCCAATCGCTCAGTGGCTTGCCCCCTCCATATCAATGACGCGACCTAACGCCCTGCGCTTCTGCTGCGGGGGCCTGCGGCGGCCCCCGCCGTCCAGCCCAAAGATACTCCGGCGGCGGGCCGCCACGTTCAGGGCCCCGGCAGCAGCAAGCGCGGGTTAGGCAACTACGGCTTGCGAGCCGGGGGCGCAACGATCGGCTGCTTCAGCATCGCAGCCAAGCCCCGGAGGTCCCCCAACATGGCGGCGCACCACTCCTTGCCGCAACGGACCATCGTCTCGACAGAGAACGAACGGCTCGCTGTGGTGTCAGCTCGCAATACCCATCGATAGACGACGTGAGCACTGTCCGGATGGCGTTGAACGACCCCGACGACATCTAGGCCGGTCGCGGCCTCGAGGAAGCGTTGTCCGCCAGCGCTTCGCCACTGGAAGGCGAAGAGACGTGCCGTGAACTCCGCGTCGCCGAGCCGCCGCACCTGGGCGACGCTGTCGACTTGAAACAGTCGAACCGCCAGGTAGTCCCCTTGATCACCAGCAAGGAGTGAGTCGAAAAGCTGCCGGTTCCGACGAAGCTCAGCCGGATCGGTGGCGCGGGCGGCGGCCAGGTAGTCGCCTGCCCTGAGGGCTTCGAGTAACAGCCGGGCGGCACCCTCTGGGCTGTTCTGGCTAGGTGGCTGTTGCGCGATGACGGGCGCGACAGCGAGGATCAAACAGCAGGTGGCCCGGTGAACCGCACTCCACACTAATGCACACTCCGTTCGTAGTTGCCTAACTAGTAATTAAGCTGCACGGGTACCCTATACCCCATCCGCAATCCCAGCAACCGCCCGCAGCCTATCACCGGCCAGGCGCGCGGCCCCCTTAACCCGGAAAGGTCCGTCTGGGCAACGTCTTCCAGCCGAATCGTGGTCAGGATCCCGGCTGAGTATCCTCGCATCCAAACGCAGCCTATCGCGGATGGGCGGGCGGAGTCGGGACCGACAAATCTGCGCTCTCATCAGCACACCCCCGACGCGTCGGGGTGTTGAACGGACGGTAGGCAAGCCTAAGTCCCACCGCTTGGCTCTCGATTCAGCGGAGAGCAGAGAGTAACGCCCAGACCGAATCCCCGACACCCACCTATCAACCTTGATAGCTTGCCCCCTTACCTTTCCGGCGCGAACCTAACCTCCCCCCCATCGAGGCGCGGCCATGCCACCCCAGGCCCCCGACGCCGCACCGCCGCCCGACCCGTCGCTGGCACTCTGCGAAGTGCTCGAGGCGGAGTACGCGGCAATAACTGGTGACCAGCCCGATCCGCCGCCGCCCTGGCAATTCACCCCCGAGCAGATCCTGGAGCCGGAGCAGCTCGCCGACCGGCTCACCACCGGCCAGGACGGCGCCGCCCGAGGGCTCCGCGCCCTCGAGCTCGCGACTCTGGTCAAAGGGCTGACCGCCATCACAGCCCCAAGAGACCGCGCCGCCCTCCGGCGGACTCTCGCCGACGCCCTCAACGCGCTACTCCCCTCGCAGGACCTCTACGACCCCGCCGCCCCCGATCGTTTCGGCGGCGTCAAGTTCCGCTCCCAGACCGTGGACCGCATTACCGAGGGGCCCCTGGATCAGCGGAACCGCCTCATTCTGGAAGACACCTTCCCCGAGCTCCAGAAGCTCGACGACATCCGCCTGTCCCGGATCTACCAGAAGATCCACGCGAAGAAGCTCGCCGCCCTCTGCCTCTCCGGCGGCGGAATCCGGAGCGCCACCTTCGCGCTCGGCATTGTGCAGGGGCTGGCCCGCTCCCGGCTGCTCGACAAGTTCCACCTCCTCTCCACCGTCTCCGGCGGCGGTTTCCTCGGCGGGTGGCTCAGCGCCTGGATGAAACACACCAACCCGGCCCACGTGGCCGAAGAGCTGCGCCGCTCCACCGGCCGGCCGCTCGAACCGGAGCCGGCTCCGATTCGCTACCTCCGGTCTTACAGCGACTACCTGAGCCCCCGGCTCGGGTTCCTCTCCGCCGATACCTGGACGCTGGTGGCCACGTATATAAGGAACCTGTTCCTCAACTGGCTCATCCTGATCCCCGCCCTCGTCGGAGTACTGCTCCTTCCACCGCTCCTGGTGAGCCTCACGCGCTGGCACCCGGGCGTGGGAACCTGGCGCGACATCCAGACCGGAGTGGAAGTCCTGCTGACCCTGATCGCATTCATCGGCGGCATTCTTGCCGTCCGCTACGTGCACGCCAACCGTCCGGTGGCCCTCGGGCGCACCGAAGGCCAGGGCCTCTCCGACCCCAAGCGGGGCCAGCGCAGCTTCCTCCACCACTGCCTCCTCCCCCTGGTGCTCGCCACAGTGGCCGCCGCCATTGCCTGGCATTGGGGCGCCCACTACATCGAGCCGCTCCCCTGGTCCACCCGATTGGCCCTCTTCGGTGGCGTGGGCGCCGCGGCGCACGGCATCGGATGGGCCCTCTCCATCCGGCGGGGAACCCCAGTGGGCGCGATCGTGAAGGAGGGACTGTTCGTTCTGTTGATCGGAGCGGTGGCCGGCATCGTCGCATGGCTCGCGGTACGCTCGCTCACCCGGGTACTCGCGCCCACCACGATCGGGCCCGAGCTATATGTCGCCCTGGCCGTGCCCCTCCTGCTCACCCTCATCCTGACCTTCACCCACCTGTACATCGGCTACACCAGCGCCAATCAGCTCGACGCCGAGCGGGAGTGGTCGGCCCGGTCCAGCGCCTGGACGCTGATCGTGGTGGCAGTATGGCTGGTGGGCTCGAGTCTGGTGATCCTAGGCCCGATCGGGCTCGGCTGGATGTTCGACGACCTCGCCACCAACCGCGGCAAGGGGATTTCGCTCGCGGTCAAGACGGTGATCGGAGCCGTCGGCGTCCTCTCCGGAGCTGTGACCTTGAGGAAGGGCGGCGGCGCCGGAACGCCGGGCGCCGCCGGATCGCCCAGCGCCCCCCTGGGCTGGGCTCTGGGACTCGCCCTTCCCACCTTCCTCGCCTTCCTGGTGGTGCTGCTGAGCTGGACCGGCGGCCAGCTCCTCCTTTCCACGGAACACGCCCTGACCCAGCTGCGGGCGCTGGCCGGACACGATGTGCCCACCGCGATCCTGGCAAGCGCGCTCCTCGCCGTCGGATTGCTGCTGTTCGCCAACTGGACCGCGTCCCTCATCGACAGCAACAAGTTTTCGCTCCACTCCATGTACCGGGCGCGGCTGATCCGCGCCTACCTGGGCGCTTCCCGCCCCGCCGGAGAGCGGGACCCCAACCGGTTCACCGGTTTCGACGACGGCGACAATCTCCCGATGCGGGACCTCTGGGCCCCCGGGGAAGGGAAGCGGCCGCTCCATGTAGTGAACCTGGCGCTCAACCTGGTGGCAGGCACCAACCTGGCCTGGCAGCAGCGCAAGGCGGAGTCTT
>JBGPEJ010000281.1:0-3666 GCA_041482775.1 Gemmatimonadota bacterium | reverse complement strand
GGATGCCCAGGAAGCCGAAGCTCATGTTCCAGATTGTCGAGAAGCGCGTGGTCTGCCCCGCCATGTGGCCTCCAAGCCTGGCTGCGATGGATGAGGAAGGTGGTAGGGTCGTCCGGCTGGGACGCAGCCGGCCGCGGTTACGGCAGCTTTCCGCTGGGGCTCGTCTCCCCGGTGAGCCGGACCATCGCGGCCCTGGCCCGGTCGTACACCGGCTTGAACTTGGGCTCGGCGTTCCGATAGAGGGTGGCCAGCCGAGAATAGGCGTCCAGCGCCCGCTTCTTGTCGCCCCGGGCCTCGTAGATCTGGCCCAGGCTGAGCAGTCCGTGGACCAGGTGGGCATCGTCGTACCAGAGGTCGGCACTGGGGGTGTCCACGAACCGCCGGTAGTACGCCTCGGCGGAGTCCGTGTTGCCGGCTTGCTCAAAGGCGCGGGCAAGCCACGGATAGCCGCAGGTCGCACAGCTGTTGCCGGCGTCGAGCTGGCGGAATTCGGCAACGGCGACATCGTTCCGGCCCTCACCCAGGGCGATGACCCCACGCCCTCCATGGCCCCAACGTTCGGCCTCGGTGGCGTGGTCGGCTTCGGGGGTCTTTTCGTATTCGGCCATCAGCGTCTTGGCGCGGGGAAGATTCCCCGACGCGGCATAGGCCATCGCGAGGTGCCCGTAGGGCCGGTCCAGCGGGGGCATCACCTTGAGTGGGTAGCGGGCGAGCGCCGAGTCGAGCAGGGCCCGCCCGGCCGCCTGGTCGTCGAGGAGGAAGCGCTCGCCCAAAGCCCTCCGGGCAGTGCGGAGGACATAGGCGCCGCCCATTCCGCGGTCGGCGGTGATCCGGAGCGCCTCATGCCACTCGCGCTGGGCCGAGGCCATCTGTCCCCGCAGCGCGTCGAGATGCCCCCACCACTCATACGCGATCGCCTCCCAGTAGACCGTCCCCTTCTGGTCGGCCAGCAGTCCCTTCACCAGCACCGCGGCGCTGTCGTAGTTCCCCCGGTTGGCCTCGTTGATGGTGAAGGCGAGCTTGACGTCGGGGTTCTTGGGGAAGCGGCGCTCGAACTTCCGGGCGATCACATCCGCCGAATCGAAAAGCTTGAGGGTGCCGAGCGAGCCGGCGAGGTTGCTGAAGTGCAGCGAAAAGGTCGAGTCCACCGCCAGCGCCCGGGCGTAATAGTCGGCGGCCTTCTGGAACTCCCGGAGTCCGGTGTACACCACGCCCAGGTTGTTGAGGGCGTAGGTATCGTCGGGGTACAGGTCCAGCAGCGTCCGATAGGCGCTGATCTGCTGGTCGGTGTTGCCGGTGACCACGGTATGGTAGGCCGCGATCACCAGGTATTTCTCCCGGTCGGTCAGGCGGTCCCGGTACTGGTGTGCCTTGGTCGCCGCCCACACTGAGCGGGAGCGGTTCTCCCCCTCGTTGTTGAGGAGGATCGCGAGTTTCCGGTAGGCCATGGCGAAGGTGGTATCCAGTGTCACGGCCTCGTCGATCAGCTGCAGCGCCCGGGCGTTGTCCCCCTGGTTGAGGGCCTGGAGTCCCTCCGAGAACACCCGGAGCGCCTTGATCGAACCGGTGGTCACTTTTTCCAGCGGCTGGGCGGCCTCGGCCGACGAAAGCGTCTCCCCGAATTTCTCCCGCAGCCGCCCGGAAAGCCGGTCCACCGCGCCGGTCAACTCGCTGGCACCGGCGGCGGTTTCACTCTCCGCCACGAGCACCTTGCCGCGCACCGCCACCAGCCGGGCGGTGATCGCAATCCGGTTCCCGACGGCCACGATCTCACCCGATATGACCGCGCGGATTCCGTCCCGCTCGGCCGCCTCGAGGGCGATGCCCGCGGGAAGGCCCTTGGAGATGTCGCGGGCCATCATCTCGAGAATCCGCCCGACCTGGCCCGGATCCACCAGCGACACCGCCTGGGAGCGAGAAAGGCCGATGCGCATGAGCTCGGTGACGGTAGCACCCGCGGTGGAATCAGCGGTGCGGTTCTCGAAGTCCGCCAGGATCACCCGCTCGCGCTGGGCGATCATCCCCTTGGAAATGAGCGACCCCCAGGGTCCGACATGGAGCAGGCGGGCGGCGCCTACCCCGGCCAGAAGGAGGATCGCGGCAATCCCGGTGAACTGGAGTGCCCGGCGGAACCCGCTCGGCGCGGCGGCGGCGGGGGCCGGCACGGCGGCCGTGCTCAGCGTGATCGGGCGGAGCGCATCGGCGAACTGGCCCACCGGGCTGAATCGGTCGGCGGGGGTCTTGGCGAGCGCCCGCGCCAGGGCCGCGGCCACTTGGGGCGGCACCGCCGGCCGGAGGGTGGTGATCGCGGGCGCCTCCACGACCAGATGCTGGCGGATGATGCTTTCCGCGGTGCCGGTGAAGGGGGGCGCACCGGCCAGCATCTCGAACAGCATGCAGCCGAGGCTGTAGAGGTCGCTGCGCCCGTCCAGATCGGAATTGCCGGAGGCCTGCTCGGGGCTCATGTACACCGGGGTGCCGATGGCGAGCCCGGTCTGGGTCAGCCGCTGGCCGCCCGCGGCCGACATCGCCCGGGCAATCCCGAAGTCCGCCACCCGGGCATGGCCGCCGGAGAGCAGGATGTTCTCCGGTTTGATGTCCCGGTGGACCACATCGTGGCGGTGGGCGTAGGAGAGCGCGTCCGCCACTTCCCGGGCGATCTGCAGCGCATCCTCCATCGGGAGCTGTTTTTCCCGGTCGAGCCGGTCCCGCAGCGATTCGCCCTCGACGTAGGGCATCACGTAGTAGAGGAGGCCCGCCGCCTCGCCGGAATCGTAGAGCGGCAGGATGTGGGGATGGTCGAGCCGGGCGGCGATTTCGATTTCGCGGAGGAATCGCTCGGCGCCGAGCACGGCGGCCAGCTCCGGATGCAGCACCTTCACCGCCACCTTGCGGTGATGCTTCAGGTCCTCGGCGAGATAGACCGTGGCCATGCCACCACGGCCGAGCTCGCGCTCGATGCGGTAGCTGTCGTGGAGGGCTGCAGCCAGCTGGCTCGGGACGGCGGCCACGAACGGGCCTCGCGTTTGGGGAGACGCCTCAAATGTGCAGGAAACCGGTGAGTAATGCGAATCAGTGAGGGGGGACATCCGCCCGAGCCCGCTGCCCCGAGGGGGGTACGGCGGCCCGGTTCGCGTTAGGCGGGCGTTTCCTGCAGATTCGTTGGGTCCCTACCCGGGTCTCCGACGTGCCCGACCTCCCACCCCAACTGGCAAGCGCCCTCCAGGATCGCTTCGAGCTCCTGCGCGAACTCGGCGCCGGCGGGATGGCGGTGGTCTACCTGGCGAAGGATCTCCGCCACGGCCGGCTGGTGGCACTCAAGGTGCTCCGCGACGAGCTGGGCGTTCAGATGGGGGCCGAGCGATTCGATCGCGAAATCCGGCTCGCCGCCCAGCTGGTCCACCCCCACATCCTGCCGCTGCTCGACTCGGGCGAGTCGGCCGGCCAGCTCTGGTACGCGATGCCCTTCATCGAGGGGGAGTCGCTCCGCGCCCAGCTCGACCGCGAGAAACAGCTGCCGGTCGAGGAGACGGTCCGGCTGGTGCAGGAGGTGGCCGACGCGCTGGCCTATGCGCATGCGCGGGGCATTCTGCATCGGGACATCAAACCGGAAAACATCCTGCTGTCCGGCGGCCACGCCCTGGTGGCGGACTTCGGCATCGCCCG
>JBGPEJ010000280.1:0-3700 GCA_041482775.1 Gemmatimonadota bacterium | reverse complement strand
TCTGGGCGGGCACCAACGACGGCAAGCTTTGGTACACCAGGAACGGCGGGGGGAGCTGGCAGGACGTGACGGCCAACCTCGGCATGCCGGCCTGGGGCACCATCCGGAAGATCGAGCCGGGTCACTTCGACCCGGGCACCGCCTACGTGGCGGTGGACTACCACATGATGGACAACCGGGCGCCGTTCATCTACCGGACCGGCGACTACGGCAAGAGCTGGACGAAGATCAGCGACGGCCTGCCCGCCGATCATCCGCTCGGCTATGCGCTGGCGGTGGCCGAGAACCCCAACCGCAAGGGGATGCTGTTCGTGGGAACCGGGCACGGGTTCTACTACTCGCTCGACGACGGGAGCCACTGGACCCAGTTCAAGGAGGGTCTCCCGGCGGCGCCGGTCACCTGGATCGAAGTTCCCAAGCTGTATCACGACGTTGTGGTCTCGACCTATGGCCGCGGGCTCTTCATTTTGCACGATATCACCGTGCTGGAGCAGTCGGACAAAATGGCTGCCGACGCCGAGCTTCAGCTTTACGCGCCGAGGCCGGCGTTTCGGGAGGCCCGGAGCGGAAGCGTCGACCTCAACTTCACGTTGAAGGCGGCGCCCAAGGACTCGGTCAAGGTCGAGGTCCTCGACCAGGCCGGCGCGGTGATCCGGATAATCCGCGCGGCCGGGCGCACGGGGCTCAACCGGGTAACCTGGGACCTGCGGCACGACGGGCCCCGCCAGGTGGAGCTCCGCACCCTGCCGCCGGATAACCCGCGGATCTGGGACGAGCCCCGATTCAAGGGCAAGACCGTCCGCCCGATCAACCACTGGGGAATTCAAGGGCCGCAGCGGTCGGGCCCGCTGGTGCTACCGGGCGGCTACACCGTCCGGGTGAGCGCCGGCGACAAGACCGAATCGCAGCCGGTGACGGTGCTTCGCGACCCCTTCATCCCGAACGCCGACGCCGAAATCGAGGCGTCGACCCGGACCCAGCTCCGGATCCGCGACGACATCAACGCCACCGCCGACATCGTGAATCGCATCGAGGTGCTGCGCAAACAGATCGAGGACCAGCTCAAGACCCCCGCGGGAGAGAACGGCGGCGGAGAGGCGCTCCACGGGCTCGATCAGAAGATGCTCGACGTCGAGCTCCGGCTGGTGTCCCGGACCGAGCTGCACAGCGATGACAAGTGGTTCGTGGAGTCCTACAAGGTGTATCTCAACCTGGTCTGGCTCTCGGGCGAGGTCGGCACCGGCGCGGGGGACGTGGCCGGCGGCGCCGAGTTCCGGCCGACCGACGCCGAGCTGGCGACGCTTGCCGAGCTGGAGAAGCAGCTCGCCTCGGCCAAGGCCGCGTTCGATGTCCTGTTGCAGACCGTCGTTCCCGCCTTCAACCAGGCGATGTCGGGGAAGCTCGCCCCGATCGCCGAGAGGCAGACCCCATGACCGATCGGGTGACCCACTACTGCTGGGAGAAGCTGCCGCGCGAGCGGGTGACCGACCTGCTCGACCGGCGGCTCATCACCGGGGACCGGATGATGCTGGCGCACGTGTATCTGAAGAAGGGGTGCATCGTGCCCAAACACTCCCACGAGAACGAGCAGCTGACCTACGTGCTCGAAGGGGCTCTCAAGTTCTGGATCGGCGAAGACGAGTGTGAAACGCTGGTGGTGCACGCCGGTGAGGTGCTCCACATCCCGGGCCACGTGCCCCACAAGGCCGAGGCGCTGGACGACACCCTGGACGTGGACGTCTTTTCTCCGCCCCGGGAGGATTGGCTCAACAAGACCGACGATTACCTGAGGCGGAAGTAGATGGACCTGGGGCTGCGCGGCCGGGTGGCGCTGCTCGCCGCAGCGAGCAAGGGGCTGGGACGGGCGGTGGCGGAGGAGCTGGCCGCCGAGGGCGTTTCGCTGGTGCTCTGTGCCCGCGGCGAGGCGACGCTCAAGGCCACCGCCGAGGAAATTGCCGCGCGGCACGGCGTGCCGGTGCTCCCGGTCGCGGCGGACGTGGGAGCGCGGGGCGAGCCGGAGCGGGTGGTCCGCGAGGGAATTGCCCGGTTCGGGCGGATCGACATCCTGCTCACCAACAGCGGGGGCCCGCCAGCGGCTCCGTTCGAGTCGCTGACCGAGGAGGCGTGGCGCCAGTCGGTCGACCTGGTCTTGCTGAGCGTGGTGGCGTTCTGCCGAGCCGTGCTGCCGGGAATGAAAGAGCGCCGGTGGGGCCGGATTCTCAATGTGACCTCGATCGCCGCCAAGCAGCCGGTGGACAACCTGATGCTCTCCAACAGCATCCGCGCCGCGGTGATCGGCTTTGCGCGGACCCTGGCCAACGAGGTGGCGCCGTTCGGCATCACGGTCAACAATCTGCTGCCCGGTTTCACCCGCACCGAGCGCATGGTGGAGCTCTCGGAGGTGACCGCGACCAAAGAGGGCATCACCCCCGATCAGGCGTTGTCCCGCTACACCGCGCAGGTGCCGATTGGCCGGATGGCGGAGCCCCGCGAATTCGCGGCGCTGGCGGCGTTTCTGGCGTCGGAGCGGGCGGGGTACATCACCGGACAGTCGATGGCAGTGGATGGAGGGTGGATCAGAGCGCTGCTCTGACCCACCCCCCGACTGGTCCGTCTCCGCGGGTTACTGCTTGGCCGGGGCGCTGAGAATGATCTTAAAGGGCGCCTGACCGTGAAGCTGGACCACGGTGAGCCCCTTGGCGCCGCCGAAGTGCGCCATCTTGGCCGGGATGTACATGAACGAGCCCGCCTTGTAGCCGGTGGTCGTTCCGCCTTCGGCCTTGCTTCCCATCCCCACGAGCAGCTCGCCCTCCAGCACCGTCAGGTTTTCCGCATTGGGATGCCAGTGAGCGGGGAACCGGTAGCCGTCCGGGAAGGAAAGCCGGAGGACATAGGTCCCCGTCGCGGCGTTCGGGTCCCCGTGAACCGGGGCCATCTTTGTACCCGAGGGGAAGCCGGGCACCTCGAGCGGCTGGAACATGACCTCGCTCGCCGGAACGATGTGCTGGGCCGGCGGTTTGGCCACCGCCTTCTTGGGAGTAGCCTGCGCCAGCGCCAGGGCCGGGAAGAGGAGCGAAAGGGCGACTGCGACTCGCCCGTGCTGGACGGCGTTCATGGGGATCTCCTTTCACACATGACAGGGAATGCCGGGATGGGAGGGGCAATTTCCAGCGGGCGGTCGCGGCTGTCAATGGCGATCGGCTAGATTCTCTCCCATGACTCCCATGCTCCTCCTACTGGCCGGCCTGCTCCTCGCCGGTGGCACGCCGCTCCGCGCCCAGGCCCCCGCTCCGAGCCCCACGCCCCCCGGCTTTCCCGCTGCCTGGCGGGGCGTGGCCGAGTATTTTCACGCGGCGCTCGACCGCGAGGGTGTGGTGGGCGGCAGCCTCTGGTTCCTCCGGGGCGACTCGGTCCTGGCCCGGGAGTTTCACGGCCTGGCCGACGCGGAAACCGGACGGAAGGTCGACGCCAACACCATCTTCCACTGGGCCTCGATCACCAAGACGCTCACCGGTATCGCGATCATGCAGCTGCGTGACCGGGGGCGGCTTTCCCTCGACGATCCGATCGTCAAGTACGTGCCCGAGCTCACGGCGGTCCACAACCGCTACGGCCCGATGGAGGCCATCACCCTCCGCCAGCTGATGAGCCACACCGCCGGGTTCCGGGGGCCGACCTGGCCCTGGGGCGGGGACCAGCC
>JBGPEJ010000279.1:0-3730 GCA_041482775.1 Gemmatimonadota bacterium | reverse complement strand
GTCCATTCGAGCCAGCGTCATTCCCGCCCGCTCGAGCGCCTGGCGCGCGGCGGGCGCCGGACCGATACCCATGATCTCGGGCGGCACGCCGGCCACCCCCCAGGCCACCAGTCGCCCGATCGGGGGGAGATTCCGGGCCTTGGCGAATTCCGCCGACGCCAGGATGCACGCCGCGGCGCCGTCGCAGATTCCGCTGGCGGTGCCCGCGGTTACCACGCCGTCTTTCTTGAATACCGGAGGGAGCTTGGCGAGTCCCTCGAGGGTCGTCTCGGGGCGCATGTGCTCGTCCTGAGCCCACGGCTCGGCCTGCTTGCTCTTCCGTTTGAGAACCGGGATCGCGCAGAGCTCGTCCCCGAAGAACCCTCCATCCCACGCCGCCTTGGCAGCCTGCTGGCTCCGCAGCGAGTAGGCGTCCACCTCGGCGCGGGTGATTCCATACTTGACTGCGAGATTCTCCGCGGTGATCCCCATGGGGCAGCCACACTGAGCATCGGTAAGCCCCTGCCACAGCAGGTCCTCGAGTGCCGGGGACACGCCGAGCTTGGTGCCCCAGCGGATACCGCGCACCACGTACGGCGCCTGGCTCATCGATTCCGAACCCGCCGCGAGCACCACTTGAGATTCTCCGAGGAGGATCTGCTGCGCTCCCTGGACGATCGCCTCGAATCCGGAGCCGCAGAGGCGGTTGACCGTCAGCGCGGGCGTCTCGATCGAGCACCCGGCGCGCAAGGCAACATGGCGGGCGATGTAGGCGCCGTCCGCGGAGGTCTGCATCGCGTTGCCCACCACCGCGTGATTGACCTCGCCGGCCGGGATGCCGGCCCGCTCGATCGCGGCCTTCGCGGCCGCGGCGCCGAGATCGGTGGCGGTCAGCTCCTTGAGGGCCCCGCCGAAGGTGCCGAACCCGGTACGGACGCCGGAGAGGAAGACGATATCGGGACGGCCCGCCATGGAGCGCTCGCGATCAGACGAAGTGGAAGGGGTCTTTGACCGGCGCACCACAGGTGATGCAATGCCGCCAGTCGGAGTCGAGCTCGGTGCCGCAACGGGCACAACTGAAGGGGACGAGCCGCTGGCCGCACCAGGGACAGAACACCACTTGGCGTCCGCCCGGCACCGGATTCCGGCAGTGCCGGCATCGGTCGTCGGCGGCGGGGGATGCGGCCGGGGGGGCGGCTGCGGCCGGCGCAGGGACCGGGGGAGGCGGCGCCGGCGGTGGCATCTCGGCGGTGCGCCGCTGGACCGGAGCCGGCGCCACCTTCGGGGCCGGAGCGTCGGCGGCCGGCTCGTCGTCGACGATCTTGCCCGCCGCCATCGAGGTGAACTGAATGGTGGTGTCGGCGATCTCCTCCAGCACGCCCAAATTGGGGTTGGACGAACCCAGCTCCTCGCGGCAGCGTTCCGCCGCGCTCTGCGGCGTGGTCCGCACGTAGCCTCGCTCCTCGGCCACCAGCCGGAGCAGGATGGTCTCGTAATCCTCGACGCTGGAGAGCCCCAGGGCCTTACGGTGCCCCCGGTAGGGAAGGATTGTCCCGCGGACCGTGGCAACGCTCACCGGGCGGAGCACTCCTCCGTCGGTGGCGCCGAGTCGGTCCGCCAGCAAGCGGGCCAGCCGGGCGAGCTCATCCATTGCTCAGTCTCCTCCTGCGCGGGCCATCGCATCCAGGTCGAGCGGAAGCGGCTTTTCAGACCCGAGCCGCCGCTCCAGGGCCAGGAACGCGGCATCGGGATCATACCCGGCGTACTGCCCCAGCGCCCGCTTCCCGCCGAGCCACTGGTTGAACCCCGAATCCACGATCCCCGCGGAAGTCGCCTGGGTCCGGGCCGCCTGCACCGCCAGGTCATTGGCGTATTCGTTCTTGGGGTGCCCGTTGTGCCCCCGTACCCAGGCCAGCTGGACGTCGTGGAGCCGGAGCGATTGCTCCAAGGCGCCCCACAGCTCGAGATTCTCGATGGCACCGCCCTTTCGCTTCCACCCCTTGGCGATCCACGCCGGCAGCCACTCCCGGACCCCCCGCACCAGGTATTCCGAGTCCGAGACGATCAGCAGCCGGAGCCGAGCGCCTTTCCTGGAGAGGAGCTGCAGGATACCGATCGCTCCGGCGAGCGCCATCCGGTTGTTGGTGGTGTCGGGTGCATGGATGAAAAAGTCGCGCCGCTGAATTCCCTTCGGCGTGCGCACCTCGACCAGGCCCGCTGCGCCGCCGGGTGTGGCCCCTTCCTGCCCGTTGCCCAGGCAGCTTTCGTCGAGGTGGACGATGGCGCGCGCCGTCACGGCAACACCTGGAATCCGTCCAGCTCCTCGAGCTCGAACCGGAGCTCCTCACCGGTCATCGGAAGGAGGCCCACCAATGCCTCTCCTCGACCGAGGTGGAGAATCTTGCGGGCCACTACGATGTACTCGGTGCCGCGCCGCATCAGCACCACCCGCAGCCCGAGCCGTGCCGCCCGCTCGAGCTGCTCCATCCGATCCGGCGTCCACCTGACCGTCCCCACCGCCGCTACCGGCCCGCCGCCGCCCGGACCACCCGGAGCAGTCCGGGCTCGGGCAGGATTTCCCCGATTTCCGCCGCCGCGAGGGTTCCTTCCGAGCGGAGTCGTTCGAGCAGATCGGCGAGCCGCGCGGGGGCCACCGCGAGAAGCAGCCCTCCGGACGTCTGCGCGTCGACTACGATCATTCGCTCGGCTTCTTCGAGGTCGGGCGCCCAGGCGGCACGTGCCGCTTCGAAATTTCGCTTGGTGCCCCCGGGCACGCACCCTTTCGCCGCCAGCTCCAGCGCCCCCGGAAGGACCGGGAGCCGGCTGGTTTCCACCTGGGCGCCGACGTTGCTGGCTGCCAGTATGTTCCCCAGATGGCCCAGCAATCCGAAGCCGGTCACGTCGGTGGCGCAGCGGACTGCCGCGGCTCCGGCTGCGCGCGCTGCGCCGTCATTGAGGGCGGTCATGCTCGCCACCGCGGGCGCCAGCTCCGACTCGGAGATCAGGTCTCGTTTGAGCGCGGTGGTGAGGATTCCGGTGCCGAGGGGCTTGGTGAGCACCAGTCGGTCGCCGGGCTGGGCGGCGGCGTTGGTGAGCATGCGGTCGGGATGCACCTCGCCCACCACCGCCAGGCCGAACTTGGGCTCCGGATCGTCGATCGAGTGACCTCCCAGCGTCAGGCAGCCGGCGCGCCGAGTCACTTCAGCGGCGCCCCGCAATACCTCGCCCAATACCTCGAAGGGGACCTTGCCGCGGGGCCAGCCCACGAGGTTGAGCGCGAAGAGCGGGCGGCCCCCCATGGCGTAGACATCGGAGAGGGCGTTGGCCGCAGCGATGGCCCCCCACTGGGCGGGATCGTCCACGATGGGCGTGAAGAAGTCCACCGTGGCCACGAGCGCCCGATCGGGACCGAGCCGGTAAACCGCCGCATCGTCGCGAGTGGCGGCGTCCACCAGCACGTTGGGGTCGTCGATCATGGGAAGGTGCCGGAGCACCTCGCGCAGGTCGAGGCTCCCGAGCTTGCAGCCGCACCCCGCCGCGTGGGAGAGGGAAGTCAGCCGGACCTTGTTCTGTTGGCGTTCAGGCGCGTCCACGGTTTCCATCTCGGAGTTTTCGGGTGACCGAACTGCTCGCCCTGGGCACCGCCCTCGTCCTCGGCTTCCTGCACGCGCTGGAGATCGACCACATGGTGGCCGTGACGGCATTCGTCAGCCGCCGCCCCGCGATTCTGACCGCGCTGGGCTTCGGCGTC
>JBGPEJ010000278.1:0-3750 GCA_041482775.1 Gemmatimonadota bacterium | reverse complement strand
GGCAAGCTACCCAGCGCCGAGGACTTCTACCGGATCTTCCCCTACCGCTTCGGCCACGCCCTGGTGGCCTACATCGGCCAGCGCTGGGGTGACGAGGCCATCGGACAGATCACCAAGCTGGGGTCCGGCGGGGGCATCGAGGCGGCGCTGCAGCGGGTGCTGGGGCTGTCGTTCGGTCAGCTGGTTGCCCAGTGGCACGATGCCGTCCAGAAGCAGTACCTGCCCGAAATCGGCAACCGGACCAAGGGCCGAGCGGTGGCAACTCCGCTGCTCACCACCAAGCAGTCGGGTGGGGTATGGCACCTGGCGCCGGCGCTCTCGCCGGACGGGAGCAAGGTGGCCTACCTGAGCGAGAAGAACTTCTATTTCATCGATCTCTGGCTGGCCGATGCAACCAACGGCAAGACGATCCACCGGCTGCTCAAGTCGTCCGCCAGCGGGAACTACGAGACCTTCCGGTTCATCAATTCGTCGGCCAGCTTCTCGCCCGACGGGAAATTCCTGGCTCTGGCGGCCAAGCACAGCGGCAAGGACGACATCGTGATCGTCGATGTCGCCAACAACCGCCAGGTCCGTGACATTAAGGTGGAGATCTCCGGAGTCACCACGCCGACCTGGAGCCCCGACGGCCAGAAACTGGTGTTCAGCGGGCAGGACGGCGGCATTTCCGACCTCTTCACCATCAACGCCGACGGGACCGATCTTCGCCGGCTCACCAACGACAAGGAAGCCGACCTCCAGCCGGTGTGGTCGCCCGATGGGCAGACCATCGCGTTCGCCACCGACGCCGGGCCCAATACCGATTTCAAGGCGCTCAAGTGGGGCAGCCTGCGCATCGCCCTGTACCACCTCGATACCGGGCAGATCGAGTTCCCCCCCGGATTGGAGAACGGGCGCAACCTGAATCCCCAGTGGTCGCCGGACGGGAAGTCGCTGGCGTTCGTGTCGGACCGCAACGGGGTGGCCAACATCTACCTCTACGAATTCGGCGAGCGGCAGGTCTACCAGCTCACCGATTTCTACACCGGCGTGCAGGGCATCACCGCGCTCTCGCCGGTCCTCTCCTGGGCCCACTCGAGCGACAAGCTGGCGTTCGTGTATTTCGAGCAGGGCAAGTACGACGTGTACACCATGACCAACCCCCGGGGGCTCAAGAAGCTGCCCTGGCGGCAGGACCAGCTCATCGCGCAGCGCCCGCTCGCGACGCTCGCCCCGACCGGTGATGCGGCGCGGCCGGCCATGGCGGCCATCAAGCCCCCCTCCGGGCCCCAGATTCTGAGCGGCGGCGCCATCTACCGGACTCCGCGCGGGTTCCGGCGGGCCGATTCGCTGCCGGCGCAGGCGGACACCGCCCACGGCGGCTACGAGCCGGTGTCGATCGCCAAGATTCTGGATTCCATCCCCTTCACCCCGCCGGATACCAGCGAGTTCACCTACCGCCCCTACAAGGCCACGCTGGAGCCGGAGTACGTCACCCGGCCCACCATCGGATACACCCGGGACACCTTCGGGCGGGGCATCACCGGGTCGACCTCGATTGTCCTCGGCGACATGCTGGGGAACCACCAGCTGGGAATCGCCGCCTCGCTCAACGGCAGGCTCAACGAGACCTACTTCCTGGCCCAGTACGTGAATCTGTCGCGGCGCATGAACTGGGCGCTGGGGGTGACCCAGGAGCCGTACTTCTACTACGAGGGTGCCGGGTACGCCCAGGACAGCACCAGCGGACAGGTGGCGTACATCGAGAGCATCCGTCGGCTGGTACTGCGGCAGGCCCAGTTCTTCGGCGCCTACCCGTTCAGCCGGTTCAGCCGCTTCGAGTTCGGCGGGAGCGTGGTGAACGTCACCGACGACCGGAGGCTCTTCGAGCAGCCGATCGATCCCAACACCGGCGTGCCCACTGCGGATCCGTTCGTGGTCACCGAGAAGGGGCCCAGCGCCAGCTTCGTCCAGCCCTCGGTTGCCTACGTCTTCGACAACACGCTGTTCGGCGCGGTCGGCCCCATGATGGGCCGCCGGTCCCGGGTGGAAGTTTCCCAGCGGCTGGGAGACTGGCGCTTCCTCACCCTCAACGTCGACAACCGCCGCTACGACCGGCTCGGCAGTTTCTTCACCCTGGCCACCCGGGTACAGTATTTCGGCCAGCACGGGCGGGATGAGCAGCAATTCCGCTTCTTCGCCGGAAGACCGGACTTCATCCGGGGGTACACCTCCGGGTCGTTCTCCAAGAACGAGTGCCTGACCGCGGTGGATCAGAACTCGCTCACCGGCTGTCGGGCCCTCGATCAGCTGGTCGGGACCCGGATCGTCATGGGGTCGGCCGAGCTCCGCTTCCCGGTGCTCAGCTATGCCTTCGGGTTCCTGCCGCAGGGGTTCCCCGAAATCGAGGGGGCGCTGTTCTACGACGCCGGGGTGGTCTGGGAACGGGGTTTGACGGTCAAACTGAAGCGGAGCGCCGGAGACGACATCAGCCTGGTCCGTTCCCCGCTCACTTCGTTCGGATTGGGGTTCAGGGCCAACGTGCTCAATTTCCTGATTCTCCGCGCCGACTACGCGTTCCCGCAGCAACGCCCCGGAGTCAAGGGATATTGGACGATCAGCCTCGGACCGACTTTCTGATTCGCCGCCCGCTTTCCCGGCTCCGACCGACCGCCGCCCGGCTCGCCCGGGCGGCGGTCGCGTTTGCCGTAGCGGGGTGCGGACCCGGCCGGGTAACCCCGCCACCGGATCTTCCCGCGGTGGGGAGGCAGATGTCGCTGTTCCGCTTCCCCCGGGCTGGGGGGATGGTCCAGGCCTACCCCCCCGACAGCCTGGGGGTCACCAATTGGACCTCCCTGATGCCGGTTCCACCCATCCGCCGGGTCCTCGGCGCGGACCTCGACGAGCGGATCGTCTGGGCGGTGGACGTGCAGGGAAACCTGATCGCCGTGGATCTCGAGTCCCGCGCCGTCCGAAAACAGGCCGCCGGTATCAGCGTCGGGGTAGTGGGGCCCGATGGCTCGCTCTACCTCGCGGATGGGGAACACCGCGTCGTACGGTTCGTGCGCCGGAGCGCCGTCACCTTCCACGACCCGCTCCCCGCCCCGCCGCGAGCCCTGTTCGGCGCGGTCAACGATCAGCTGGTGGCGGTCACCGGCGGCACCCCCTTCCGGCTGGTCACCGCCAATGCGGAGCAGGCACTGCACTCCGTGGTGCTGCCGGCGGGAGACGTGGCGGCGACCTTCTGGGGGGACTTGGTGGGCGTGGCGGCGGACACGGCGGTGGTCCTGTTCGAAACCGGTGGACGCCGAACCGTGACATCGATCCCCTCCCGACACCACCCGCGCCGCATCGCGTTCAGCCCCTCGGGCCACCGCCTCTACGTGGTCGAGGATGACGCCGAGGTCCTGGTTTACGACCGGTTCAACCTGGCCCAGGTCGGCAAGATCAGTCTGCCGAACACCCCGCGGGAGATCAGGATTGACGCCTCCGGCCGCTGGATGCTGGCGCGCCCGGCGGCCGGCGACTCGGTCTGGGTCCTGGACCTGGCCACCAATCACCTGGCGGCCGAGGTGCCGGGGGAATGGGCCGTCGACCTCCCGGTGGTCGCGGGGGCGTCCACCCTTGTGGTCCGTCGCGGCGAGACGGTGACGAGCTACAATCTCCGGGCGACGCCACCCCGGCTCCTCGCCAATCTCCCCGGGGCCGGCAACGACCTCTGGCGTGCCGCGGCGTGGGTGCCCCGGGAACGCCTCTCCGCCGCTGTGGCGG
>JBGPEJ010000277.1:0-3767 GCA_041482775.1 Gemmatimonadota bacterium | reverse complement strand
CCTGGCAGAGGAAGCACTCGATGCACTTGCGGAACTCCTGCACCCGGTCCACGTCGTCCTGCTGCATCCGCCAGGTGCCGTCGGGCGCGTCGGGCGGCCGGGGAGTGAACTTCCGGATCTGTTTCTTGACCCGGAAATTCCAGCTCACGTCGGTGACCAGGTCCCGATGGTGCGGGAAGGCGCGCATCGGCTCGACGGTGACCGGCTTGGTGAGGTCGAGCTGGTTGAGCCGGGACATGCACATGAGTCGCGGGCTGCCGTTGATTTCGGCGGAGCAGGAGCCGCATTTCCCCGCCTTGCAATTCCAGCGCACGGCGAGATCGTTGGCCTGTTCCGCCTGGATCTGATGGATCGCGTCGAGCACCACCATGCCCTCGGACACCTCGGTGGTGTAGTCGGTCAGCTGGCCGTCGCCCCGCTCCCCGCGCCAGATCCGGAAGTTTGCCTGGGCCATCACTTCATCTCCTCGACGATCGCCTGGAGCTCGGGGGGGAGGGTGGGGATCGGCTCCCGCACCAGCTCGATCCCGTCCCCCGCGCGCCGGCGGACCACGAAGTTGAACCCAGCGAACTCCGGCCTCTTGTCGGGGTAGTCCTCCCGGAAATGCCCGCCCCGGCTCTCCTGCCGGGCCAGGGCCGACGCGACGATCGCCTCGGAGACGGTGAGGAGGTTGCCGAGGTCGAGCGCGGTGTGCCAACCGGGGTTGTACTCCCGGTTTCCCGAGACCCCCACCCGGGCCGCCCGCTCCCGGAGCTTCCGGAGTTCTTCCACGGCGCGCGCCATCTCGGATTCCCGCCGCACGATACCCACCAGGTCCTGCATCATGCCCTGGAGCTCGTGCTGCACCGCGTAGGGGCTCTCACCGTCGGGCCGGTCGAACGGCGCCAGGGCCTCACGGGCCTCCTGGTTGACTTCGCCCGCGTCGGGGATCACCGCGCTGCGTTCCCGGGCGAATTTCGCGGCGTACTCCCCGGCCCGCTTGCCGAACACGATGAGGTCGGAGAGGGAGTTTCCCCCCAGCCGGTTGGCGCCGTGAAGTCCGGCGGCGGCCTCACCTGCCGCGAAGAGCCCGGGGAGGGTGCTCATCTGGGAGTCGCCGTCCACCCGGATGCCGCCCATGATGTAGTGGGTGGTCGGCCCGATTTCCATCGGCGTCGTGGTGATGTCGAGGTCGGCCAGTTGCTTGAACTGGTGATACATGCTGGGGAGCTTCTTCCGGATGTGCTCGGCGGCTTTGGGGATCCGCTCCTTGATCCAGGCGATGTCCAGGAACACGCCGCCGTGCGGGCTGCCCCGACCCTCCCGCACCTCGCGCACGATGCAGCGCGCCACGTGGTCGCGGGTCAGGAGCTCCGGAGGCCTCCGGGCGTTCTTGTCGCCCATCACGTAGCGCCACCCCTCCTCCGGGGTGTCGGCGGTCTGGGCGCGATAATTCTCGGGAATGTCCTCGAACATGAAGCGACGCCCGGCGCTGTTCTTGAGCACGCCGCCCTCGCCCCGTACCCCTTCGGTAACCAGGAGGCCCCGCACGCTGGGCGGCCAGACCATCCCGGTCGGGTGAAACTGCACGAATTCCATGTCCTGGAGCGCCGCGCCGGCGTGGAGGGCCAGCGCCTGCCCATCGCCGGTGTACTCCCAGCTGTTGCTGGTGATCCGGTAGGCCCGGCCGATCCCTCCGGTGGCGATCACGATCGCCTTGGCGCGGAACAGCCTGAACCGGCCGCGTTCGCGATCGTACGCCAGGGCTCCCGCCACCCGCCCCTCGCGGGTGAAAAGCGAGAGCACCGTGACCTCCATATGGACGTCGATGCCCTGGTGGATCCCGTGGTCCTGCAGGGTACGGATCATCTCGAGTCCGGTCCGGTCGCCGACGTGCGCCAGGCGAGGGTACCGGTGGCCGCCGAAGTTGCGCTGCAGAATCTTCCCGTCGGCGGTGCGATCGAACAGCGCGCCCCAGGCCTCCAGCTCGCGGACCCGCTCGGGGGCTTCCCGGGCGTGCAGCTCCGCCATGCGCCAGTTGTTGACGTACTGGCCGCCCCGCATGGTATCGGCGAAATGCACTCGCCAGTTGTCGCGATCGTCCACGTTCGCCAGCGCAGCCGCCACCCCCCCCTCCGCCATGACGGTGTGGGCCTTGCCCAGGAGCGACTTGCAGACCAGACCCACCGAGACCCCCGCCGTGGCGGCTTCGATCGCCGCCCGGAGCCCGGCGCCTCCGGCGCCGATCACCAGGACGTCGTGGTCGAAGGTCTGGATCTCGGGCATCAGAGGATCCTCACATCGTGCCAGATCCCCATCGAGCAGAGCCTGACGTAGACGTCGCTGAACACCACCGTGAACAGGCTGACCCAGGCCCAGCGATGGTGCACGGCGTTGAGGCAGGTGGCGCAGGCGTACGGTGCCCGGAAGACCGGCCGCTTGGAAAATTGATCCCGGAAGCCGCCCAGAATGTGCCGCATCGAGTGGCAACCCAGGGTGTAGCCGGCGAGGCAAACCACGTTCACCCCGAGCACCAGGGTGCCCACCCCCACCCCGAAGCGGACGGCGCCGGTGGCCGGATCGGGCCACCAGAGCGCTTTCCACACGTCGTAGGAGAGGAAGAACAGGAAGACCACCGCGAAGAGCATGAAGTATCGATGAATATTTTGAAAGACCAGCGGAAAGTAGCGCTCCCCCAGGTAGCTCTTGCGCGGCTCCCCGACGCTGCAGGCGGGGGGATCGGCCCAGAACGCCTTGTAGTACGAGCCGCGGTAGTAGTAGCAGGTAAAGCGGAAGAGAGCCGGGAACGGGAGGATGATGAGCGCCGGGGAGAACGGGAGCCACCCCGGCCAGCGGAGCGGCTTGGCCCCGAACCAGGCGTGGGGCGAATCGCCGAAGAGCTCCGGGCTGTAGAAGGGGGAGAGGTAGGGGCCGAAGGTATAGTGGGCGTTCTGGAAGGCCGCCCACGTGGCGTACACCAGGAAGCCGCCAAGGATCAGGAACACCACCAGCGGCTGAACCCACCAGGCGTCGCGCCGCTTCGTCTCCAGGAATCGGCGTCGGGTCAGGGGGACGGTCGCATGGGCCATACGGGGCTCCGCGGAATTCGGAATCGGGGTGGACCGACCCCCAACCTACCGACCCAACGCGGGATTTGACAAACGCCTACTCGGGCACGAGTATCGGAGACCCCGAGACCAAAGGAGGCGGCCGTGAAGATCTACGGCCCCGACGCAATCCGGAACGTGGCCTTCGTCGGCCACGGAGCGAGCGGCAAGACCACGCTCGTGGATGCCCTCGCCTTCGTGTCCGGCTCCAGCCGGCGCCACGGCTCGATCAAGGATGGCAGCACCCTCACCGACAGCTCCCCTGACGAAATCGAACGAAAGCACTCCATCTCCCTCGGCGTCGGCATCGCCGAGTGGATGAACGTGAAGATCAACCTCCTCGATACGCCCGGCTACCTGGATTTCTTCGGTGAGGTGGTCTGCGGCCTGGCCGTGGCGGATGCCGCCGTGGTGGTGCTCTCCGGGGTCAGCGGTGTCGAGGTCGGGACCGAAAAGTGCTGGGAGGCCTGCGATCACTATCACCTTCCGCGAATCCTGTTCGTCTCGGGGATGGACAAGGAACACGCGAATTTTGAAAGAGTCTTCAGTGATATCCGGGAGCATCTGACGCCGAAGGTGTTGCCGGTGGAGATCCCGGTCGGCGACGGCGCTCAATTCCGCGGCATCATCAATCTCTTCACCCAGACCTGTCAGCTGTTCAAGCCTGGCTCGAAGGCCGTT
>JBGPEJ010000276.1:0-3770 GCA_041482775.1 Gemmatimonadota bacterium | reverse complement strand
TCCGAATCACCTCGAGGCCGTCATCCAAGCGGGCGAGGCCGATGTTATCGGAGGAGGCACGGACCCGGGTCGCGGCGAATCGGCGCTCGCACTCCTCGACCGCCTCCCAGCGTTCATCGAACGGGGTGAGGTTCCACCGGCCGCAGCGAACACAGACCACCCAGAGGCGGCCGCGCACTCCATCGAACGCGATCCGCCGGCCGGGGAGATGTTCGAGCGACTGGTTGGTCCCGAGAGCAGCCTGACAGAAGAGACAGGTCGAATACACCGCCCGCTCCCGAAATTCGTGGTGCTGCCATTCTGGGGGAACGCCGCACCGCCCACAAGGCGAGCCATCGACTCGTCACTCGACTGTCATGGGGCTGTAACCCTGGCGGCCGCCCGGGGGCTCTTGACGCGGCCCGCGGCCGATGCTAGTGTATCAGCATGATGCTAGTGCATTAGCACCACGCCTCAGCCAGGGAGTCCCCATGGCAAGTCTCTATGCCGAGCTGGGCCGGCGCGAACGCCAGATCATGGATGTCCTCTTCCACCGGGGCCGCGCTACCGCCTCGGACGTGCTCAAGGATCTGGCCGAACCGCCCAGCTACTCATCGGTCCGCAGCATGCTCCGGCTGTTGGAGGCCAAGGGTCATGTCCGCCACGAATGGGATGGGCCCCGCCACGTCTACCTCCCCACCGACAGTCCCGAGCAAGTCCAACGCTCGGCCGCCCGGCACGTCCTGCGCACCTTCTTCAACAACTCCATGGAAACGGCGGTGGCCGCCATGCTCGGCGTGGCGGAAAAGCCCCCGTCACCGGAGGAACTCAAGCGTCTGGCCAAACTGGTGGAGCGGGCGCGCAAGAACGGAGGCCGGCCATGATCTTCCTGCTCAAAGTCACCCTGCTCTTCTCCCTGGGCTGGGCTGTCGCCGGACTGTCGCGGGGCCGATCCGCCGCCGCGCGCCATCTGGTCTGGACCCTGACACTCGCCGGCGTGCTGGCGCTCGCTCTCGCGGCCCCGGTCGCCCCGACCTTCCCGGTCCGTCTCGCGGCATGGCCCGTCTCCACCGCCCCCGGGTTGGTCCCCTCCTCTGACGCGACGGTCGCGCCCGCGGCCACCACGGAATTCGGCGGCGGGGGCGCCAACTCCCCCAGCCGCGTCGTGGTCGGTGCGACACCGTCCCGACCGACGGCACGCCGCGAGCTCGGCGCCGGGCAGATGGCCCTGGTCCTCTGGCTGGCGGGCGCCGGTGCGATGATCGGCTGGATCATCCTGGGCCACCTGGGGCTGGCGCGACTGATGCGGCGCGCGACACCGCTCGCCGATCCGGAGTGGCGATCGCTGCTGGCCACCGCCTCAGCGGAGAGCGGCATCTCGGCGCCGGTGAGACTGCTTCGTTCCGCGGCCGTGGGCTCGCCGATCACCTGGGGAATGCGGCGGCCGATCGTGTTGTTGCCGGAGGACGCCGATTCGTGGCCGGTCGAGCGGCGCCGCGTTGTCCTGGCCCACGAGCTGGCGCATGTGGCCCGGGCCGACTATGCCGCCCAGCTCCTGGCCTCGACGGTGTGCGCGCTCTACTGGTTCCACCCGCTGGCATGGACCTCGGCCCGCCGACTCCGGACCGAGAGCGAGCGCGCCGCCGATGACCAGGTACTCTCGCGGGGAATTCCGGGAATCGATTACGCGACCCATCTGCTGGACGTGGCGCACCATTCTCGAGCCATGCGCGCCGCCGGGATGGTGGCGATCGGCATGGCGAGCCGTTCGCACCTCGAGGGGCGGTTGCTCGCGGTGCTCGACGCGGCGCGGACCCGCCGGGCTCCCCGCCCGCGGGTGCGGGCCGCCGCATGGGGCGCGCTGGCGCTGATCCTGGGTCCGCTCACCATGATCCGTCCGATGCCTCGACTGCCGGACTCGCCCGCGATTGGTGTCGTGTCTCCGGCGCGGCACCCCACCCTCGAGGCCGCCGGGAGCCCGCCGAGTGGGCGGGAACCCAGGGCCGAGCGCGACTCGGTGTTCGAGCGGGAGGTCGAAGCCGCCCCAGGGGACGAGCTGCTGCTCGATCTCGAGAGCGGGGGCGAGGTGACCCTGCGGGCGTGGGATGAGCCCCGGGTGAAGGTGGTGGCACATCTGGCCGGCCGGAACTGGCCGGACACGCGGGTGTCACTGGAACGGTCGGGAGGAAGGGTGCGCCTCCACGCGTGGCAGGAGGTCGAGCGGCGAGGCTCGAGCACCTCGCACCGGTTCGAGATCATGGTACCGCGGCGTTTCGACATCCGATTCAAGTCCGCGGGCGGCGGAGTGACGATTCTCGGGCTGGAGGGCAACTTCACCGGAGAGACCGGTGGCGGCGGGTACGTCCTCGCACGAGTGCGCGGGGAGGCCGAGCTCTCGACCGGGGGTGGAGATATCCGGGTTTCCGATTCGGAGCTGCGGGGTCAGGTCAGCACCGGCGGCGGTGTGGTGCGGCTCTCCCGGGTGCGGGGCGGCCTTCACGCTTCATCGGGGAGCGGCCCGGTCATGTACACCGAGGGCCGTGAGGGTGAGACCGGCGATCTCGATACCGGCCGGCTCCACATCGAGAAGGCGGGCGGCGACGTCATCCTCGAGGCCGCGCCCGCAGGAGCGGAAATCCACACCGGCGGCGGCCGGGTCCGGGTGGGGGCGTCGGCGGGGTTGGTCAGCGCCAGCACCGGAGGCGGAGACATCGTGATCGGCCCGGCCTCCGGCTCGGTCAGCGCCAGCACCGGGGCGGGAAACGTCCAGGTAACGATCGAGGGAGACGACGGGTCGGAGCACTCGGTCGAAATCAGTTCGGGAACCGGGTCGGCAGTGCTCCTCCTTCCCCCGGGCTTCTCCGGGCGGTTCGACCTGGAAACCGCCTACACCGAGAACTTCGGGCGGCGTACCCGGATTGAAAGCGATTGGGAGCTGGTGAAGGAGGAGAGCACGCGCTGGGACGACCGCAACGGCACGCCGCGGAAATATGTCCGCGCGTTCGGCGAGGCCGGGCACGGCGGTGGATTGATCAAGGTGCGAATCGTCAACGGGGACATCACGGTGCGCCGGGGGCCGCGGTAACGCTGCCGGCTGAGGCGGCAAGATCGGACATTGAATCAGGGAGGGAACATATCAGGCGGATTACGATCCGATGAAATCGGGTTGCGACCCGGTCCGGTGATTCGCAGATTGAGTGGGGGGGGGACCCGGCGTTCCCGGTCGAGGCAACGAATTGCCCGTTTCGAGCGTCTCACCCTGCTGGATCCGCCTCCCTGTGCACCGCTACCAAAGGACCTCCGATGCGCCTGGTCCGCAGCCGCTGGTTCCCGATCGCTGCCGCCGCCGTCGTCGTTGGCCTGCCGGGCGCATGGTTGTTGGCGCGGAGCTCGGTGGGAGGCGAGTCGGCCGCCGTGGCCCGGGTCAAACGGGGCGAATTCAAGGTGACCGTGACCACCTCCGGCGAGCTCCGGGCCCGGAAGTTCGTGCAAATCAACGTGCCCCCGAACGCCAATCAGGCCGACGCCTACCAGATGAAGATCGCCTCCATCGTTCCGGAGGGCACCGTCGTCAAGGAGGGCGATGTCGTGGCCGAATTGGACCGCTCCAACATCGCGGCCAAGATGGCGGACGTGTCGCTCGCGCTGCAAAAGGCCCAGGCAGTCTACGAGCAGGCCATGCTCGATTCGACCCTCAATCTTTCCAAGGCGCGGGAGGACATCCGCACCATGGACCTGGGGCTCGAGGAGAAGAAGATCGCCAAGGAGCAGGCGGTCTACGAGGCGCCGCC
>JBGPEJ010000275.1:0-3798 GCA_041482775.1 Gemmatimonadota bacterium | reverse complement strand
GCCATCTGGCCCGGCGCCGGCTTGGCGCCCTCGACCGGCAGCCAGGTGGCGCGCTGCTCCCGCATCCGGCCCAACTGCTCCATCACCACCGCGTCGGTGATCGCCGGGGGAGCTGGCTTGGTCAGGGTGAATCCGCCCAGGCGCCCGAGGGTGAGCTCGGGCCGCACCTCGACCACCAGCTCGAATTCGATCGGCTGGCCCTCTTCGAATTTGAGGTTCCGCACCGAGGGGTCAGCGATCGGCTTGAGTGACTCGGCGCTCTTGGCCTCCTCCCACCCCTCGCGGATGACCTCCTCGAGCACCCATTGCCGGATCTCGTTGCTGAATCGGCGGCGGACCACGGCGTCTGGAGCCTTTCCCTGGCGAAATCCGGGCAACCGGGCGCGGCGCGAGTACTGGCGCACCGCCTTGTCCTCCGCGGCGCGCACCCGCTCCACCGGAATGGTGACGCGCAGCGCTTTGGACGCGGCGTCCTCGGCCGTCTTGGTGACAGTGATGGTGCTCATGGCGGGGGGAATCTACCCGGACCGATTCCCGGGGGCAAAACGCGTTAGCGCGTTACTGGCGCGGTGCCTCCGAACAGCGCTGCGATGGCGTGCACTCCGAGCTTGGCCAGCCCGGAGAGCAACGGCAGGCCGAGCCCGGCGCCGACCAGCACCGCGTTGGCGGTGACCAGTTTCGGGGTCCAGTCGTCGACCAGCCGACGGCTCCGGGTGAGGGCGAAGGCCGCCACCGCGGCTCCGTTGACGAGTGCGAACGCGACCGCCGCCAGCCAGAACACCTTGGAGCTCAGCGCATTCAGGAACTCGACGATGCCGGCCTCCATAGGGCGAACCCCTCCTCGTTCAAGGAGAAACGGCGCCGCGCAGCGAATTTGTTGTTGGTATGCGAACGGCGGGAGTCGAACCCGCACCCCTTGCGGGACAGGATCCTAAGTCCTGCGCGTCTGCCAGTTCCGCCACGCTCGCGGGAAGGCTCCCTCGCACTACAGTACATCGCTCGCCGCCGGGGCGCGAGGGTCCTGCGGCCGACGTTCCCTATGGAAACGACGATTCGGGTGCCTTATATTGGCGCCATGACACCGACCACTTCACTGCGATCGCTGCCCCTCGCGGGCCTCCTTCTCACGGCGGCACTCGCCGCCTGCGCCCGCCCCGACGCCCGGCTCGAGAAGCTCACTGTCGGGATCCCCGCCGACAGCGTGGTCAAGCTCATGGGGGTCGAGAAGCCGAAACGCCACGATCCCTACCTCATCAACGGGCACTACATCGAGGCGATGTACTATCCCAAGCCCGGCGCCGTGGACTCTGCTTCAACTACCGATCGAAAGATGTCCCCGGTGGTGCTGGTGGACGGCAAATTGGTGGGTTGGAACTGGACGACCTGGGATTCGATCGCCGGGGCGAACAAGATCGTCGTAGCGCCGAAATAGGGCGCCGGGGCGTCGGGAGCCAGGCGACAGCCAAAGGGCCCGGTGAGTACCGGGCCCTTTTTCGTTGGGTAGCTCCCTAGCTCCCTAGCTCCCTAGCTCCCTCTACGCCTACCTCGCCAACTGCACCCGCACCACTCGCTGGGCGCCGCTGCCGCCCCCGGCCTGCCGATTGTATACCAGCAGCGTGACGATCCCGCCCGGTCCGGCGCTCCGGAGCGCCGCGCGTAGCTCCGCCTCGGTCCGAACCGGCGTCCCCTCGACCGAGAGGATGACGTCGGGGCTGCCGCTGTCCACGCCGTACAGCTGGGTGGATCGCTCCGCCGTCGGGCCCTCCTGGTCCACGCTCTGAACCACCAGCCCCCGCACCGAGGCTGGGGTGGCCAGGTCACGGGCGAGGGCGGTGGTCAGCGGTGTCACCGAAATACCTAGCGGCCGGATCGTGGCCGCCGCGGGAGTAGTGCTGCTGCTGTCGCTCCCCCCACCCGGCTCCTGGCCCTGATCGGCCGTGGCCGGTTCGGCGCCGGCGGTGGCGGAGATGAGCCGGACGGTATAGGTCTTCCGGACTCCGCCCTTCCGCGCCACCTCGACCCGCACCGTCTCTCCAGCGTGCCGGAACCCTACCACCTGCTGCAGCTGCGCGGTGTATTCGACCGGCTGGCCATCGATCGCGATGATGATGTCCCCCGGCTCGAGGCCGGCCCGCTTGGCGGGGGAGTTGTCGTCCGAGTAGCTCGAGATCTTGACGCCGCGGATCTCGGGGAGGCCGACGTACTTGGCGTCGGTGGCGGTGGCGTCATCCACCAGCACGCCAAGGGCGGCGCGTTCCACCTTGCCGTTCCGGATGAGCTGATCCATGACCTGCTTGGCCAGATCGATGGGAATCGCGAAACCATAGCCCATGTTGTAGCCGGTTTCGCTGGCGATCGCGGAATTGATTCCCACCACCTCGCCGCGCACGTTTACCAGCGGCCCGCCGGAATTCCCCGGGTTGATGGCCGCGTCGGTCTGGATGAAGTCCTGAATCGACCGGGGGCTGCGCCCGGGGAGCTGCGGCTGGCCGCGGCCTTTGGCGCTCACGATCCCCGAGGTGACCGTGAAGGTCAGGTTCTCGCCGAGGGGGTTGCCGACCGCCAGGACCCACTCGCCGATACGGGTGGCGGCGCTGGAGCCGAGGGCGGCCGGGGTGAGCCCCCGGGCGGCGATCTTGATGAGCGCCACGTCGGTCGATGGATCGGTGCCGACCACCGTCGCTTCGAAGTTCCGCCGGTCGAGCAGCTCGACGGTCACCTTCTGGGCGCCGTCAACCACGTGATTGTTGGTCAGGATGTACCCGTCTTCCGAAACCACGAAGCCGGAGCCGGAGCCCTTTTCGATGACCGGGTCGCGGCTGCGCTGCTGCGGGAAGCCGAAAAACGGCTCGAAGCCCCTGGGCACCTGGGGCATCTGGGCCACCCGTTCCTTGCGCTCCGACTTGATGAACACGACGCTCGGCCGGACATGCTCGGCCACCGCCGCAAAGGCATCGCTCAAGGCCACCAGCGGCTGCGCGGCGGGAATCAACGGCGCCGCAACCGGCTTGATGGCGGTTTGACCCGCCGCGAGCCGGGTTCCGCCCGCTTGCGCGAGGGAATTGGTAGGAAGGTCGAGGAGCCCCGCGAACAGCAGGCCCAGCACGAACGCCAGGCCTACCAGTCCGCCGAACTTGAGCCAATTGAGTGAACGCACCGACATAGTAGATCAACCCCTGGCTGACGGTCGTACGACTACGGGAATTCTAATATACGCAGGATGCGCCGGGTCTCGCCTTCGTCGCGAACCCCTACTTCTTGTCGTCGTCCACGATCTCGTAGTCCGCCTCGACCACGTCGTCCTTGGGCTTCTCGCCCGCCGGGGCCTCCGCCCCGGGGGGTTCGGTCCCGCCGGTCGAGGCGGCCTGCTCGTACAGTGAGGCTCCGGCGGCGGAATAGGCGGCGTTGAGCTCGTTGAGTGCCGTCTTGATCCCGGCCGGATCCCCGGCCCGGAGCGCTTGCCGGCCGGCCTCCACCGCGGCGTCGAGCCGGGCCTTGGCGTCCGCCGCGAGCCGGTCGACCCAGTCCTTGCTGTCCTTCTCGACCTTGTACACCAGTCCGTCGAGCTGGTTCCGCGCCTCGATCGCCTCCCGGCGCTCCTGGTCCTCCTTGGCATGCAGCTCGGCCGCCTTGACCATCTTGTCGATCTCGCTGTCGGACAGGCCGCTCGAGGCCTCGATCCGGATCTTCTGCTCCTTACCCGTCGCCTTGTCCTTGGCGGAGACGTGCAGGATGCCGTTCGCGTCAATGTCGAAGGTCACCTCGACCTGCGGCATGCCGCGCGGCGCCGGCGGAATC
>JBGPEJ010000274.1:0-3834 GCA_041482775.1 Gemmatimonadota bacterium | reverse complement strand
TCACCCTGTGCGTCGGCAAGAGCACCTACGCCCGCTGCGGCATCATCACGAACGTCACCCCGTTCGAGCCCGAGTGGGAGGGTCACGTCACCCTGGAAATCAGCAACACCACTCCCTTGCCCGCGAAGATCTACGCGAACGAGGGAATCTGTCAGGTGCTGTTCTTCGAAGCGGATGACGACGACATCTGCGAGACCAGCTACAAGGACAAGGCGGGCAAGTATCAGGGGCAGCGGGGGGTCACCCTCCCGCGGCTGTAGCGGCGTCGCACCAAGCGATTCACCCGCTCTCGACGGTGTTCCGCCGACACGACCAACCCATCCCCCGCCCTTCCAGGCGCGAAGGAAAGAAGCGCTCGACTGGCGCGCTCGGAACGCCCCTAGATCTTGACCAACTCCACCCGCCGGTTGTTTTGCCGGCCTTCGGCGGTCGTGTTGACTCCCGCCGGTTTGGTGCTGCCGAAGCCCTTCGACTGGAGCCGCGCGGGGTCGATCCCGTAGTCCTTCACCAGCGCCGCCTTCACCGCGGCCGCCCGCGCTTCGCTCAGCTTGAGGTTGTCGGCCGGGCTCCCCACGTTGTCGGTGTGGCCCTCGATCGAGAGCTTAAGCTCGGGGTGCGCGGCGAGCATGGCCCCGATGTCCTTGAGCGTAGGAGCCGATTCCGGCTTGATGCGATCACTCCCACTGTCGAAGAGGATTCCCTGAGTCGCGGCGCGCCCCTTCGCCGCGATCTCGTCGTAGATCGACTTGCCGCTCTCCGCCACGCGGATCCGTCCGATGAACAGGGGGTTGTCGTCGCCCCGCGCATCGAGGTCGATTCTCAGGAGGTTGGTACGGGCAAAATTGGCGTTGGGGATGTTGACGAAGCGCTTCTCGTCGATGTAGACCTTGATATAATCCCCATCCGCCAGAATCCGGAGCTGCGCCGGCTTGCCCCGATAGCGGGTCCGCGTCGCCTCGTTGTAGCCATAGGGCGTCTCCCCGCCCCCACCGCCGGTGAGGCCCGCTCCCCCGGTGCCCCAGCTGATGGTCGACGTCTTAGCGAGCTGCAACGGCGCCTCGGCACCCTGTAACTGGAACGCCGGACCGTCGAGGACCTTACGGTTGATGACGTCGATCTCGATGGTGAACCGGGCCGGCAACACTTCGGGCAACGGGATGGTGAAGACGCTGTGGGCGGTGGCCCGAAGGAACCGCCGCCCGTCGACCTCGGCCACTTCCATGTTTCCCAGCTTGAACACCAGTCGCTTGGGAAAGTTGCCGACCAGGTCGTCGGCATAGTCGGTCAAGAAGATCGTCCGGCTTCCCGGGACGAAGTCGTAGTTGACCCAGACCTTGGGATCGGCGGCGGGCGTCGTGTCCTTGGCCGGCTTGGGTGCCTGCCCCTGAGCCGCAAGAGCCGGGAGCACCAGAGCGAGCGCACCACCCGTGATTCTACCTCGACCAGCCGACCGCCGGTGCTTCGCCATTTAGACTCTCCTGGTCGAACTGTGGATCCGGCAGCCGACGCGTCCGCCCTGCCTCAAATCTTGATCGTGACGGTGGCCTGGGTGCTCGAGGTCGCAGTCACGCGAGGCATCCTGGGGTCCCAGTTCTGGATCCATTGGGCCGTAAGCGTGAAGGTGTACGTCCCCACCGGAAGGCCGAGGACCGAGACGCTGCTCTCCACCCCGGGCAGGACGAAGAGCCCGGTCCAGCTTCGGCCGTCGGACGCGGTTAGAATCCATTGATCCGGCATGCGGATGGGGGTCACCGGGGGGGCGGGCGGGGCGCCCTTGTTCCAATCATCCAGGTTGAGAAACTCGAATCTGAGTTTCGCCGTGCTCCCGGTGATGACCGTGGGCAGCCAAGTCGGAGCGGGCGCGGGAGGAGCGGTCCACCTCGTCGAGTTCCATCCCATCTCTCCCGAGGCGCTGAACGCTTTCACGCGGTAGACGTAGGGCGTGTTCGGAACAATTCCGCCCGAGAAGTCGTGGAACTCTATGACATAGCTCGTCGGGCCGGCCGCCATTCGCCGAATCGCGTTGGGGCTGCCGCAGGTTGTGCCCGCCATCTTCCAGTTGTCCGTGCCGTCGACGGCCCGGTCCACTACGTACGCCACGGCTCCGGCAACCTCCGGCCAACCGATGGTCGGCCCGCCCGGCTCGTTCCAGTCCAGAAAGAAGGAGCTCGGGCTGGGGCCGGGGAGCGGCTGTGCCGGATCACACTTCAGGTAACTGTCGAGTGCCGTCAGGATGGCAGAGCGGGCCAGCCCGCCGGACGATTGCGCCAGCGGCAGGATTTTTCCTGACAGACCGAGCGACCGCGCCCCCGAGGGGAAGTTGGCGGGGCCGGGGGCGCGGGCGGGCAGCGTGAACGCCACCGGCAGCGCCGTGCCCGTCGTCCCGTCAGCATACACCGCCACGACCTGATAGAAGTAGGCCGTTCCGGCAACGACCCTCGAGTCGGCGAACGAGGTCGTGCCAATCGGAGCGGTAAGATCGACCCCGGGCGCCCGGGCATCGAGCGCGCGGAGCACCCGGTAGGTCACACCCTTACCCCGTACCCCGGACCACGCCACGGTCACTCCGGTGGCGGCGGCGGTAACGGTCACGTTGGTCGGCGGAAGTCCGCCCCGCTGAGCCGCCACCGGCGCAGGGAGCGCGCCGAGCAACCCGATCGTGGCGGCGCCGATGCCGGCTCGGCAAATCAGCGTGTGGAACATGGAGCGATCCTCCTTTGGAGCAGATCCGCCCACGCGACGATGCGCTCTCACGGACCCACCTTGATGGAGACCTTCAGCCACTGGCAGGTCCCGTACTGGGTTGCCGGAATCATCACCGGGACGGTATAGAGCCCGATCGAGCCGGAAGCGGCCCACTGAGGGACCACCACGGACACGGTATCGTTGGTCGTCGGGTATCTGGGATCGCCGATTCGGGGGACTTGGACAACGTTTCCTGGCGGCGGGCTGCCGCTGAAGCACACCGCCCCCACCCGGGCGAGGTTGTGCCCGACCAAAGTCAGGACACTACCTGGCCGGAACCCTTCTACGGGGGAACCGCGGACTTCGGACGGGCCGTCGACAAAGATGAACGGCCAGGTCGCGGTGCCGCCCAGGTGCCGCACCACGAGCCGGGGCTCAGGCACCGGCGCATTGTTCGGGATGGTCACGTACCGCGTCACCGTCGAATTCGGATCGATCTGCCCCTGACCGGCAAAGGAGTAGTAGAGCGCGTTCACACCGCCGAGCCGTACCTCGCTGGAGAAACGCGCCGGTACTTTCGGATCGGCCAGGCCGCGGCCGTACACCGCGATCAGCGACCCGTGCTCGCCCCATCCCTGGCTGAGCCCCGTAATCACCGGTGGCATCACCAGAACCGGATTGGTCGCGGCCGGAAAGATCAGGCTGTAGACACTGCTCTGCAGGTTCACCAATAGTTCAGTCACGCCGTCGATGCCCGGGACACTCGGCAGCGTGAGCCGTAGTTCGGAATCGGAGACTCGGCTCCATGAATACGTCTGCGGCCACCCACTGGTGCCGTTCCCCACCACCGCGGTCACCGCCGCAAACCCCTTGCCGAGAAGTTGGACAACCGTGCCGGCAGCGCCCACCCCGGGAACCACACTGGTCACCTGGGGCTTGGTCGCACAGGTGATGCGGATGTTGCTCCCCACTAATGGGGCGAGGGAGTATGAGGTCGCGAGCTGCAGATAGCCTTCGCGATTGCATCCAGCGTCGGTGGTCAGCTCGGCCCCGTTCCCCATGGGATAAGTAAGGGTCGCCAGCGGGGGATTGGGGGAGTTGATCGCGGTGGTCGGCGGTCCGTCACCGATGTATCCCGCGGTTACACTT
>JBGPEJ010000273.1:0-3843 GCA_041482775.1 Gemmatimonadota bacterium | reverse complement strand
GTGGCGGGCCCAGATGCGCCGTCCGGCCCGCATCTTGGCGATTTCCTCGAAGAAATCGTTGTGGACGTCCCAGAAGAACGAGAGCCGCGGCGCGAAGGCGTCCACCCCCAGGCCCCGGGCCAATCCGTGCTCCACGTAGCAGAACCCGTTGGCCAGCGTAAACGCGAGCTCCTGCGCGGCGGTGGCCCCCGCCTCGCGGATATGGTAACCGGAGATCGAAATGGTGTTCCACTTCGGGGTGTGCTCGGCGGCCCACTCGAACATATCCACGATGATCTTGAGCGCGGGCTCCGGCGGATAGATCCACGCGTGCTGCGCCATGAACTCCTTCAGGATGTCGTTCTGGACCGTCCCCTGGAGCTGGGCGAGGTCCACCCCCTGCCGTTCGGCGGCCGCCACGTAGAAGCAGAACAGAATCGCCGCCGGACCGTTGATGGTCATCGAGGTGGAGACCCGGTCGAGCGGGATCCCGTCGAACAGCGTCTCCATATCCGCCAGACTCGAAACCGCCACCCCGCACTTGCCGACTTCCCCTTCCGCCCGCGGGTGGTCGGAGTCGTACCCCATGAGGGTGGGGAAGTCGAACGCGACGGACAGGCCGGTCTGGCCGCGCTCGAGAAGAAACTTGTAGCGCCGGTTGGTGTCCTCCGCCGTACCGAAGCCGGCGAACTGGCGCATGGTCCAGAGCCTGCCACGGTACATCGTCGGGTGAATCCCGCGGGTGAACGGCCAGATTCCCGGCAACTCCTCCGGGCTCCCAAGGCTCTCCAAGAGGTCCAGTGGGGTGTACACCGGCTCCACCGCTCGCCCCGACACCGAGGTGAGCTCGACGTCGCCGCGGAGCGGGAGCTTCCCATAGGCCGCCCGCCACGCCGCGAGCTCGGTCCGGAGCCGTTCCAGTTCCTTGTCCTGTGGAGTCATACCCGGGCTCCTTCCTTCAATCCCGTCACGATTTCCGCCGCCAACTCGTACGGGCTCAGCCGGCCGGCGGCCACTTCGTCGATCCGCTCGCGCACCAGCTCCTCCGCGCGGGTCTCATGCCAGACCCACCGCCGCATGGCTCGCTCCACCACTTCGCGGGTCCGGGCCGTGAGGCGTCGCTTCCGGCGCTGCTCCAGTTCGCCGGCGGCCACCATCCAGGCGTGGTGCCGATCGAGGACATCGGCCAGCGCGTCGATTCCCTCGCCTTTCGAGGCCGTGGTCAGGAGAACCGGCGGGTCCCACCCCGGCGGACTGGACGCTGGCTCACGCCCCGCCTTGATGGACGCACCATGATGGGCACGCATTCCGCGGAACGCATTCCCCTGCCGGATGCCCAGGGTGACTTCCAGCTCGCGCGCCAGCTGCCCGGCACCCGGACGGTCCGCCTTGTTCACGACGTAGGCGTCCGCAATCTCCATCACCCCGGACTTCATGGTCTGGATCGCATCGCCCGATTCGGGAACCAGCACCAGCACCGTGGTATCGGCCATGCTGGTCACCGCGAGCTCCGACTGCCCCACCCCGACCGTCTCGACCAGGATGCGATCGAACCCTCCGGCATCCAGCACGTCCGAGACTTCTCGGGTGCTGGTTGCCAAGCCTCCCAGCGACCCTCGTGTAGCCATGGAACGGATGTACACGCCGCGATCGAGGGCCACGGCCTCCATCCGGATCCGATCGCCGAGCAGAGCACCGCCGGAAATGGGGCTGGTGGGATCGATCGCGACCACCGCGACGGTAAGCCCGCGGTGCCGCCAGGTCTGCACCAGCTGCTGGGTAAGGGTGGACTTTCCCGCACCGGGGGGACCGGTGATCCCGATCCGTTGCGCCCGGCCCAGACGGGGATGCACCGCCGCGAGGAGCTGCTCGAAGCCCGGCCGGGCGTTTTCCACGATCGAGATGGCGCGGGCCAGCGCGGCCGTACGCCCCTGTCCCAGATCGGCGATCAGGTCCCCAAGATCCATGGCTGCAAGCTCGCACCGGCCGACGGGAGAGGCAAGCCGGACGAATTGCGTAACCTGTTGACGAAGGGACGCTTAGCCGGGGGGCGAACCGGCTACATGAGGAGCCAGCCACCGAGGCCGAGGAGGAGAGCGAAGCCGCAGACATCGGTAAAGGTGGTAACGAACACCGACGAGGCGATCGCGGGATCGATCCGGAACCGCTCGAGGACCAGCGGGATGAACGCTCCGGCGAATCCCGCAACGAAAAGGTTCCCGATCATGGCAAGACAGATCACCACGCCGAGCATCGGCGGCTGGTGAAACGCGAGGGCCACCAGCGCGGTCACGACGCCGTTGGCCACCCCGCAGGCCAGCCCGACCATGACCTCCTTGCCGATCACCTGAAGAAACGCCGCCGGTGCGATGAGCCCCAACGCCAGCCGCCGGACGGTGACCGCAAGCGCCTGGGTGCCGGCGTTACCGCCCATGCCCGAGATGATGGTCATCCACGCGGCGAGCGCAGGGAGCGCCTTGACGACGTTGGTGAACAGTGCCACGACCGCTGCCGCCACGAACGCCGTGAGCAGGTTGACGTAGAGCCAGGGTAACCGGGTCTTGACCGCCTCGAACCACTTCGCGCCGAGATCCTCCTGGGCCGAGACGCCGCCGAAGCGGAGCAGATCTTCCGTGGCCTCCTCCTCCACCACATCGGTCACATCGTCGAAGGTGATCCGGCCCAGGAGCCGGCCCTCCCGGTCGACCACGGGAATGGATGGCACATTGTAGCGTGACATGAGACGGGCCACCTCTTCCTGGTCCATCTCGGGACCTACGGTCACCGCGGGCTCCTCCATCAGCTCGCGAACCGGGCGCCCGGGGGAGCTCAGCACCAGGCGTTTGAAGCCCAGCACGCCGGCAAGCCGGTGCTCCCCGTCGAGCACGTAGGTCTCGTTGAAGTCGTCGACCTCCTCGCCCTGCCTGCGGATGCTTTCCACCGCCTCCTGCACGCTCTGGTCCTGATCTACCGTCACCATCGCCCCGGTCATCAGGCCGCCGGCGGTATCCTCGGGGTACTTGAGGAGCCGCTCGACGTCCTGGCGCTCCGGGGCATCCACCGCCGAGAGAATGCGCCGCTGCTGCTCCGGTTCCAGCTCGCCAAGGATGTCGGCCGCATCGTCGTCCGGGAGCTCCTCGACGATGTCCGCCGCCTGCTCGGGAGAGAGGGCCGCCAGGGTGTCCTCGGCGTGCTCCTCCTCCGCCATCTCGATGAGCGCCTCGCCGGTCAGGTCGGGCGGGAGGAGCTTGGCGATTTCCACCCGCTCATTTTCGTCGGCGAGTGCCAATACGTCGGCCAGGTCCGCCGGCTCGAGCATCCGCGCCCGGCCGAAGAACTCGCTTACCCGGCCATCGCGAAGGAGGGCGATCAACTCGACCGGGGAGGGGGCCCGCCGGATCACGAAGCACCCCGGCCCAGCGCGGTGGAGCCGGGCGAGCCCCGCCGGACCAGGAGGCGCTCGACCCGCGTGGGAGATGCGGCCAGCACATCGAGCTCGAGTCCGCGAATCAGGAACCGTTCTCCCGCGGCCGGAAAGCGGCCCGCGAGCTCCACCAGTCGCCCGCCGACGGTGGCCGCCTGGCCGGAGGGGAGTTCCACCCCGAAGCTCTCCTCGATCTCAGCGACTGGCGTGGATCCGTCGATCTCGAGCAGTCCGGGGCCCTGAGCGGCGGGGACCGAGGCCGCGCGAACATCCTCGTCCACGATTTCGCCCACCAGCGCCTCCAGCAGGTCCTCCAGCGTCACGATCCCGAGCGTACCGCCGAACTCGTCCAGCACGACCGCGAGGTGGCGGCGCTCCCGCTGCATGTCGAGGAGCACGTCCCCGCAGTTTCGGCTGGCCGGCGCCACCGCCATCGGGCG
>JBGPEJ010000272.1:0-3872 GCA_041482775.1 Gemmatimonadota bacterium | reverse complement strand
CCCGGCATCGAGGGCCTGGTCCATATTTCCGAAATGAGCTGGACCCGCAACGTCCGGCACCCGTCCAAGATCGTCTCGATCGGCGAGACCATCGAGGCGGTCGTGCTCAAGGTGGATGAGAACGAAGAGAAGATCTCCCTCGGCATGAAGCAGACGGAGCAGGACCCCTGGATGGTGCTGCCCCAGAAGTACCCGGTGGGCACCCGGATCCAGGGCAAGGTGCGCAACCTGACCAGCTTCGGCGCCTTCGTCGAGCTCGAGCCGGGCATCGACGGCCTGATCCACATCTCCGACATGTCGTGGACCAAGCGGGTCCAGCACCCGTCCGAGGTCGTCAAGAAGGGCGACGCAGTGGACGTCATCGTCCTCAACATCGACGCCGAGAACAAGCGAATCTCCCTGGGCCTGAAACAGGCCGAGGAGGATCCCTGGCTCAGAATCGGCGAGACGTACCCGGTGGGCACCAACATGCGCGCCAAGGTGGTCCGCCTGATGGACAAGGGCGTCGTGGTCGATCTCGGAAACGACCTCGAGGGCTTCGTCCCGATGTCCCAGCTCGGAACCGAGACGCCGGTCGAGAACCCCGGCGACGTGGTGAAGGAGGGCCAGCCGCTCGAGGTGCAAGTCCTCGAGGTGGACCCGATTCACCACCGGATCGTCGTCGCGGTAACGGCCTATCCCGACGAGCCGTTCGAGCCGCCGCCGCCCCGCCCGGTGCCGCCGCCCGACGAGGAGATGCCCGAGTAGCTCCGCGGGCTCTCCCCGCCGCCCATGCCGACGCCCCGGGAACTTCTCGACGATTTGCACCGCCGCCAGGTGGAAGCCGAGCAGGGCGGCGGGCCGGCGCGTGTGGCCCAGCAACACGCCAAGGGGAAGCTTACCGCGAGAGAGCGGCTCGACCTCCTGCTCGACGAAGGAAGTTTCGTCGAGTTGGACCGCTTCGTTACCCACCGCGGCACCGAGTTCGGCATTGAGAAACAGCAACACCCCGGTGACGGGGTTGTGACCGGTTCCGGCCGGATCGACGGCCGTCTGGTCTACGCGTTCTCTCAGGATTTTACCGTCTTCGGCGGGTCGCTCTCCGAAACCCACGCCCAAAAGATCTGCAAGGTGATGGACCTTGCCGTGCGGAACGGCGTGCCCATCATCGGGCTCAACGACTCCGGCGGGGCGCGCATCCAGGAGGGGGTGGCCTCACTCGGAGGGTACGCCGACATCTTCCTCCGCAACACCCTCGCTTCCGGGGTGGTTCCTCAGCTCTCGGCGGTTCTCGGCCCCTGCGCCGGCGGGGCGGTGTACAGCCCGGCCATCACCGACTTCGTGTTCATGGTGCGGGGAGTGAGCTACATGTTCGTCACCGGCCCCAATGTGGTCAAGACCGTCACCCACGAAGAAGTGACGTTCGAGGCCCTGGGCGGGGCGGACGTACACGCGGAGACTTCCGGCATCGCCCACGGAGTGTTCGGATCGGAGGCGGAATGCCTCGCCGCGCTCCGCGAGCTGGTCGGGTTCCTCCCCTCCAACAACCTCGATGAACCGCCCGTTCGCGCGCTCGACGATCCCGCCGACCGGAGGGAGGAGCGCCTGCTCACGGTCATCCCGGAGGCGCCCGCCACCCCGTACGACATGCACGAGGTCATCCGCGATGTGGTGGACCACGGCCGGTTTTTCGAGATCCACGGGGCCTACGCGCAGAACATTCTGGTCGGGTTCGCCCGGCTCGGGGGTCAGTCGGTCGGCGTCATCGCCAACCAGCCGGCCGTCCTCGCCGGCGTTCTCGACATCAACGCCTCGGTCAAGGCGGCGCGATTCATCCGTTTCTGTGATGCGTTCAACCTGCCGCTGGTGACGTTCGTCGATGTCCCCGGCTTCCTCCCCGGCGTGGCCCAGGAGCACGGCGGCATCATCCGGCACGGCGCCAAGCTGCTGTACGCCTATTGCGAAGCCACCGTGCCCAAGCTCACCGTCATCACTCGAAAGGCGTACGGCGGGGCCTATGACGTCATGAGCTCGAAACACATCCGGGGCGACCTCAACCTCGCCTGGCCCTCCGCCGAGATCGCGGTGATGGGCCCCCGGGGAGCCGTCGAAATTCTCTACAAAGACGAGATCGCCAAGGCCGCCGACCCCACGGCGCTGATGCAGCAGCGAATCGACGAGTACACCCGGACCCTCGCCAACCCCTACAAAGCCGCGGCCCGGGGCTTCATCGACGACGTCATCGATCCACGGGACACCCGGCCTCGCCTCATCGACGCGCTGCGAGCCCTCCGGACCAAGCGGGACGCCAATCCCCGGAAGAAGCACGGCAGCATCCCGCTTTGAACTTCATGGCATAAAGTACTTGACGAACCCCGGGTCCGGCCCCAGATTGGGGGTCGACCCTTTGGGAGACCGGTCATGTCCCGCCTGGTGGAGTTCTTCTACCCGTTGCCCGCCCCTCGGCGTACCGCCGGTGCCGTGTTCCGGTGGTGGGAAGCGCGGCGGCTGGATTACAACCTGATCGTTGGCGCCGCCGGCTGCGCCACCATCGTCGCGACCACGCTCATCCAGGTATTGCCCGGCAACTCCGGACTGCCGCCCTGGCCGATGATCATCGCCGGCACGGTGGCCTACGGGCTGCTCGCCAACCTCTGTTATCTCCTGGGGCCCTTGATCGAGATCACCATGTACCGGATGTGGGGAAGGGAAGCGCCCCGGGCCGGACCGGCGTTGTTCCGGCAAGGCCTCCTCTTCTCCATCGGCCTCACCCTCTTCCCGATCGCCTTGGCAGGCCTCGGGTGGATCCTCCACCTCTTCGCACGCCTACTCGCCTAGACCCGCACCGGCCCCGGTGTAGCTTCTACCTGCCTCCGCCGGTGGCGGGCGGCCATTGGGTTCCGCGCCAACCCCGGAGACCGCTCGACCGATGAGACTGCAAACCAGGCCGGCGCTTTCGCCCGCCCCCGGCCCGAGGTGTCGCGAGTCATGAAGGTGACCCGCGTGCTGGTGGCCAATCGCGGTGAGATCGCGCTCCGGATCATCCGGGCCTGCCACGAGGAGGGGCTCGAAGCGGTGGCGGTGTACTCCGCCGCCGACGCGTCCAGCCTTCACGTGCGGGCGGCGGACGCCGCATTGCCGATCGGCCCCGCCCCCCCCTCGCAGAGCTATCTCCGCATCGATGCTCTCATAGACGCCGCGCGGTCCAGCGGGGCGCAGGCCATCCACCCGGGGTACGGATTCCTTTCCGAACGGGCCGCGTTCGCCGACGCAGTCGAGCAGGCGGGCCTGGTGTTCGTGGGACCCCCGTCCTCCGCCATTCGCGCCATGGGCGATAAGACCGAAGCGCGCCGCCGGATGCTGGCGGCCGGCGTGCCGGTCGTGCCTGGTGGTTCGGCGCCCGTCGGCAACGAGCGAGAGGCGCGCGTCCTCGCCGAGGCCCTCGGGTTTCCGGTCATGGTCAAGGCCGCCGCCGGTGGTGGAGGAAAGGGGATGCGGGTGGTGGCGGGCGCCGCGGAGCTTCCCGGGGCGCTGCGGGCCGCTGCCGCCGAGGCGCTCAAGTCATTCGGCGACGCGGGCGTCTATCTCGAGAAGTATGTCGATCGTCCCCGCCACATCGAGATCCAGGTCCTGGCCGATGCCCGGAGGACGGTACATCTGGGCGAGCGCGAATGCTCCATTCAGCGGCGCCACCAGAAGCTGTTGGAGGAAGCGCCCTCGATCGGGGTGACGCCGGACCTCCGCAGGGAGATGGGTCAGGCGGCGATCTCCGCCGCAGCTGCGGTGGGGTATCGCGGCGCCGGCACCTGTGAATTTCTCCTCGCCGCGGACGGGGCCTTCTTCTTTCTTGAGATGAACACCCGAATCCTGGTGGAGCATCCGGTCACCGAGCT
>JBGPEJ010000271.1:0-3885 GCA_041482775.1 Gemmatimonadota bacterium | reverse complement strand
GATCCAGCCCTGGGCGGAAACGGAGACCAACGGGGCGGCAAGCAGCAGCAGGGCCAACGGGATGCGGCGCATCGGGTCCTCCCGGTCTTGGGGTTCGGCCGGGAGATGCGCCGGGTCCCCGAAGTTGCACAGGGGGAATCGAAAGGGCCCGGCGGACAGCGCCGGGCCCTTTCGATTGCCAACCGCAGGACGTCCGCGCTAGGGCTGGAACGCCACCCGGGTCGGGACCAGGCGGTTCACCGTGGTTCCGTCGCCCACCTGCCCATATTCGTTGTCGCCCCAACAGACGGTGACGTTGGTGGTGGTCACGGCGCAGCTGTGGGCGTCGCCCGCGCTGACCGATTTGAACAGGAAGACGCTCGCCACGAGGGCGGGCGCCAGGTGATTGGCCGTGGTGCCGTCGCCCAGCTGCCCCTTGGAGTTGCTGCCCCAGCAATACAGCGCGCCCGCGGTAGTGACCCCGCAGGTGTGCGCCTTGCCGGCGGAGATATTGGCGAAGACGAATCCGCCCGCGACCACCACCGGGGCGTTGGTCGGCAGAGCGCCGCCGGTGCCCAGCTGGCCGCTCGCGTTAGCGCCCCAGCAGTAGGCCACGCCGTTGTTGTCCAGCCCGCAGGTATGGCTGTTGCCGGCGCTGATGGAACCAAACACCACGCCGCCGATGACCGCACGAGGTGCCACGGCCACGGTGTTGCTGCCGTCACCGAGCTGCCCGCTGGCGTTATTGCCCCAGCACCAGGCCCCGCCGACCATGTCGATGGCACAGGTGTGGAGGCCTCCGGCGCTGATCAAGGCGAAGAGCAATCCGCCCTGCACCGTGGTCGGCAGATTGATCGAGAGACTGTCCGGCGGCACCACCGGCCCGCCGATGATTCCGAGCTCGCCATCGGCGTTGGCTCCCCAGCAGAACGCCCGCCCCGCGAGATCGATGCTGCAGGAATGCACCTGCCCAGCGGTAATGGTGCCGAAGGCCCGGGTGGCAATCACCGCGGTCGGCGCATTGGCGGGCGCGTTGGTACCGATGCCCAGGCGCCCGTCAACATTTACGCCCCAGCAGTAGCCCACTCCCGCCAAGGTGAGCGCACAGGTGTGGAAGCCCCCGCCGCTCAAGAGGCCGAAGGTCAAATTGCCGGTGGTGCCGGTGGGCTGCGGTAGCGCGAACACCGGGCCGCTCCCTTGCGGGGGCAATCCGATGCCGAGCTGGCCGTCGCCGTTATACCCCCAGCAATAGGCCACGCCGCCCTGGGCCCGCCCGCAAGTGTGGCGGCTCCCAGCGTGCACCGCGAGGTAGGTGACATTGCCGCCGCCGGTAAATGTCTGGAGGAACCCGGCGCCACTCGCGGTGATGCTCTTCGGACCGCCGGTGCTCCCGAGGGTCCAGCGGGTGGCGGCCCGACCGTTGGCATCGGTGGCGCTGGTGGCGGGGCTGACCGCTCCGGCGCCTACCGCCGGCGTCCAGGTGATCGTCACGCCGGCGATCGGATTACCGAACCGGTCCACCAGGCGGATGCGCAGTGAGTCGGGAAGCGCCGCGCCCGGCGACCCAGTCTGGTTGTTGCCGGTGAGGATCGTCATGGCGTCAGCGGCGGCCGCAAGGGCGGTCGCGGTGAAACTCAAGGAAGTCACTCCGGGCGCCGAAGCAGTGACCGTTTGGGTTCCAGCGAGGGTCCCGAGGGTCCAGTGGGTGCTCGCGAGTCCCAGCGCATCGGTCACCGCAGTGCCCGCGGTCACCGAGCCGCCGCCGAGGGCCTGGAAGGTGATCACCACGCCGGCCTTCGGATTGCCGACCGCGTCGGCGGCCTTGACCGTCAGGTCCAGGGCCAGTGCGGTCGCAACCACGCCGGTCTGTGCATCGCCGCTCGAGGCAGTGAGTTTGGCGGTTGGGGCGGAGGTTGCGGTCGCCGAGAACACCACCGGCGACGCGCCGTTGAGCGAGGCACTCACCGTGTTCGGGCCCACCGAGTTGCCGAGGTGGAGCGTGGCCGAGGCGAGGCCGTCGGCGCCGCTTACCGACTGGGAAGGCGAAACCGACCCGCCACCGGCGCTGACCTCCCAGGAGATGGTGACCCCGGAGACCGGCTGACCCCCCTGGTCCTCGGCGCGCACGACGAGGGGCAACGAAAGGGTGGTGCCGGTCGGCCCACTTTGACCGCTTCCGGAGACGAGGGCCAGGACGGCGATCCGCGGTCCGGTCGTGGAGGAATTCTTTCCGCAACTCGCAATAATCATTGCGGCAAACACCGGGACCAACGCGATCCACTGGCGGCCTGAACGACGCTGCATATCGGTCCTCCGGATGTCGGACTTTCCGCGGCCCGCGCTGGAGCCTCCTCGCGGGAACCGTTCGCCGCCCAGCGGCGAGGTGCTGTGCTCTAAGTTATTACAGCCGATTATGTTACCGTGTTCGACCGATTCCCCGGGACGGAGGAATGCCCCGCCAAATGGATCTGGACGAAGACCCCAGCCGACCGTCTCGTTTCCAGCCGAACGCCGGGCGAAGGGGCAAGTTCCGCGCCGAATGGGGGTTGGCCCTTCCATCGGGTGGTATCCTTGGGCCATGCCGAACGCCCACCGCCGGGCCGCGTTGGGCCTCCTCCTCGCAGCCGGGCTCTTTTCCACCGGTGGTGCCGCGATCAAGGCCGCCCACTTCAGCGGGTGGCAGATCGCGAGCCTCCGTTCGGGAATCGCGGGGCTGACGCTGTTCGTTCTGATTCCGGCGGCGCGTCGGGGCTGGGGATGGCGGCCCTTTCTGGTAGGCTCGGCGTACGCCGCCACCTGCATCTGTTTCGTGCTCGCCAATCGGCTCACTACCAGTGCCAACGCCATCTTCCTTCAGATGGCGAGCCCGCTGTACGTCATGCTGCTCGGGCCGGTCCTCCTCAAGGAACCGATTACCCGGCGAGACCTGCTGTTTTTTCCCCCCATCGCGCTCGGACTGGCGCTCTTTCTCCTCGGCGATCAGCGCCCCGCGGTTACCGCACCGGACCCGGTCGCCGGCAACCTCATCGCACTCGGCTCGGGGGTCACCTTCGCGCTGGCGGTGGTGGGCTTTCGCTGGCTGGGCCGGGCGGGGGATCGGCTGGGGACAACTCCGGTGGCGGCAGCCGCGATGGGGAATTTCACCGCCTGCGCCGTTGCGCTTCCGATGGCGCTTCCGCTCGGTTCCCACGCCCCCGCCGACTGGGGGATCCTGCTGTACCTCGGAGTGTTCCAGATCGGCCTGGCGTACGTCCTGTTCTCGCGGTCCATCATCCGACTTCCGGCGCTCGAGGCCTCGATTCTGCTGCTGCTCGAGCCGGTGCTGAATCCGATCTGGACGTGGCTGGTTCACGGAGAGATACCGGGTCGCGCGGCGCTCGCGGGTGGAGCGCTCGTTCTGGGCGCAACGCTGGGCCGTGCATGGCGGTCCGAGGGCCGTCCTGACTTGACCGAAACCTCGTCGCCACACTAGAATACGCGGCTTGCAGGACGGCGGGACGGAACAACCGCGTGGTGGTTGTAGCTCAATCGGTTAGAGCGCCGGACTGTGGCTCCGGAGGTTGCGGGTTCAATCCCCGTCAGCCACCCTGAACTACTAGACGTCTAGGTGCCGAGACGCCGAGACGCCTAGGTTGAGTGGGCGAGATGATCATGCTTTCCTAGGCGTCTGAGCGTCTCGACGTCAGGGCGTCTAGTCTCTAGGTCCGTAGCTCAATTGGTAGAGCACCGGTCTCCAAAACCGGGGGTTGCAGGTTCAAGTCCTGCCGGGCCTGTATAGAGTTAACTGAGGTTGGGCGGAAGCGGTTTTCGCCGTGTTTTACGCCGAGAGGGGGTCCCCGTGGAGATGCGAGTCGAGGAAGTGTCCAAGAGCATGCTCCGCGTCTCCCAGCCGCAGAGCCGCGTGAT
>JBGPEJ010000270.1:0-3888 GCA_041482775.1 Gemmatimonadota bacterium | reverse complement strand
GATCGAACGGGAATGCTACCACGCCGTGGTGGCGGCCCGGGTGCCGGCGGCCGACGGCAGGATTGCGCGGGTGCTGAACACGCTGGAGCAGATCAGCTTCAACGTGGGCCCGACCCTGGCGGAGTGGCTGGAGCGTGAGGCACCCGAAACCTGGCGGGCGATCCTCGACGCCGATCGGGTGAGCCGGCAGCGGCTCGCCGGGCACGGGAACGCCATCGCGATGCCGTACCACCACGTCATTCTCCCGCTCGCCTCGCGGCGCGACAAGGTGACGGAGGTCCGCTGGGGAATCGCCGATTTCCGTCGCCGTTTCGGCCGGGAAGCCGAGGGGATGTGGCTGCCCGAAACCGCGGTGGACGACGAAACCCTCGACGTCCTTGCCGCCGAGGGCATCCGCTTCACCATCCTGGCGCCCCACCAGGTCGCCCGGCCCCCCGCCCACGGTCTCCCCGGGCAGTACACCACCTCGAACGGGCGGGAGATCGCGGTCTTTCTGTACGACGGCCCGCTCTCCCATGATGTGGCGTTCGGCCCCTTGATCACCGACGCGGGGCGGTGGGGCGCCGAGATCGGCGCGCGGCCACTGCCGGCCGAGGGCGCCGGGTTGGTGTCGCTGGCCACCGACGGGGAGACCTACGGGCATCATCATCGCTTCGGCGAAATGGCGCTGGCGGCGCTGCTCAGCGGATTGAGCGGCGATCCCGATGTCCGGATCGAGAATTACGCTTCATTCCTGGCGCGGAATCCCCCCGCGGAGCCGGTCGAGCTGGTGGCGCCGACCTCCTGGAGCTGCGTTCACGGGGTGGAACGGTGGCGGGCCGACTGCGGCTGCCGGATGGAAGCGGGCACCTCGCAATCGTGGCGCGCGCCGCTCCGGGGCGCGCTCGACTGGCTGGCCGGAGAGCTGCACCGGCGGTTCGAGCACGAGGCGGCCGAGTACCTGCCGGATCCCTGGCGCGCCCGCGACGCCTACGCCACCGTGGGGCTCCCGTCCCATCTGCCGGTGCGGGCGCGCGAGCTCCTCGAAATGGAGCGGAATGCGCTCCGGATGTTCACCTCCTGCGGATGGTTCTTCGACGACGTCGGTGGCATCGAGACGGTGGTGTGCTTGCGCTATGCCGCGCGCGCGATCGAGCTGGCCGGACCGGACGGCGCCGCACTGGAGGCCGGGCTGAGGATCCGCCTCGCCCTGGCGCCGAGCAACCACGTCGAGGTGGGGAGCGGTCAGGAGGTATACGATGCCACCGCCCGCCCGGTGCTGCCCGGCCCGGTGCGGGCCGCGGCGGGGTATGCGGCGCTGCTGGCCGCTGCGCCCGAGCAGGTGCGTCCGCAAGTCGGGACCTACCTGGTGGGCCCCTCGGAGTCGGGCGGGTTAGTGGTCCGCCACCGGCGCACCGGGGCCACAACCACGGTCACCGCGACGGTGGAGCGCGCCGGCCGCTACCAGCTCTCGGTCGAGCTCCAGGTCGAGGGGGAGGCCCGCGGCTACCTCGTCAAGTTCGCCGAGCTTCCGGAGCGGGAGCGGGAGGAGATCGTGCACGCAATCCGCCGGGAGCTGCGAGCCGGGGTGCTGAACGATGAGGATCGCCGCCACATCCTCGAGGGAACCGTCCCTTCCCGTCGGGTCACCGCGGACGCGCTCATCCGCCTGCTCCCCGAGGACCCGGCGGAGCCGGGCGGCGTGGAGCTGGACCGCATTACCCTCGCTCTCGATCTGCTGACCGTCGAGGAACAGCCGGTGCCCTTCGATGCCCAGACCCGATTCTACCGCCTGGTCACGCAGGGGCCGCCGGAGGTGCGCCGGGTCCTGCTCGACCTCGCGGAGCGGTTCGGATTCAGCCGCGCCGCCGTTGCGGACGCGGCGGGGGCGTGAGGGAAGGTGCTCAGCGCCGGAGTACCAGCTCGAATGGGGCCCGCACGATGAGGCGGTAGGAGTACTCCCAGCGGGACCGGCCGATCGATATGCTCTTGAGATTATCGATCCGGTGAAAGCGGAATTCGCCGTCCAGGGTTACGTCGCCCTCGATGTGGCCTCGGCGAATGAGACCCAGCTCCCAGTACTTCCGGTTCGACCGGTAGAACGCGGGATCGGCGCCGACCGAGTTGTAGTTGTTGTCGCCCTCGTTGGAAAGAAAGTCTCTCCCCCACCACGAAATTGAGAACAGCTCGAACCAGCCCTTCGGCGTCACGGCGGCGCGGAGATACCAGCCGTGCCCCTGTCCCGGCCGATCGGGTGGCGCAGCGGAATCGACGTTTCCGGAGCTCCGCAGCCGCCAGAGCCCAACTGAGCTCCGCCCCAGCCACCCGAGCGAATCGGCCGCGACCACGCCGATCCCCGAGGCGACATTGTTGCGCACCGGGCCGACGTCGTACAGCTGCCCGCCGTGATGCACGCCGTGCAGCTGGGTTTGCAGGGAGACGTACTTGACCGGGCGCACCCGGACGACCCAGCCGTAGTCGAAGACCTCGCGTTGCCCCGGTACGTTGAGCTTCTGCCAATCGAGGAATACCTCGGCGTCCCAGCGGCGGCGGCGCTCGCGCCACTGGGCGCCATACTCCACCGGGCGGGTCAGCTCCAGCGTGGTGACCTGGAGCGGCTCCAGAAAGCCGTGGCGCTCCTCGGTGAGGAGGGTACCCAGCACTCCCGTCCCGGTGGGGTTTGCATACTGAAAGGTGATGATCGGCCGGACCGGGTCGAGGAACTCCTTTCCCCCCGAGCGATGGTCTCCGAACACGCCAAGCTGCACCGAAGTCCGCTCGCCGGTGCGGAGCCGCAGGGTCGAGAAGAACTGGGCGCCGAGGATGGTCTCTCCCACGCGGTAGGGAGTGAAGAACTCGGTGTTGTCGCCGTAGAGCACCGTGGTGGTGCTCCAGCGGACCGATTGCGCGGCGCCGGGCGCGGCGACCAGTGCCCCGAGGGCTCCTGCGAGAATGCTGCGGGCGATCCGTGACATGGCCCGCAATATCATTAGCTTTGGGCGCCATGACCACTCAGTCCGCCCCGCGCACCGTGACGGTGGCCTTGCCGCAACTGCACGATGTCCGCGAGCCCGGTGAGAATCTCCGACGCACCATCGAGCAGATTCGCGAGGCGGCGGCCCGGGGGGCGCAGATCGTCTGCACCCAGGAGCTCTTCCAGGGCCCCTACTTCTGCCAGGCGGAAGACCACCGCTTTTTCGGCTTGGCGGAGCCGGTTCCCGGCCCGACCACGGAGCGCCTCGGCGCGCTCGCCAAAGAGCTGGGCGTCGTGCTCATCGCCTCGCTCTTTGAAAAGCGGGCCGAAGGGCTCTACCACAATACTGCCGCGGTGCTGGACGCCGACGGCAGCTATCTCGGCAAGTACCGGAAGATGCACATTCCGGACGACCCGCAGTACTACGAAAAATTCTACTTCACCCCCGGGGACCTCGGCTTCCGGACCTGGCAGACCCGCTTTGCCCGGATCGGCGTTCTGATCTGCTGGGACCAGTGGTATCCCGAGGCGGCGCGGCTCACCGCGCTGTCGGGCGCGGAGATTCTGTTTTACCCCACCGCCATCGGGTGGCTTCCCCCCGAGAAGTCCGAGTACGGCGAGCGCCAGCAGGCCGCCTGGGAGACGATCCAACGGTCGCACGCGATCGCCAACGGCTGCTTCGTGGCCGCGGTCAATCGGGTCGGCTTCGAGCCGGGGCCCGCGGGGGGATTGGAGTTCTGGGGCGGGAGCTTCGTCGCCGATCCGAACGGGCGGCTGCTGGCCAAGGCCGGGCAGAACGAAGAGCTCCTGGTGGTGCCCTGTGACTTGAGCCAGGTCGAGGTGGCGCGGACCCACTGGCCGTTCCTCCGGGACCGGCGCATCGATGCGTACGCGGGGCTGACGGAACGGTATCTCGACGGCGACCGGTGAACCGG
>JBGPEJ010000269.1:0-3926 GCA_041482775.1 Gemmatimonadota bacterium | reverse complement strand
CGCCCTGGCCGACGAGCTGCCGCCGCTCGAGCGGGCCCGCATCGCGGGGGCGGCGGCTGAAGCGCACCGACGTGTCGCGGCGGAGAGTCCCAGCGTCGCCTTCCTGGCGGGCCCTCCCGGCCGCAACGGCGACGACGCGCTCCACGCGGCAGTCGCCGGACTCCGAAAGATCGCGCCGGCGCTGACCGCCCGTGCCGCGCCCGGGGGCGAATTCCCCGGCCGCGCGAACGTTCTCATATTTCCCGGGGGCAGCGCGGCTTATCTCGCCATCCGGGCCAGCCGCGCGATGGCCGGTGCCCGACTCCTGGGACCGTTCCTGCTGGGGCTCACGGGCACGGTGGCGGGCGTGGCGGAAGATGCGGATGTCGAGGAGGTAGCCGGCACGGCCGCGGCGGTCGTGCTGGCGGCGGGAGCGGCCGGGACCTGAGGGAGGGAACACATGGGGTTCACCAAGACCGTCAATGGAGCCGGTGTGGCGATCGTCAAGATCGACGGCCAGCTGATCGTCGGCAATCGGCAGGAGCTCAAGACGCTGGTCCAGGACGGACTCGATCGGGGCGAGCGCAAGTTCCTGGTGGACTGCGCCGCCACGGCGTACATCGATTCATCGGGTCTCGGCGCGCTGGTTACCCTCTCCAAGAAGGTGCGAGAGCTCGGAGGCGAGCTCCGGATCTCGGGCCTCAATGAGGATCTCCAGGCCCTCTTCGAGCTCACCAAACTCGACACCCTGTTCCATGTCTCGCCCTCCGCGGAGGAAGCACTCGCGGGATTTTGAAATGGACGACGGCGTCACCGCTTCCCTGCGCCTGTGCGTCCGGCGAGGCGAAGGCATCGTGAGCCTCGGGGTGCCGGCCGATCTCCGCTGCGTGGAAGAGGCGGTGGAGCTCATGGCGCGGCACTGCTTCGCTGGCCAGGCTCCCAGCCGGAGAACCAGCTTTCGATTCCGCGTCCTCCTCGCGGAAGCCCTGACCAACAGCATTCTCTTCGGGGTGGGCGGCGACCCCGCGCGCCTGGTCCGGGTCGCGGCCGAGCTCTCCGGCGAGGCGATCCGCCTCGAGGTCACCGATGACGGCCCCGGATTCAACCCGCGCGAAATTCCCGATCCGACCACCGGCAAGGCGGTTACCCGCCCCATCGGTCGAGGGCTCTTCCTCATTCGCAGTCTGGCCGATCGCGTCGAATTCAACGAACAGGGGAACACCATCTGGATGACGCTGCCGCGCTCCTGAAGCGGCTGCACCCCGTCCTGGAAGCACTCGACGGCGTGCCGGGCGTGTGCCTCCGCCTCTGGCGCGCCGAGGGGGAGCTCCTTCGCATCATCCACGGGAACGACCCGGGATGGCAGCCGCGGGTGCCGTCGGGGTCGGGTCTCGCGTCCACCCCTGGCGGCCCGGCGTATTTCATGCCCCTCGGCGGCGATGCCGGGCTCTGGATCGAAACGCCCGCCGGAGTTACCGGCGCTCCACTCCAGGCGCTGCTCGGCGTCGTGCTGCGGGCCGATCGGGAGATGGCGCGCCTTTCCGAGGATCTCGCCACCCGGTACGAGGAGATCGACCTTCTCTACACCATCAGCGAAATCCTGGGTCACACCGTGCGCCTCGAGGCGGCCGCGCTGACCATCGTGCGGGCGGTGAGTGAAGTCGTGGGCGCCCGGCGGGCGTCCATTGTCGTCTACGATCCGGCCAGCGGCCGGCTGCGCACCGTCGCGGCGCAGGGGTTCGAGCCCGCGCTCGCCGGTCTGATCGAGGTGGACGATGCCACCTCGGTCGCCGCGCGGGTGTTCCGCGAGGCCCGGCCGCTGATCGGGGGCCCGCCGCCGGGGAGCGCGGCGCCCGTGGACCGGCGGGGTTACCGCGGAGGCGCCTTCATGAGCGTGCCGATCTGCTATCAGCCGCCGGGCGGGGCCTCCCGCTGCGTCGGCGTGATCAATTTGACCGACAAGGTCGACGGCGACCGGTTCTCCGCGTCCGAGCAGAAGCTGGTGGCCGCCATTGCCAATCAGATCGGCGCGGCGATCGAAATCGCCCGCCTGGTGGAACGCGAGCGGGAGCAGCAGCGAGTGCAGGACGAGCTCGACCTGGCCCACCACCTTCAAGTCTCCCTCCTTCCGGCGCCCACGGTCCTCCAGGGCGACGCGGAAGCGGCGGTGCGCTGCATTCCCGCCGAGGCGGTGGGTGGTGACTTCTACACTTTCACCCGCCTCGGGCTCGGTCTGGTCGGGGTGATGGTGGGCGATGTCTCCTCCCATGGCCTCGCCGCGGCGCTCATCATGGCCGCGGTCATGGCGGCCGCGGGCATCCACGCGTCGAGCGCGGAGACGCCCGACCGGACGCTCAGCGCCCTCCGGGACAGTCTGGCGGATAAGCTCGACTCGTCGGATACCTACCTCACCGTTCTTTACGCCATTCTGGATCCGATCGTGGGCCGGCTGACTTGGGCCAGTGCCGGTCACCCGCACGCCTTCCGGATTCCCGGCGCCGGTCTGCCGGAGCGTCTGGAGGCCACCGCGCCTCCCCTGGGTCTGGCCGGTGACGCAGAAATCGGGAAGCGGTCGGTGGCCTGGGAGAAGGGGAGCGATCTGCTGTGCCTCTGGACCGACGGGCTGGTGGACGCGCAAAACTCGGAAGGGGAGCGGTTCGGCGAGGCGCGGCTGCTCGCGGCGCTGGAGTCCCGGCGGAGCCTTCCGGCGGAGCGGATCGTCTCGGAAGTGATTGCCGAAGCCGATGGGTTCGCTCCCCACCCGGCCGACGACCGTACGCTCCTCGTGCTCCGGCTCTAAGCCGTGCGTCCGAAGAAGCGCCTGGGCCAGCACTTCCTCAACCATCGCGCCATCCTCGAGCGGATCGTCGACGCCCTGGCGCCGGCGCCGGGAGACATCGTCATCGAGATCGGTCCGGGGCGGGGTACCCTGACCGAAGTCCTGGCGGCCCGCGGAGCAAGGGTTGCGGCCATCGAAAAGGACCAGGACCTGATTCCTCAGCTTCGGGAGCGGTTTCCCGCGGTCCGCATCATCCCCGGTGATGCCCTAGAGCTCGACTGGCGGCTGGCAGCGGGGCTCGGCCCGGAGGAGCCCATTCTGGTTACCGGGAACATCCCCTACAACATCACCAGCCCGCTGCTCGATCGGGCCCTGGAGCCGCCCCGCCCCCGCCGCATCGTCTTCCTGGTGCAGAAAGAGGTCGCCGAGCGACTGACCGCCGCTCCCGGCGGCAAGGTGTACGGTGCGCTGAGTGTGGGGGTGCAATCGGTGGCCGCGGCGGAAAAACTCTTCCTGGTTCCCGCCGGCGCATTCCATCCCCCTCCGGCGGTGGACTCGGCGGTGGTGCGTCTCACTCCGCTTGCCCTCCCGGTCGTCGCCGACTCGCTGGTCCCCTCCTTTCGCCGGCTGGTGGTCGGACTCTTCGGATTCCGGCGGAAACAACTGGGCCGGGGCCTTCGGGAATTCACCCGGTGGCCTCCCGCCCGGGTTGTCGAACTGCTGCGCGCCTCCGAGCTCGACCCTGCGGCTCGGCCGGAAACGCTGTCGCCCCGGGAATTCGCCGCTCTGCTCAACTGCCTTATTGACGCGGGGTGGCGACTGGGCTAGCTTTGTGAAAACTTTCACATAGCCTGTGCGGAAAATCGCCGAATCCACCGTCCGCCGTCTCTCGCTCTACCTGCGCTTCCTGGAGGAATTCGAGGAGCAGGGGGCGAGTACTGTGAGCTCCGAAGCCCTGGCGGCCCGGGGCGGCACGACGTCCGCCCAGGTGCGGAAGGACCTCTCGTTCTTCGGCTCGTTCGGCAAGCGGGGGCTGGGGTACTCGGTGACCGAGCTCGCCGCCCGCATCCGCGAGATCCTCGGCCTCAAGCGTACCTATCGCGTGGTGCTCGTGGGAGCGGGCCGCATCGGGAGCGCGCTGGCGCAATACCCGGGGTTCCGCCAACGG
>JBGPEJ010000268.1:0-3930 GCA_041482775.1 Gemmatimonadota bacterium | reverse complement strand
GTCCCGGGGATCAGTCGAGCGGCAGACGGCGCAGGTGCAGCCGATCTGCGGCACACCCATCGACGTGCCGGTGCCGAGGAGGGTCACCCGCATCCCGCTACACGGTCTCGATCTTGAGCAGATTGGTGGTGCCGGACACGTCGAACGGCACCCCGGCGGTAACCACGACCCGCTCGCCGGGTTCGGCCAGCCCCATCTTGCGGATGATGGTCTGCGCCACCGGGTAGGTCTTGTCGTAGTCAGGGTAGTGGTCGATGCGGACCGGGATGACCCCCCAGACCAGCGCAAGCTGCCGGAAGGTATCGGCCTCCGGGGTCACCGCGAGGATCGGCACGTTGGGCCGGTAGGAGGCCACCGTGCGCGCGGTGAAGCCGCTCGACGTCAGGCAGACGATCAGCGGCACCTTGAGCAGCTCGGCGGCGGCGCAGACCGCCACCGAGATCGCGTCTTCAGTGCGGGTGGTGACGTGGGGTTGCCGGAAATGGAACGCGGAGGTTTCCCAGGCCGGCTCGCCGGAGCCCTCCCGGCGGTGGCTTTCCACCTCTCGCGCAATGCGGTCCATCGCCAGAACCGCCTCCAGCGCGTAGCGCCCCACCGCCGTTTCGGCGGAGAGCATCACCGCGTCGGTTCCGTCCAGGATGGCGTTGGCAACATCGGAGGCTTCCGCCCGGGTGGGCCGCGGAGCGTTGACCATGCTCTCCAGCATCTGGGTGGCGGTGATGACCGGCTTCCCGTGCCGGTCCGCCTCCCGGATGATCCGCTTCTGCACCAGGGGAACCTGCTCGAACGGCAGCTCAACCCCCAGGTCACCCCGGGCCACCATGATCGCGTCGGCGGTTTCGATGATGCCGTCGAGGTGGCGGAGCGCCGTGTCCTTCTCGATCTTGGCCACCAGCTTGACCCGCTTGGGCACCAGTTGCCGCATGGCCTCGAGGTCACCCGGCCGGCGCACGAAGCTCATCCCGATGTAATCCACCCCGAGCTGCGCCGCCTGCAGCGCGTCCTCGCGGTCCTTCTCGGTGATGGCCGGCGCGCTCACCTCCACGCCCGGCAGGTTCATGCCCTTGTGCGATTTGAGGACGCCCCCGTACCGCACGATGCCGTGCACCCGATCGCCCTTCACCGCGGTCACGTCCACCGCCAGGAGACCATCATCGAGGAGAATCCGGTTGCCGGACGCGACATCTCCCGCCAGTCCGGCGTACATCGTGGGAATCTCCGCTTCACCCGCCACCGCCTCCGGTGCGAAGATCACCGCCTGGCCTACCTCGAGGGTGCGCGGGGCGGCCAGCTCGCCCACCCGGATCCGGGGCCCCTGCAGGTCCACCAGCAGTGCCGAGGCGCTGGCACGCTCCCGCTGGACCTCGCGCAGGTCGGCGATCCATCGGGCCCGGGTCTCGGGCGTGCCGTGGCTGGAGTTGATCCGGACGACGTTGACGCCGGCATCGAGGAGGGCGCGCATCTGGTCGGGGGTTTCCCAGGCGGGCCCCAGTGTCGCAACGATCTTGGTCCGGCGGATGGCGGCGGTCTTGTGAGCCAAAGTAGCGGGGCACCCGGTTGAAGGTGCCAGAATTTAAGCAGGTCCGACTCAGGTCTGTACCATGATCTCTCCGTTCACCACCGTCAAACGCACCCGGGCCTCGAGGAAGGCCTGACCGTCCCCGGCGTGGACCGCCGGATCAACGTCCCAGGCCACCAGGTCGGCCGCCGCGCCGGGCACCAGCGTGCCCAGTCGGGGCGCCCAGCCCGCCGCCTGCGCCGGCGCCTCGGTGTAGCCGCGGACCACCGCGTCGAAGGGAATCCGTTCCGCGGCGTACCAGGCGGCGTCGCGTCCGCTCCCCAGGGCCCGCCGATCCATTGCGGCGAATACTCCGGGGCGGGGATCCAGCGGTGCCACCGGCGCGTCGCTTCCGAATGCCAGCACCGAGCCGTGGGCCGCCAGGGTGCGGAATTGATAGGTGCCGCGGCCCCGCCTGCCCCAGTGCCGGTCCGCCAGCGGGGCGTCCACCAGCAGGTGGGCCGGCTGCATCGAGAGGATGATTCCGGCGCGGGCCGCCCGGGGAGCATCCGCCGGGTCGACGCATTGGAAGTGCTCGATTCGGTGGGGAAGCCGGAGCCGCGGCAACGGCTCCAGCAGGTCGAGCGCCCGGCGCACCGCCGCGTCGCCGATGGCGTGAACCGTGGCGGAGATGCCCTGCGCCGCCGCCATCCTCACCGCGGCGGCGGCTTCCTCCCAGGAGGCCAGCGGCATTCCGCGGTCGCGACTCCCTTCATAGGGCTCAAGCATCCACGCCGTCCGGCTTCCCAGGCTCCCATCGAGAAAGAGTTTTACCCCGCCCTGGGTAATCCACCCGGATCCGGCGCCGCTCTGAAATCCCTCCCGCGTGAGCCGCGGCAGTTCGGCCGCCGGCGGATGGAAGAGGACCCGGAGTCGCAGCCGGTCTTCCCGGTCCAACGACCGGAACGCCTCGAGGATCCGCAGCTCTTCCACGTCGTGAATACCGGTCACGCCGAGGCGGTGCGCCTCACCCTGCCCCGCAATCAGCGCCTCGCGAAGCCGCTCCGCCGGGGGCACCGGCACTACCCGTCGAACCAGCTCGACGGCCTGCTCGAGCAGGAGCCCGGTCGGCTCACCCGAACCGTCCTGCACCACCCGGCCCGCCGGGGGATCCGGGGTATGCCGCGAGACACCCCCTGCAGCGAGGGCGGGCGAATTGACCCAGGCGGCGTGCACGTCCAGTGAATCGAGGAAGACCGGGCCGGGCTGCACCTGATCGAGCGCCCCTCGAGTCGGCGGATCGCTCCAACCGTTGGCGTCCCACCCCTGGCCCAGGACCCAGCCCTGCTCCGGCACTCCTGCGGCAACCCGGCGAACCGCCTCCGCACGAGTCCCGGCACCGGTCAGATCCACCTGGCGGCGTTTGAGTGCCCACTGGGCAAAGTGGGTGTGAGCATCGATGAACCCGGGGGTGATGAGGGCCCCGGGGTATTCGAACACTGGACACCCCGGCGGGGCGGAACGGACCAGGTCGGCGGCGGGTCCGACCCCTCGCACAATTCCATCGGTCCAGAGCACGGCATCGGCACCGGAAACACCGGGAATAACGGTCCGTCCGACCAGGAAGCCGGTGCCCCCCTGCTGTTGAAAAATCTTCTCCACGTCGTTCACAGCGCGTGGGAGGAGGGTCGCAAGTTATTGTCAGTCAATCGGGCAGACGTTTTCCACAGAGGGAACTCGGGGCCCTGCCAGGCTTTCAGAGGGAGAAGGCAGGGTCCACATTCCTGTGAATTCATCGAGTTTTCCACACGTGGAAATGCAGAGAAGCCGTTGGCAGGTGGCCGAAGTGCCGGTGCCTTCAAGCGATGCACCAGATGGCATTTATCAACATGAGGAGTCACGTGTAAGTCTTTGTTCCACACGGCTTAAACATGATGGACTCATGTGGAAAATCATGGAGCCTTCCGCCGCTTCGGCTGGCCGGTTTGACGCCTCTGGAGGGCCAATCTACATTACGCCGTTCCCACCACCCAGCACCCTCCACTTGGCGGCCCAGACCTCATGTCCAGCGACCCCAGTACGAACGCCGCTGTCAGCTTCGGCGGGGCGGTCGTCCGCGGTGCCCTCGGGCTTGAGGTGCGGGACCCCGCAGCGCTCCAAACCCCGGCGATGGACCGGCTGGTGTGGCAGGCGGTCTTCGGCGCCGAACCCGAGCGAGATGCGGCCCGGAAGTCCCTCTGGGAGTTGGGCCAGGCGGTGGGGGTAAGGCCGGCATCGATTCATGAGCTGTACCTGGCCCGGGGCCGGGGCGAGTGCTCCGGGTTCACGGTCCCCGCCATCAACGTGCGGATGCTTGCCTACGACACGGCGCGGGCGGTTTTCCGGGCGGCGCAGCGTGCGGACGCGGGTGCGATCATCCTGGAAATCGCCCG
>JBGPEJ010000267.1:0-4082 GCA_041482775.1 Gemmatimonadota bacterium | reverse complement strand
CCGCTCCGGTCGCGGTGATGAGCACCGCCCACACCGTGGCCAGCGGCAGGGTCCAGCGATGCCCGATCCAGAGCAGGCCGGCGGATACCTCCCCGGTGATTCCGTAGGCTATCTCGAGGATGGCCGCGGCGCGTTCAGCGGGGGCTCTCGCGCCGGAAAGCTCTCCGGGGCCGTTGAGGAGGCCGGGCGCGCCGCCCAGGAGGAGCAAAAGGATCGCCGCCGCAAACCAGGCGGAGCGCCGATTCATCCGCCCGACTGCCCCGAAGTGTCCGGCCGGCGGAACTGCAAGGCCCCCGAAGGGCACTTCCGTACGGCGGCCTCGACTTCATCCGGATCCGCCAGCTCGGGCCGGACCCAGTGGGCTCGTCGAACATCGAAGACCGCCGGGAGGGTTCGGAGGCAGACACCACTGTGGCGGCACACGTTCGGATCGAAGGTGACGGTGATCGCGTCCGTCTCGTAGACCTGCAGGCGCTTTGGCATACTGGACTCCCGGACTACTGGATCCGGATTCCGATCCGGTGGGTTGCGCCGACGCCGCGATAGGGCTCGAAGGCATAGTCGAGCGCGAAGCGATCGAGCCCGAACGAGGCGCCGAGGGTAATCGGCGATTCCGACGGTGAGCTGCTCCCGTTCACCCGCCGGGCACCCATCCGTCCGGTGAACGTCCAGCCCGAGACCGGCTCGAAGGTGAGCTCGACTCCTCCCGCCGGCACGATGGTCCCGTCGCGCTCGTGGGAGAGCGCCGCCGAGGCGCCCAGGTCGAAATAGCTGCCGATGCTCGCACCCGAGAATGCCGCGCCCAGCGTAACGCGGGAGGGGAGCTTGGCGGTCTGAGTCACCGAGGGATAGCTGAGCCGGGCGCCGAGATTCTGTACCGCGAGGCCGACGGTGAGCCAACCCACGTCTCGGGCCGCCCCGAGATCGACGGCACCGGTGCCGTCCCGAGCCACCAGCACGCGCTCTTCGACATACTTGGCCGCCGCCCCGAACCGCACTCCCTGCCAGCGAATTGCGCCCGCCACTGCGGCCGCCAGGCTCGACGAGCCCGGCCCCGCCCCCAGGGTGAGCAGTCCCGGTGGCGTGAAGAAGGACGCACCGCTCGCCGTGTGATAGCTCAAGTACTGCACCCCGGCTGCGAGCGCCACCTTCCCCAGCGCCCCCGCTGTCGAAAACGAACCAAGGGTGCTTGCCGAGCCGAACCGCTGGATGGCGATGGCCGTGCCGCGCTGCACCCCGATCTGGGCCGGATTGTAGAACAAGGCCTCCGGGCCCCGCCCGGCCACGAAGGCGTTGCCCATTCCAAGCGCCCGGGTGCCCCCCGGGAGGCGGAGCACCAGCGGCGCGGTCTGGGGGTCCTGGGCCGCGGCGGGGGTGGTCCCGACGCCGGCGGCCACCAGCGGGACCAACAGCCGCGCCGCGCGATGCCAGAACATGTTCAGCGGCCTCCGGGCGGCAGGAACGCCGGGTCGATATTGGAAAGTCCCACATCGGTGAGCACCACCGTTCCCGCGCGGGTCCCGTCGAACACCCAGCGAATGGTCACCAGGCGGGAGGGATCGAAGCGGGGCGCGGCCGCGTGGAAGTCGGCGAGGGGGATCACGTAGGTCTGCGGAATCAACTCGGCCAAGCTGGCATAACTCGACTTGTCCTGTCCCTTGCGCTTGAGCACGGTAACCTCGAGCGGACGGCGCGGAACGCCGTAGCGGGCGATCGGCAGCCGCGCGGTGGTTCCCTGGGCATCCACCGCCTCGATCGAAAGCTCGATTGGCAGGGAATCCAGCGCGCTCGGCTTGGGTTTCGGAGTGGGAGGTGACTTGGTTTTCGGTTTGGCCGCGGCGGAGTCCTTCGCGGCCTTGCTGGTGTCCTTGGCCGCCGCGCGGGGTCCCGGAGTCTGGCTGGTCGGCGCCAGGGAAAACTCCAGCGCGGTTCCCGGGCCGGGCTGCCAAGCGGCGCGGAGCGAATCGTTGAGCGAGACGCTGTAGGAGGCCGGTTTGCCGGTCTTGGTGGTGTCCTTCCCGGCGATGCGGTTGTTCCAGCCGAGCCACACGGCGTAGTGTCCGGTGTTGGTGTTCTGCCAGCGGAGCGGGACGACGCCCTCCTTCCAGGTGGCCAGACTCTCCGCCGCAATGGTAACGCCCGGCGCGCTTCCCGAAGTGACCTCCACGTCCTCGCCGTAACTGGCGAGCGCGTGGAAGCCGCCTTCCTGGAATCGGGTGACGTACATCGTCTTGGGGAGCCACCCGCCGATGGTGCGGTGGTCGAGGAAGAGCGGCAGATACTCCCGCTTGCCCTTGAGCGTGGCGTCGAGGAACGCGGAGAGATAAATCCGCGCCATCTGGCGCTGCTCGTCGGCGGGAATCAGTCCGCGAAGGTCGAGAAAGCGGGGGCTCTGCGGCCCGCCGTCGGTGCTTCCCCACTCGGTGTTCCACTGGCCGTGGTTGGCGCGGTACATCCAGACCGCCGCCTTGAACCAGGGCTTGCCGTCGGTGAACCGGATACGGGCGTACTGGCGGAGCCCGGAGAAGGCGGATACGTCCCCGTCGTGGGAGCCGTGAATGACCAGGTAGTTGATGTTGGCGAGCGGAGTCGGGCGGTTGGCCGGCTCGTATTGCCCGTCGATTGGGGCAATGGCGACCAGTGCCTTGATCCCGAAGTTGAAATCGAAGACGATGTTCGCGTCATCGGGATAGTGGGACAGCCGGTTGAACGCCCCCGCCACGGCCACCGCCTCGCCGCCGCGGGAGTGCCCCATCAAGGCGATGTTGTCCAGATCCACCCGGTGGGCGAAGGGTCCGCCGGTCGAGTCGTTGAATCGCTTCCACACCTTCAGGTGCTGCAGCAGCATCCACCCCCGGGCGTCATTCTCGCCCCGGATTCTGCCGTTCAGGAAATTCTCGTCGACCGACACGAAGATGAAGCCCCGGCTGGCCAGCAGCTCTCCCAGATAGGCGTAGCCGGGGTCGGAGAACTTGGTCATGTCGTGGTTGCCGTGCACGATCAGCACCAGCGGAAACGGGCCGTTCCCCTCGGGATACCACACCCGGCCGTTGACCGGGAGTGAGTCGAAGCCGAACCCCCAGTACCGCTTGCGCTCCCGGGTGAGCGCCGGGGTTGGCCCGCTGGCCATCTTGCTGCCGTCGACCGAGGTGGTCTTGAGAGTGACCGAGTCGCGGTATTCGGTCCGCCGCTTGTCCTTGCCGCTGCCATAGAAGAGCGTGTGGACCCGGAGGCTGCCCTTTTCTGCCGGATTCGGCGCGGTAAGGCGCTGGGTGGCCAGGACCGTCGGGGAATCGTCGCGGGCCAGTCGAAGCGGCTGGACGCACCCGACGACGGCCAGGGGGAGGAGGAGGTAGGGGGCTCGATGCCGACGCGCCATCAGGACCGGTTTCTCGGGGCGGTGAAGGATACGTACGTGGCCCGGGCGATGCGAGTGTCAGGCCGAAGCATCTCCGGCCATATTTCCATCATGGCTGTGCTCTCCCTCGCCGACATCGCCGTTGAATTCGGCGCCACGACGCTGTTCCACGACCTGACCTGCACCGTCGAGGCGGGGGAGCGCTGGGGTATCGTCGGTCGGAACGGCAGCGGCAAGACCACGCTCTTCCGTCTGGTGGCGGGGACCCTCGAGCCCTCGCGCGGCATCGTCGCCCGAGCGCCGGGCCTGCGGATTTCCCTGCTCGACCAGGATCGCGATTTCGGCGAAGCGCGCACCGTCTGGGACGCGGCCGCGATGGGGTACCGCGACCTGATCGCTCTGGAGGAGTCGCTGGCCCGGCAGGGAGAAGAGCTCGCCCGGCTGGGCAATCGGGTGGCCGATGCGGACCTCGCCCGCTTCGGCCGTGACCAGGAGCGATTTGCCCATGCGGGAGGCTACGAATTTCACGCCCGGGTGGATGCCGTACTCGAAGGCCTCGGCTTCGGCGCCGAGGCCGCGAAGACGCGCATGGTAACCGAGCTGAGCGGCGGCGAGCGCGGCCGGGTCGGGCTGGCCTCGCAACTCGCCGCGCCGGCCGATCTGGTCCTCCTCGACGAGCCCACCAATCACCTGGACCTCGACACCATCGACTGGCTCAAGCGCT
>JBGPEJ010000266.1:0-4095 GCA_041482775.1 Gemmatimonadota bacterium | reverse complement strand
GCTTGCCGCCCCGTTGGTCTCCGTTTCCGCCCAGGGCTGGATCGACCTGGAGCGTCCCCCGCTTTCCAACCGGCTCCCCGGCTCCCTGGTTCGGGTCGGTTCCAGCGTTCGGGCGGTGGTCGACGGCCGGGTGGCGCGATTCGAGGTGCAGGAGCGGTTCCGGAACAACGGCCCCGTCGTGGCGGAAGGCACCTATTTCTACCCGCTACCGGGAGAGGCGGTATTCAGCGACTTCTCACTCTTCCAGGGTGAGCGGGAGCTCAAGGGCGAGATGATGGCGGCGGATCAGGCCCGAACGATCTACGAAGGCATCGTCCGCCGTCTGAAGGATCCCGCGCTTCTTACCCTCGTGGGCCACGGCCTGATTCGCGCGCAGGTCTTTCCGGTACAGCCGGGGGAAACTCGAATGGTGACCCTCCGGTTCACCGAGCTGCTGGGCCGGGAGGGCGACGCGCTACGCTTGCGCTACGCGGCAGGGGATCGGGGAGAAACGCCGGTCACCATGACGGTCGAGGTCCGGCGGGAAACGGACTTCGCGACTCCGTACTCCCCAACCCACCAGATCTCCGACGACCGTCGCGATGGCACCCTCCGAATCAGCGTAGCGCCGCCGGTGCGTGGGGATGTGGATCTCGTCCTGCCCTTCCGGCGGGGGCTCCTCGGGGGAGCGGTGTTGACCCACTCCGAGCCCGGGGAGGATGGATTCGCCCTGCTCTTTCTCTCGCCGCCGGCGGCGGCGGATGACGCTTCGGGTACCGCCCGGGACCTCACGCTGGTGGTCGACGTGTCCGGCTCGATGAGCGGCGAAAAGCTCGACCAGGCCAAGGCGGCGCTGCGCCAGGCGCTGGGCTCCCTCCGCGCCCATGACCGGTTCCGCCTGATCGCCTTCAGCAATGCAGTCCATGCCTTCCGGGAAGGATTTACCCCGGCAACCGACGAGGCGGTGAATGAGGCCCGCCGCTTTGTGGACGGGCTCGCCGCGAACGGCGGGACCAACCTTGCCGGCGCGGTCGAGGCCGCGCTGGCCGAACGCGGCGACGGCGAGCGACTGCCTCTGATTCTCCTCCTGACGGACGGCCTTCCCTCGGTCGGGGAGCAGGGACCCGACCGCATCGCCGCGGATGCCGCCGGGCGAATCGGCCGGGCCCGGATCTTCACCGTCGGGGTCGGCACCGACGTGAATACCTACCTCCTCGATCGCCTCGCGGTGGAGGGCCGGGGCAGCGCTACCTACGTTGCACCAGGTGCCGATGTGAATGACGCGGTAGGGGGTGTGCTGAGCAAGCTCTCGCGCCCCGCGCTGGTCGATCTCCGGATCGTGGACGCGCCGGTACATTTCGCGGATCAGGCGCCCTCCGTGCTGCCCGATCTTTTCTATGGGGAGGAGCTGATCGTGCTCGCCCGCTATCACGGAGAAGGCAACGGCCCGGTGGTGATCGAGGGAAGCCGCAACGGCCGGCGGGAACGCTTTACGGTGGCGGCGGAATTCTCGAGAACCGCGCCGGGCAACGACTATGTCCCGCCGCTCTGGGCGGCGCGCCGGATCGGGGAGCTCACCCGCCAGATTCGACTCGAGGGCGCCAGCCCCGCGATGCTCGCGCAGGTCCGCGACCTCGGCCTCCGATACGGCATCCTCACCGAGTATACCTCCTATCTGGTGCAGGAGCCCGGCGTCGTGGCGTCGGGTCCGGTGCCGGTGCCGATGGCGGTGCCAAGTGGAGCGGTCATGTCCCGACGAATGACCGGTGCCAAGGCGTTCGACGCCGCCCGCGCCAGCGCGCGTATGCTTGGTAGCACAACGCTCGCCGAGGCCGACCAGGCGGTCGGGCTCCGGATGGACGAGATGGCCGCCAACGGCAGGCCGCAGGAGCGCCACGAAATGAAGCGTGCCGGAGGACGGGTGTTTGCGCTGCGGGACGGTATCTGGACGGACCTGGGCCGCTCCGATAGCCTCAAGGTGACCACGATCGCGCCGTTCAGTTCGGCCTGGTTCGCCCTGGTCGAGGCGCGGCCCGCCCTCAAGGCGGCGCTGGCCGCCGGAACCCCGCTACTCCTGGGCGGCCGACGCGCCAACCTCAAGGTGAGCGACGGGGGCATCAGCGAGTGGGCACCCGGCGCACTCACCCGATTCCTTCAGGAGTTCGAGGGTCGATGACCGGCCTGATCGCTGGGCTCTTCGCGGAGTACCACGAATCGCTCGTGCGGATGCTCTATCGCCGTACGGGCGATCGTGACCGCGCCGAGGAGATCGCCCAGGAGGTGTTTGCCCGCGCGGTCGTGGCGCCACCGAGGAATCCGCGACCCTGGCTGTTCGCGGTGGCGCTCAACCTGGTGCGCGAAGAAGGCCGCCGGGCGGCGCGCCAGGGCCGCCGTCTGGTCCTCTACAAGGCGGAACAGCCCGAGGCGGCCGAGGCCCCGGATGAGGCGATGGACCGGGGCGAGCGGATCGCGCGGGTGCGCAGCGCACTCGACGGCCTCACCGAGCGCGACCGGGAGGCGCTGCTCCTGAAGGCGGAAGGTTTCAGCTACGAAGAAATTGCGGCCACGCTGGGCCTTGCGCCCGGGGCGGTCGGCACGACACTCTCGCGCGCGCGGCGCCGGTTGGTCGAGGCCTATCGGGCCGGGGAGGCAACCCAGCATGTCGCATCTTGAAGAAGGCCTGATTCACGCGCTGCTCGACGGCGAGATCCCGTCCGCCGAGCTTCCACCCATCCAAGCCCATCTCGCCGCCTGCGCCGATTGCCGGACGCGGCTCGAAGCCGAGGGCCGGATGCAGGCGGAGGCCGGACGGCTGGTGGAAATGCTCGAGGTGCCGCCGCGAAGCGCCGGAGCCCCCGCGGCACGACGCTCGTCCCGAGCCCCGCGCGTCTGGCCGCGCCGTTTCGCCTGGGCGGCCACCCTGATTCTGGCACTCGGACTCGGGTACGCGGCGCGGGGACCACGAACCGGCACCAGCCTGATCTCTACCGCAGTGAGCCCCGCCGTCGTCCCGTTGTCGCGACCCGGCCCCCCGGCAGCGGCCGAGGTCCCCCCGCCGCCGGCGGCCAAGGTCCTGGCCGACCAGACCGCAGGGGACCAGCCGGTGCTGCCGCGCCGGGGCAACGCTGCCGCGGGGACCGGCCGCAAGGAATCTGCGCCGCGGCACGAAGCACTCCAGCGGGAGGCGCCGGTCGCGGCGGATGCCGCTTCGCCGGCGGAAGGCGCCCGCGGGCGGGCCGAACCTGCCGCCGCACCGACCACTCCGCCGACCACTCCGCCGGCCGCTGCGGAGGTCGTGACTGCGGCACCCCGGCCGGCGTCCCCCGGACTCACCTCCCTGCGCCAGGCCGACCGGCGGCTGCGGCTGGATGAAACCGCCGCGACGGGCGGGCTGGCACGCTCGGCCGCAGCGAAGGCGGCGGTGACTCCGGTGCCGATCGAGTTTTCCGAGGCGGTCCGCCGGCTCGGGGGTACTCTCCGACTCATCGAAGGAATGGTCCCGATCCGGCTCGAGCTGGCCGGCGACGACATCCGGGTGGTCTATCCGCTGGAGCACGGAGAGCTCGTCCTGGCGCAGCGGGTGAGTGAGGGACGGGTGACGTTCTCGCTCACGGCAACGTCCGGGCTTCCGGCGGACTCGCTCGAACGGCTGCGGGCGCGAGTGCGGGAGTAAGACGCGAACACTATCTTCGGGGATGCCCTTCAAGCGCTACGCCTGGGGCGTTCTCGGCGTCAATCTGTTCGTGATTCAGTGGGGCGCGCTGGTGCGCGCCACCGGAAGCGGCGCGGGGTGCGGCCGGCACTGGCCGCTTTGCAACGGCGAGATTGTCCCGCAAGCGCCGGCCGCCGCGACCCTCATCGAATACACCCACCGCACGACCAGCGGGCTCGCGGTGCTCCTGGTCCTCGGGTTGTTCTGGTGGAGCCGGCGGGAATTCTCCCCGGGCCACCGCGCCCGCCGGACGGCGGCGTGGTCCCTCGGGTTCATGGGCACCGAGGCGCTGATCGGCGCCGGGCTGGTGTTATTCCGACTGGTCGGCGAAAACGATTCGATGGCCCGCGCCGGATACCTCTCGGTGCACCTCGTCAACACCTTTCTCCTCCTCGGCGCGCTCG
>JBGPEJ010000265.1:0-4111 GCA_041482775.1 Gemmatimonadota bacterium | reverse complement strand
CTTGACGTTGTCGAGCGCAAGAAAGTACACCACTTTGTCGCCGGGTGACTGCAGCTCCTCCATGAGCACCATGCCGCCCACCTGCGCCATAGCCTCGATGATCAGCACCCCGGGCATGATGGGGTGCCCCGGGAAATGCCCTTGGAAGAACGGCTCGTTGATCGTGACGTTCTTGAGGCCCACCGATCGGCGTCGGGGCTGCAGGTCGACGATCCGGTCCACCAGAAGGAAGGGATAGCGGTGCGGCAACACCTCGAGAATCCGGGAGATGTCCAGGATCTGTCCGCCGCTCCGCGAGGCCACCCGGGAAATCGACCGCGCCATGGCGACGTTGCCCTGATGGCTGGGCCGGGTGGCGATGACGTGGGCCTCGACCCGCCCCCCCACCAGGGCCAGGTCGCCCAGAATGTCTCCCGCCTTGTGCCGCACGAACTCGTCGGGCCACCGGAGCGTGGTGCCGACGACTTCGGAGTCGGTGAGTACCACCGCCGAATCCATCGACCCCCCCTTGAGCAGGCCGCGGCTCCTCAGCGCCTCGACCTCGTGGGCAAAGCCGAAGGTGCGGGCCCGCGCCAGGTCGCGCCGGAACCCGGCCGGGGTAATGTCCCAGGAGCCGGTCTGACGGCCGATCAGGGGGTGATCCCATTCGATCGTCGCGGTGAGCCGGAGCGCCTTGCTGGGGGAGACGACGTAGCTGGAATCGCCCTCGACGACCGTAAAGGGCTCCATGACGCGGAACGAGGAGGGCTCGCCCTCCTGCTCCCGGAGCCCCGCCTTCTCGAGGGCGTCGAGATAGGGTCCGAACGATCCATCGGCGATGGGCGGCTCCGGGCCGTCGATCTCGATGACCAGGTCGTCGATTTCCAGAGCCACCACCGCCGCGAGCAGGTGCTCGACGGTATGAATCGTGGTGTTCCCGTGCCCGATGGAGGTCCGCCGCTCGGTGGCTTCCACCTGTTCCACCCGCGCCGGAACTTCCGGCTTTCCCTCGAGGTCCACCCGCCGGAACACAATGCCCTGTTCGGACGCACCGGGGCGGCACGACACCCGGGTCCGGGCGCCGGTGTGCAGCCCGATCCCGCTGACCTCGGCGACCCCCGTGATGGTCCGTCTAGGCATCCAGGCTCCGCGTTTTCACCAAAGCCTCCAGCTGGTGCGCAATCTTGGCCAGGCGATACAGTGTCGCCTGGGCCCTCAGGAATTCCCGGTGGGGACGGGCAGGATACCCGGTGGCGTCGGTGCCGTCGGGGACCGGGGAGTCGACCGCCGACTTGGCGCCGATCCGCGCCCGATCGCCCACCCGCACGTGGCCGGCCACCCCCGACCCCCCCGCGAGAATCACCCCGTTGCCGATCTCCGCGCTCCCCGCCAACAGCACGCCGCCCATGATCAGGCAGCCCTGCCCGACCCGGGCGTTATGACCGATGTGGACGTGATTGTCGATCTTGGTTCCACGCCCGATGACCGTGTCGTCGATGCTGCCCCGGTCCACGCAGCTGTTGGAGCCGATCTCCACCTCGTCCCCGAGGACGCACCCCCCGATGTGGGGGATTCTGCGGTGGCCATCCCGGCCTGAAATGTAGCCGAACCCGGTGCCCCCGAGGACCGCGCCGGCCTTCACCACACAGCGCTCTCCTATCCGGGTACCTGCGTAGCACACGACGTGGGGACCCAGATCGCTGTCCTCGCCGACAACGACGCCCTCTTCCAGCACGACGCCGGCGCCGAGACGGACCCGGTCGCCCAGCACCGCGTGGGCGCCGACCACGGCATGCGGCCCGACCGACACCGCCTCACCCAGGCGTACCCCGCTCCCGAGACGGGCGGTCGGATCAACCCCGGCCGCGAGCGCCGGTGGCGGGAACATCACCGCGAGAACCCGGGCCATTGCGCCCTGCGGGTCCCCCACCACGATCCGCACCCCGGGACCGGCGGGCTCGGCCTCGTTCTCGGCGTGGAGCAGCACCGCCCCGGCCGCCGAGGCCCGGAATTCGGCGAGGTAGCGCCGGGAGGACATGAACGAAAGCGTTTCGCCGTCAGCCCCCTCCAGGGGGCCGACGGCGCGGAGCAGCCGGGCGCCGTCACCGACCAGGCGGCCGCCGACCAGGTCGGCCACCGATTGGACGGTGAGCGGCACCGGCGCTTGGGGCACGATCAGTTGCTCTGCATGAGCCGCCGCACTACCCGATCGGTGATATCGAGCGACTTGTCGTAGGAAACCAGGAACGGTATCGCCGAGGCGTTGCCCAGGTCGATGACCATCCAGTAATTGCCCTCGGCGCGGATCCCGTCGATGATGGCCTGGAGCCGCTGCTGCATCGGGGACAGCAGCTCGCGCTCCCGTCCATCCACCTTGTCCCGGAGCACCGCCAGTTTGGCGTCGAGCGAATCCTTCTGAACGGTCAGCGCCTTTTCCCGGGCGGTTCGGGCCGACGGCGAGAGCATCGCCATGGACTGCTGGTACGCCGCCACGGTCGAGTCGAAGGCCGCCTGCAGCTTCTGGGCGTCTCCCTGGGCGGCGCTGTACTCCTTCGTGAAAGTGCTCTCCGCCTTGGCGTACCCCGGCATGCCCTGCAGCACCGCCCGCGCGTTCACGAACGCAATGCGGCCCCCGCCGCTCCCGCCGGGCGCCCCCGCGGGATTCTGCGGCTGCTGGGCCGACGCGGCGCCTGCGGCGCTCAGAGTCACGAGTGTGAGGCCGATGAAAAGCCTCCGGACGACGACGCTCATTCCTGATCCCTCCCTCAAGGTGTACCGCGCTGTCTGAGCCCTCGGCTCAGAAGAAATTGCCGAGCCGGAAGTGGAGCTGCCAGCCGGGCTTCGGCTTGCCCGTCACATCGGTCCGGTCGAGGCCGTAGCCCAGATCCAGTCCGATCGGTCCCAGTGGCGAGATGATGGCCACGCCGGCGCCCACGCTGCGAAACAGCCGCGTGGGATTGTACTCGCGCACCCGGCGATAGACGTTGCCGGCGTCGCTGAAGACGTTGAAGTAGAGCGCCTGGCTGAGCCGGGCGCCGGCTTCGATGGTGAACGCGGCGTACGACTTGCCGAAGGAGGAGGCCTGGGCCTGGGAGCCGCCGGCGGAGACGTCGAACCCGTTCGGCGTAATGGCGAACTCCTGGTATCCCCGGAGCGGAATGCCGTACTGGACGCCGCCCATCGAGTAGAGCTCGGTATAGAACGGACCCACGTCACCCACGATGAACCCCGACTTGGCGGTGAGGCCCAGAGTGAACTGCACCCCGCCGCCGAACTGGTCGCCCCCGCCGAGCCGTCCGAGGGGGGTGTACCACTTGCTCTCGAGGTCGATCTTCTGGTAGTTCCCGGTCCCGCCGAGCACGCCGCCGTTCTGCTCGCCGCTCAGGGTGACCGAGGAGCCGGCGATCGCGAACGGCAGGCCGATCCGGGTGTCCCGGGCCACGCTCAGGCCCACCGAGGAGCGGGTGCAGTTGTCACAGGCGAACACCCGGCTCAAGTCGGCGGCCGCGTCGGAATAGCGGATCTGCTGCAGCCCCCAGGAGGCAAACACCCGGGTGTAGCGCGAGCCGAAGAGCGGGAATCCGAGCTGCGCCTGGAAGCCGCGCTGCCGCTGCCGGCCCAGGTCGCCGATGGTATAGCGGCGCCGGGAATTGAAGACCGAAAGGGTCCCCGACGTCCGGGTTTCCAGGATCGAAGGATCGGTATAGCTCAGATTGAAATCGTTGATGTTCTGGCCGAACTGCCACTGGAGCTTTCCCCGCTTGGCCTTGCCGAACAGGTTCGGCTCCTCGAGGCCCAGGAACCCGCCGATCCCGACCCCCTGCCCCACCGACGCGCCGAAGTTGATGTTGCCGGTGCGCTTCTCGGTGACCCGGAAGACCACATCGACGTCGACGTTGTTTTCGGCCTGCTGGACGTCGGGCGAGGGCATCGGCTGCTGAAAGAAGTTCAGGTTGGAGACGTTCTGGTACGAGCGGATCAGCAGGTCACGGTTGAAGGTCTGCCCGGGCAGCAGGACGATGGCTTCCCGGATGACCCGCTCGTGGGTGACGTCGTTGCCGAGGATGATGATCCGGTTGATCGTCGCGGGCTGGCCCTCCCGGATCGACCACTTGAGGTCGAGGTACGGCTT
>JBGPEJ010000264.1:0-4165 GCA_041482775.1 Gemmatimonadota bacterium | reverse complement strand
CGCCACGACGCCGATGGTATCCCGCCCGGAGAGGATGAAATGGAGACCGGTGCTCTCCGAGCGGAACATGCTTCCCCCTTCGACGGCGCGGGAATTCCCATCATGCGCCACCGCCGTGGCTACGTCGGGCAGGGAAACCGGATCTCCGGGAGGCACGTCCAGCAGGACCAGCTCTCCCCTGACCGCACGGTTGGCGAGGTAGTCCACCAGCGGAACGAACTCCGCGGTGACCGGAAGATCGGTCCATCCCGGCTCGAGGCGGCTGCCCAGCAGGATGACTCCACCGCTCCGCACCACCCAGGGCAACCCATTCACCGTGATCAGGACTCCGCTGGTCCGCGGGCCGGCAACCGACCCGGGGGCGTCCCTCGTGGGAAGCAGGGCGTACCGCTTTGCCACCTGGTGGCGGCCCAGCGTGGGGGAGCTGTCGGTCACCCCGCTCCCGGCGGCCAGGTCGCCGTAGCGCCACGCGATCCCCCGCGCGGCGAGCGACCGGTTGAGCGCGCCCAGCGCGGCGGGGTCGGCCGGCGGCTGGACGATCGAGGGCCCCGGTCCGAGCGCGCCGATGGTGAGATCGTTGCCGCGAACCAGACGGCCGTTCTGCAGGAGCACGTCGCAGGCCGTGGCGAGGAAGCGATCCTCGGTCCGCCACGCGGCGCGGGCGGGCGGGGCCACCCGGACCGCGGTGATCCGCGCATCGTCAAGCCGCAACTCGTCGGGATCGATAGTGGCGTTGACCGGCCACCATCCCGCGGGAAGCGCACCGCTCTGGACCGTCGCGGTGGCACCCGCCGGTGCCAGTTGCTGACGAGGGGGGCGGGCGCCGACCCGGACCGAGAGGGCCGCCGAGCGAGGTCCGGCGCCGTTCAAGCTGACTGCGATCGCTCCTCCTTCGGGACCCCACGGCTGCCGTCCCACTGAGACGGCGGCGATGCCCAGGTTCGGGACCGGCGCCGCTTCGGGGCGGATGGCCACCACAGGGCCGGCGCCGGGTGCCGCGGTGACGGCGCTGGCCTGCAGGTCGCTCAACACCACTACGCTGGCCGGCAACCGCTCCGCAGCCATGGCCTCACGCGCCGCGCCAATCGCTTGGCCCAGGTCCAGCCGGCGGGCGCCGGGGGTCATTAGGTCCACCGCCGATCGCAGCTCTTCCCGGGAGCCACGGCGGGGGAGGCCGTCGGCCGAGATGAACCAGAGGAGATCGTCGGGATGCGCGACGGCGAGAATTGCGCGCGCCCCCGCGCGGAGCCGCTCGAAGACCGGTGTTCCGCCCGCGGTGGCCGCGCTGGAGAGCGAATTGTCGAGCACCAGGGTGAGGGCGGTAGGCGCGTGGGTGGCTACTCCTCCGCTCGGCCAGCTGGGCCCCGCCGCGGCCAGGACCAGCGCCACGATCAGGAGGGTCCGGACAAGGAGCAGCAGCCAATGCTGCAAGGTGAGCCGCCGGTGATGCGCCCGGGCGGTCTCCGCCAGATAGCGGGTCGCCGGGAACATCACCGTCGGCGGCTCCCGCCGGGCGAAGAGGTGAAGGAGGACTGGTATCGTGGCGGCGGCGAGGCCCAGCAGCGCCCACGGCGCGGTAAACCCGATCACGCGAGGCCGGTCGAGCGGACCAGCGCCTGGCGGAGCGCCAGACCGAACGGAGTGTCGGTGGTAACCCGCTCATAGGCGATGCCCCGCCGCCGGCAGGCCACCCGCCACTCCGCCACCGCCGCCTTCACGGTGCGGGCGTACGCCTCGGCCCAATCGGCCGGGCGCAGTACCACCGCCTGGCCCGACTCGGGGTCCTGGTACCGCGCCTCGGCCGGGCCGCGCAGCTCCACTTCATCGGGATCCATGACGTGCAGTACGAGCACCTGGTGGCCGCGGTGCCGGAGAAAGCGCAGCGCGGTGAGCGCGAGCGGCGAATCGAACAGCAGATCGGACACGAATACCACCAGCCCCCGGCGGCGCAGCTGCTCCACCACGCGGCGGAGCGCCGGTTCGGCGGCAGTCCCGCGCCCGGCCGGGGTGGCGGCCAGCTCGCGGAGCAGAAGATGCCACTGGGTATGCCGCGCCCGCGGCGGCACCACGCGACGGACCGTCTCGTCGAAGGTGATCAGCCCGGTGGCATCGCGCTGGCGGAGCAGCACCAGTGCGAGCGCCGCGACCAGCCGCTCGGCGTAGGCGCGCTTGCTGAGCCGGCTCCCCGGCGCACCAGACCAGTCCATCGAGCCGCTGGTGTCGAGCACCAGCATTGCCCGCAGGTTGGTTTCCTCCTCGAACTGCTTGACGTAGAGGCGGTCGCTCCGCGCCAGCAGCCGCCAGTCGAGATAGCGGAGCTCGTCACCCGGCTGATACATCCGGTGCTCGGCAAATTCCACGAAGAACCCGCGGCGGGGCGAGCGGTGCAGCCCGGCGAGAAAGCCCTCGACGATTCCCTCGGTGACCAATTCGAGCCCGCCCAGGCGGGCGACCTCGGCCGGGTCGAGCAAATCGAGCCGGGATGTGGCTGGGGAAACAGCGGCGGCGGGCATGCCCCGCCCAACCTAGAACCGTGTCCCCAGTGAGTCAACGCGGAACGCCCGGTGTCCCGGCGGGGGGACGAACCCGGGCTGACCGCGTTCAGGCCCGACCGGGCCAAGTGCCTGATCGAAAGCCACTTCGGCGGTCTGCCGAGGCGCCCTGGCTCGTGGCACCGGCCCTGCACAGATTCCCGGTGATGCTTTCGACCCTGCTATTCCTCGCTGTGTCCCTTGCCGCACCGGCGGACACCACCAAGGCACCCCCCAAGGCGCCGCCGCCACCGCCTTCGGTGAGCCGCCCGGCCCCGGGCAAAGCCACCCCGGCACCGAGCCCCAAGCCCCTTGGCGAGCCGATCCTCAAGCGCCGGAAGCCGGCGGGGCAACCGGGCGATTAGATTGGAGCAGACGGCCATCCGGCAACGAGTCAGCAGCCCCCACTCCCCCTCTTCCGACAACCCATTCAATGACCCCTCGACTCGGCATCCTGAGCCTCCTCGCGCTCGGCACACCGCTGGTGGCCTACGCCCAGACGCCCGCGGTCAGGCGCGCGGCCGCCACGATTACCGCCGCGGATGTGCGCCGGCGGATCTTCCTCATCGCCGACGACTCGATGGGCGGGCGCAATACGCCGAGCCCGGGGCTCGACAAGACCGCGGCGTACATCGCGCGCGAGTTCAAGCGGTTCGGGCTCAAACCGGGGGGCGATAGCGGGACGTTCCTGTTGAACTACCCGATCACCTCGAGGCGGGTTCTGGCCGAGCAGTCCAACGTGCGGTTTGGCCAGACCTCCGGGGAGGGGGCGGTCCATACCACGCTGGCCGAAGGGGCCGCGTTGCTGTTCGGTCCGACCAGCGCCATGGCCAAGGGGAGCGTGGTGCTGGTGGGCGGCGCTATCATGGCCGACAGCCTCAAGCCGGAAGACCTTCGGGACCGGATCGTCGTGCTGGTGCCGCCGGTCAGCGGACCGCAATCCACCCTCGGCTATCGTACCCTGCAACGCCTGACGCGGTCGGGAGCGCGGGGAATCGTGCTGGTGGTCAACTCGGATTCGGTGTTCGCGGGTTACGCGCGCAGCCAGTCCAGGATCCGCACCTCCGCGGGAGACGCGCCCGGCGGCACGCCGGTGATCGCGGTGCGAGAGAGCACCATCCTGGCCCAGGTGCCCGACGCGGGACAGACCTTTGAGCAGCTCCGGGCCGCCCCGACCACGGTGGTGCAGCCGGCTCCCGACTGGGAAGGCGAGCTCAACGTCAAGGACACCGCGCTGACGGTGACCTACGCGCCCGACGTGGTGGGAATCCTGGAGGGTTCGGACCCAACGCTCAAGAGCGAGTACGTGGTGTACTCCGCGCACATGGACCACGTCGGCACCACCGGTCAGCCGGGGGCCCAGTGCGGCGCCATGGGCGCCGACAGCATCTGCAACGGGGCCGACGACGACGGATCCGGCACCGTCGGAGTGCTCGAGCTGGCGGAAGCGTACAGCCGCCCGGGGGCGCGTCCCAAGCGGTCGATGATCTTTCTCACCGTGAGCGGCGAGGAGCACGGGCTCTGGGGCAGCGAATGGTTCGTGAATCACCCGCCGGTCGATATCAAGCAGATCGTGGCCGACCTGAACGCCGACATGATCGGACGGAACTGGAAGGACACCATCGTCGCCATCG
>JBGPEJ010000263.1:0-4194 GCA_041482775.1 Gemmatimonadota bacterium | reverse complement strand
GTTCCAGGTGTGGAAGAACTCGTGGGCCGACTCGGCGAGGAGGCCGGTGAGGCCTTCCGCCAGCGTGGCGCTGGGTGCGCCGATCGACACCGAGTTCAGGTGCTCCAGGGCACCGACCGCTCCGTCCTGCAGCATGAAGGTGTATTCGCGGTACGGCGCGCGGCCGAAGAGCGCCACGGCCTGGCGGGCCAACCGCTCGAGGCCGCTCACCAGCGCCAAGGTGTCGAACGGTGCGGCGTCGGGGAGCGGCCAATAGAGCACCCGGTGCGGCACGTCGTCCACCGCGAAGCGCCAAGTCCGGAACCGTCCGACCAGGACGGGGGAGTCGATCAGGACCTCGACGCTCGCCGCGAAAAAGACGGCGGGATCGGCGGTGGACTCGAGACCGGTGGCGGTACTCCATCCGGCGGGCAGCTCCAGGGTGAGGTACGAGGGGGCCAGCTCGGCGCCCACGATGTACATGAAGGAGTGGGGTCCGCCGACCAGACCGCCGCTAGACGAGAGAAACGGAATCCATGCCGATCGCCGGGGACCAGCCTGGGCCGGCAGGTGGATGCGATAGCGAACTATCGTCTCACCGCCGGGAGCATTGACCCGCCACACCGCGCTGTCCTGCCGCGCGATGGCCGCGCCCCCGCGACCGCTCTCGATGCGCAGATCTTCCACATAACGGAAGAAGCGGTCGTCGTACTCGGGGTGCGCCGCCATCGCGAGATGAAAGGTGTCGCGCGCGCCGCGAATCCGGATCTCCACGCTGTATCGAGTCAGGTCGGTGGCGTCCACCCGGAGGGTGTAGCGAACCACCGGCTGGGTACCGGCATAGCGAACCTCGACCGCATCGACCGAATGGAGCAGGGGGTGCTGAGCGAGCGCTCCGGGCGCAACGGTGAGCGCGGCCAGGAAGACAGTGGCGGATCGGTGCATGCTGGACACTCCGGTTCGGGCCGGACGGTGGATGATGCCGCTCGAGATGGAGTACGTTCTCGGAGGCTGGGATGCCGGTCGAGGCCGATCGGTTTGGAGGGCCCTCGGGCCTCCCTTGCGCCCCCTCCCCCCGGGCGTATCGTTCATCGCTTCGACCCTCCCGGGGAACACCGCGTGAAGGGCCAGCACACGATCGGCGTCACTGTCAACGGGACCCGCTACGAGCGGAGCGCCGAGCCGCGCCTCCTGCTGAGCGATTTCCTCCGCCATGAGCTGGGTTTGACCGGCACCCACGTGGGCTGTGAGCACGGGGTCTGCGGCGCCTGCACCGTGCTCTTGGACGGAGAAGCGGTGCGCTCCTGCCTGGTGTTCGCGGTGCAAGTGGACGGCCGGGTGGTGGACACGGTCGAGGGACTCGGCTCCGCGGACGCGCTCCACCCGATCCAGCAGGCCTTCCACGAGGCCCACGCGCTGCAATGCGGATTCTGCACTCCCGGCATCTTGATGACGCTGGTGCCGTTCCTCCGCGATCATCCGTCGGCCGACGAGCGTGAGATTCGCGAGGCTCTCTCCGGCAATCTCTGCCGCTGCACCGGCTACGCCAACATCGTCGAAGCGGTGAAACTGGCCTTCGCCCGGGGCGCGGGCCAGGCCCGGTGATCGCCCCCCGCCGCTACCTGGGCCAGCGCACTCCGCGCCTGGAGGATGCGAGGCTGCTCACCGGCCGCGCCCTCTTCGTGGACGACGTCCAGCTCACCGGCATGCTCCACGTGGCCTTCCTCCGGAGCGAGGAGGCCCACGGCATCCTCAAGGGCGTCGACGTCTCCGCCGCGCGGGCGCGGTCCGGGGTCATCGCGGTGTACACCGCGGACGATCTGGGTGACTACTGGAAACCGGGACCGCTCCTGGTGCCGCCGCCGCCGGTGCCGGGACTGGTATTTCACGCGGCAACCCAGGTGCCGCTGGCCCGCGACAAGGTGCGCCACGCCGGCGAACCGCTGGCGATGGTGGTGGCCGAGAGTCGCTACATCGCGGAAGACGCGCTCGAAGACATCGTGGTGGAGTTCGATCCGCTGCCGGCGGTGACCGACCTGGAGGCGGCGCTCGCCGCGGAGAGCGCGCTGGTCCACGAGCAATTCGGCACCAATCTCGCCGCCCATGTGCACCAGACCAAGGGCGATTACGCCTCGGCGCGAGCCCGGGCGGCCGCGGTCGTCTCGCGGCGGTTCCATTACGATCGCGGCGCCTCCGCCGCGATCGAGAACCGGGGCATCGTGGCCCAATGGGACGCGCGCGCCGAAGAGCTTACCGTCTGGGACACGACCCAGGCGCCGATTCCCATCCGGAACGGGCTCGCCGCGATGCTGGGCCTCGGGGAGTCGCAGGTGCGGGTGATCGCGCCGTTCATCGGCGGCGGCTTCGGACCCAAGATCATGATGTTCTACCCGGAGGAGGTCCTGGTACCCTGGGCGGCGATGCGGCTGGGCCGGCCGATCAAGTGGATCGAGGACCGCCGGGAGAATTTCTACGCCACGACCCAGGAGCGCCTCCAGATCCATGACGCCGAGCTGGCGGTGGACGGGGAGGGACGGATCCTCGGCGTGCGGGACCGGTTTCTGCACGACACCGGCGCGTACGACCCCTACGGGCTCACGGTGCCGATCAACAGCCAATGCACGCTGCTGGGGCCTTACGTGGTGCCCAACTACGACAGCGAATTCACCGCGGTGTTCACCAACCGGCCGATCGTGACGCCGGTGCGCGGCGCCGGCCGGCAGCACGGCGTCTTCGTAATGGAGCGGCTGCTCGACTTCGCCGCGCGCGAGCTCGGCCTCGATCGAGTGGAGATCCGCCGCAGGAACCTGATCCCCGCTGACGCCTTTCCCTACGACCACGAGATTCTCTTCCAGGACTTCCGGCCGCTGGTGTACGACAGCGGCAACTATCAGGCGGCGCTGGACAAAGCGGTCGAGATGATCGGCTACGAAAAATTCGTGAAGCAGGATCAACCCCGCCTGACCCGGGAGGGGCGGCATGTCGGGCTGGGGCTGGTGTCCTATATCGAAGGGACCGGCATCGGACCCTACGAGGGCGCGAGGGTAACGGTCGAGCCGAGCGGCACCGTGCGGCTGGCGACGGGGGTGGGGACCCAGGGTCAGGGGCACTTCACCACCTTCGCCCAGCTGGTGGCCGACGCACTGGGCGTGGAGGTGGCGAAGGTGCAGGTGAGCACCGGCGACACCCGGGAGTTCAACTGGGGCACCGGCACCTTTGCGAGCCGGGGCGCGGTGGTGGCGGGGAGCGCCTGTCACGCGGCCGCGCTCAAGGTGCGGGAGAAGATTCTCGCCCACGCGGCGCGGCTGCTCGGGGTCCCGGAGACGGCGCTCCTGCTGGAGGGCGGCCGGGTTTACCCCGCCAATGCGCCGGACCGCGCCATTTCCCTGGGTGACCTGGCGCGCAAGGCCAATCCCCTCCGCGGCGCCGTGACGCCCGGCACCGAACCGGGGCTCGAGGCCACCGCCTATTTCGGCCCCGACCGCGGCAACGCGGCGAGCGGGGTTCACGCCATGATCGTCGAGGTGGATCCGGAGACCGCGAACGTGGAGATCCTGCGCTACGTGGTGGTGCACGATTGCGGGGTGGTGATCAACCCGATGGTGGTGGAGGGGCAAGTGCAGGGTGGGGTGGCCCACGGGATCGGCAACGCGTTTTACGAGCAACTCATCTTCGACGAGAACGGCCAGCTGCTCAACGCCTCGTTCATGGACTATCTGCTCCCCACCGCGCTCGATGTGCCGACGGTGGAGTTGGCGCACGTGGAGACGCCGTCGCCGCTCAATCCGCTGGGCACCAAGGGGGTGGGGGAGGCGGGGGCCATTCCCACCGGCGCCGCGGTCGCGCAGGCGGTGGAAGACGCGCTGGCGGGAAGCGGGGTCGAGATCACCGAGATTCCGCTCAGCCCCGGCCGGTTGTTCGAGCTGCTCCTCGCGGCCTCCCGGGGCGGCAGCCGATGATCGTCGAGGGAAGCCACACCTTTCCGGGACCGCGCGACGTGGTGTGGGGACTCCTGCTCGACCCCGAGGTGCTGGCCAAGACGATGCCTGGTGCCACGACGATGTCGCGGGTAGCCGGCGACCGCTACGAGGGGAAAATGCGGATCGGCATCGGGCCGATCACCGCCGCGGAATTCGAGGTGGCCATCACCCTCTCGGACCAGGTGCCGCCGGACCATTACACGTTGCAGATCGACGGCAAGGGCCGATTTGGATT
>JBGPEJ010000262.1:0-4361 GCA_041482775.1 Gemmatimonadota bacterium | reverse complement strand
CCAGCATCTGCCCGATGTCCAGGGCAACGATCTCCTTGTTGCGGAGCGATTCGGGAACGTCCCCATTCACGATCCGCTGGGCGAGCCCCTCGACGATGGCGGTCTTGCCGACGCCCGGCTCCCCGATGAGAACGGGGTTGTTCTTGGTCCGCCGCGACAGGACCTGCATGACCCGGCGCACTTCCTCGTCCCGGCCGATGACGGGATCGAGTTTTCCCTTGCGGGCCTGGTCGGTGAGGCTCACGGTGAACCGTTCGAGCGCCTGGTACTTCTCCTCGGGCGCCTGATCGGTAACCCGATGGGAGCCGCGCACGGCCGCCAGGGCGGCGCGCAGGTCGTCGGCGGAGAGCTGGTTGGCGCTGATCAGGGCCCGCGCCGTAGTGCCCTTTTCATCGACCAGGGCCACCAGGAGGTGCTCGGTCGAAACGTAGGCGTCACCCAGCTGGGTGGCCTCGACCTCCGCCCGATCGAAGACCTTGTGGAGCTCGCGGCTGTAGGTCTGCGAGCCGTCGCCCCCGGCCTGGGTGGGGAATTTCCCGATTTCGCGGTCGGTGGCCTCGCGCAGCGCCGCCACGTTGAGCCCCGCCTTCTGGAGCAGCGGCTGAACCACCCCTTCGTCCTGGGACAGCAGGGCGGCAAAGAGGTGCGCGTCGTTGACCACCGGGTTTCCCCGCTCGGTGGCCAAACCGGCCGCTTCCCGGAAGGCCTCCTGGGCCTTGATGGTAAGGCGCTCTGGTCGGATCATCTTGTCCTCTTATTCAGGCTCTCTGCTCCATTGGGCAATGGGCATACCCCGAATATATGCCGAAATGGCAGACCTCTTCTCGCTTAGAGCAGGACTCGGGTGTCCCCTATCCTGCGGGTCACTCCCGAGCGGTCGGACCATTCGAGCAGGGGAATCAGATACTTGCGGCTGAGGCCAAGTCGGTCCCTCACCATCGGCGGTGTAATTGGATGTTGCTGCGCGAGTTCACGGATGGTATCGAGAAATCGAGCGAGAGGTCCGGGGGAAAAATACCGATCGCTCTCGACCGCAACTACTCGGCCGGTTTGTGCGGCGAAACGAAGCACCGGCAGGAGGCCCTCGGTGCCCAGCTCGCGCTCCAATTCCGCAACCGTCGGGGGCTCGAGACCGGCTCGATCAAGCACCTCCAACGCCCGTTCGAGCACGACCTCCCCATCCGCCAGTCGGGGGGCAAAGCCCGGCAGCGACGCCAGGCCGTCCGCCACCACGATCTCTCCCCGCCGGATCATCCCCTCCAGCACCGCCGCCACGACCTCGGAGGGACCCCGGAGAGTGCGGCGCAAGGTCTCGAGGGAAACTCCCCGTTCCGCGGCCCGCCGCTGGTGAAATTCGGTGACCTGGGCCAGCGCGGTACGCCGGAGCAGCGCGGTGGTGGCGGAGGAAATCAGGCGGCCACCGGTCAGGGCCACGTCCTGGAGGTTTTCCGACACCCGCCGGCTCTCGGCCTCGGGCGCACCGAGCAGGATCGGGAGCTCCGCGAGGGTGAGGCCTCCCGGCCGCCGCGCCACCAGCGCCGCCGCTCTGAGCCGGAGATCCGTCGACGCAAGACCCGGTGGCCAGGTGGCACGGCGAGGTGGAAGCGGATCCAGGACGACTCCCCCTCCGATCGTTGTCACGGGGGAGTAGCCTCGGAGCACGACGCGGTCTCCGCCCCGGGCCACGACCGGGGACTCGAGTGCGATTCTCGCCAGACCGGTCTCTCCGCCGCCGACTTCGCCCCGCGGATACACCCGTCCCAGGACCTCCGCGGTGCCCAGGTGCAGGCGGATTCTGCGGCGCCGGGTGAGGGGAGCGGCGCCGGGCAACAGTTCTACCGCGAGGTCGAGCGCGGTGGTGGCCCGCCAGGGAATCGAGCCCGCCACCAGCACGTCGCCTCGGCCCACCTCGCTTCGGTCCACCCCCGCGAGCCCCACCGCGGTCCGCGCGCCGGGCGCACCGGTCTCGGCGGCGGCACCGTACGCCTCGATGGATCGTACCCGTCCTTCACGGCCGGACGGAAGGATCCGAACCGCGTCACCGACGCGAATGGCGCCCGACCAGGGCGTGCCGGTCACGACGGTGCCGACCCCGGCCATCGAGAATGCCCGGTCGATCGGCATCCGGAATCCGTCGGCGATCACCTCCCGGCGGAATTCGCTCAGCTCGGCGCGCAGCCGGGCGACCAGCTCGGGCAGCCCCTGGCCGGTGATGGCGGACACCACCACCGGGCTGCCGAACCCGACCGGTGACGCGGTGAGGCGGGCGGCCAGCTCGGCGGCAACCAGCTCGATCCAGTCGGGCTCCGCGAGGTCGGCCTTGGTGATGACGGGAATCCCCCGAGGAATTCGCAGCTGCTCGACGATGGCCAGGTGCTCCCAGGTCTGGGGCTGCGGCCCCTGCGCGGCATCCACCACCAGCAGTACCAGGTCGATGCCCGAGGCCCCCGCCACCATGGTGCGCACGAAGTCCTCGTGGCCGGGAACATCCACGATGCCGGCGGCGGGCGCTCCTTCGAGGCGGAGCGGCGCAAAATTGAGATCGATGGTGATCCCCCGGCGGCGCTCTTCCGCCAGCCGGTCCATGGGCCGTCCGGTGAGGGCGGTAACCAGTGCCGACTTGCCGTGATCGATGTGCCCGGCGGTGCCGATGATCATGCCGCGGCCCAGCTCCGCTCCAGCCAGAAGGCCAGGGCCGGCAGCGTGGCGCCTTCTCCCAGGTGGTGACGGATGTAGCGATCGAGGAGCCGGCGATGCGCCGAGAGGTGCGGCGCGTCCAGCAACGGAAGTTCGGACTGGGCGTCGAGCAGGGCGCGGAGGGAGGAGCGGTCATCCGGCGCCAGCTGCGCCCCCACGGTGTCCCGGGCGCACTCCGCGCAGAGCACCCCGCCGTCTCGCGGGGAAAAGCAGGCCGCGCGATCGGCCGGGATCGGGCGTCCGTCGCGGACGCAGGCTTCGAGCGCCGGCGCAAAGCCGAGCACCGCAACCAGGCGCCACAGCGCCCGGAGGCCGAGCGGTTCCACCGCCACCGCGGGAGCCGCCTCGAGCACCGCAAGGGCGTCGCGCAGCAGGTCGTAGCTTTCCGGGTGGCGGCTGGCCGGGGCAAACCGGAGCATGAGCTCGCTCAACAGCGAGGCGACGGCGAAGCGGTCCATCCGCTGGGCCAGACCGGTATGAATGAGGCGCGGGTCGAACTGAGCGAGGGTGTGCAGGTCGCCGCTGCGCGACAGGTGCAGCGTCGCGTGGCCCTCGCTCAGCAGATGCAGCGCGGCGCCGAACCGGCTCCTGGGCCGGAGCGCGCCCTTGGCGATGGCGCTCTGCACGCCGAGCTCCCGAGTCGCGAGCCGAGCGATCTTCGACGTTTCGCCGTACCGGATGGTGGCGAGGATGATGGCGGCGGTGCTGACGGGGGGCATGGCCCCGGAATCACGGCTTGGGCGGGAGCCGGACGATCGTGCCGTCCACCGGACAGACGCCGGTGGATACGATGCGGGCTTCGGTGAGATCCGGCCGGAACACCCGGATCCGGCCGAGCCCCGGCGCCTGGCAGCTTCCCGATTCGACGGCGTACACCGTGCCGCTGGCGTCAACGGCGGCGGACACACCGCCCTGCAATGGAATGCCGGAGCCGGCGCCACGCACCACCCGCCGAATGCGCATGTTGAATTCCATCAGCCCCTGTGCGCTCGAGGTAACGAAGAGCCGTTCCCGACCGTCGCTGGCAAGGTGCGTCGGGAGCGCGCCAAAGCCCCCGAAGCTGCCCACTTCCTGGCGGAGCACCGGGTCCACGATGCTGAGCCGGCCCGGCTCGTCACCTCCGGGCCCCGCGTTGATCACGTAGAGGAGGCCGTCGCCCCCCACCTGGATGGCGTTGGCGTTCCCCGGGCCGGGCAACGGAATCGAGTCGATGGCGACGTTCCGGTCGGGGTCGATCACGGTGAGCCAACTGGGGCCGGCGACACACGGCGTCGGCCGGGCGCACGCGGGCTCGAGGTTTGCGTTGGCGATGAAGACGCGGCCCCGGGTAACCGCGACGGCGGTCGGTGAGCGGCCGACGGCGAGGCTCGCGGTGTCGCCGCTGCTGAGATTGAGGCGGGTCGCCCGGTTGTTGAACGGGTTGGCGATGTACGCGATCGAGTCGTTGACGAAGGCCGCGCCGCCCGCGCCCGCTCCGTTGGCCACTCGCCGGATTATCGCGGAGCCGTAGAGGAGATCCACCAGCGCCACGGTGGTCCCCGCGCCCGTCGTCACCAGGCCGAAGGGTCCGCGGGCTACCAGCGCAACCGGCGTGCCCCCCAGGTTGCCCAGCGCCAGCGACCCCACGGTTCCCGACGCCACCAGGGGGACAAGCGTCAGGGTGG
>JBGPEJ010000261.1:0-4374 GCA_041482775.1 Gemmatimonadota bacterium | reverse complement strand
TCGGGTTTGAGCACCTGGGTCCAGGTCTTTCCGCCGTCCGCGGTCCGGTAGACCCCACGGTCCCCTCCCGCCGACCAGAGCGGCCCGAGGGCCGAGGCGTAGACCACGTCGGAATTCCGAGGATCGATCAGGATTCTTCCGATGTGATTGGAGCTCTTGAGCCCCACATTGGACCAGTTGCGCCCGCCGTCGGTGGACTTGTAGATGCCGTCTCCGTAGCCCACGCTGCGCTGGCTGTTGTTCTCGCCGGTACCGACCCAGACCACCAGGGGGTTCTTCGGGTCGACCGCGAGGGTCCCGATCGAGTAGGAGCTCTGGGAGTCGAAAATCGGGGTCCAGGTGGTGCCGGCGTTCACGGTCTTCCAGACGCCCCCCGAGTGCACCGCGACATACCAGGTGTTCTTGCTCGACGCCGGTACCACTACCTCGCCGATGCGCCCCGACGGAGCCGCCGGGCCGATGCTGCGGAACCGCAGCCCCGCGAAGAGCCCGGGCCGGAGCCGGTCGGTCGTGTCCGCCGCAGGGACCTGCGCCGGCGCGGGGCTTTGTGCCGGCGCCTTGGCCGGTTCCTTGGCGGGTTGCCTGGCTGGCTCCTTGGCCGGTTCCTTGGCCCGGGGTGTGGCGGCGGGCCGTGCGGCCGGCTTTGCGCTGGGGCCGGCCTGCGCCGCCGCGAATACCGGGACGGTGAACAGAGCGAGCATCAGGGCTGCTGGGCGAGTCATCGGGGATGAATTCCTGTGGGTGGGACGGGTGGCGCCATAGGATAGCTCGCGGGCGCGGTCCCAGCCACTACCGCGGCGTGGTTGAGGGCCGGGCCGCCGGGCGGTACCTTGGGAGCCGTTCCCGCCGTCCGCTCCCTTGCGAGGTCAACAGTGAAGGCTGAACCGTGAACGGGCCGCCCCCCGCCGTTTCGGAGGATGGTCTCCGCCGGGAGCTCGGCCTGCTCGACGCCACGATGATCAACGTCGGAACGATCATCGCGTCGTCGATCTTCATCGTGCCGAGCACCATCGCGGCCGCCTTTTCGGCCTCCTTCCCCACCATCCTGGTGTGGGTGGTGGGCGCGGTGGTTTCGCTTTGCGGCGCCCTCTGCATCGCCGAGCTGGGTGCCGCGATGCCCAAGGCCGGCGGGCAGTTCGTCTACCTGAGGCGCGCCTTCGGGCCGATCTGGGGATACCTCTACGGCTGGGGCAGCGCGGTGGTGGTCAACCCCGCTTCGATCGCCGCCATCGCCGTGGGTTTCGCCACCTACCTCGCCTACTTCCTGCCGCTCGCGCCCCTGGCGGTGAAGCTGGTGGCGGCGGGGTCGATCCTGCTGCTCACCGGGCTCAACTGCTTCGGGCTCCGCGTGGGGGCGCTCACCCAGGACGTCCTGACCCTGATCAAGATCGCGGCGGTGGTGGCACTGGTGGCCCTCTGCCTCCTGCTTCCCGGCGGCCGCGCCGGCAACATCCAGCCGCTCTGGCCGAGCGAGGGCGTCGGCGCCCTGGTGGGCCCCTTCGGCCTGGCGATGATCGCGGTGCTGTTCGCCTACGACGGATGGATCGAGATCACCTACGTCGGGAGCGAAATGCGCGATCCCGCGCGGGATATGTCCCGCTCGATTCTCATTTCGACGGTGCTGGTCAGTGTGCTCTACATCGGGGTGAGCCTGGCGATGCTCTACGTGCTGGGCCAGAAGGCCACCGCCGAATCATCGCTGGTGGCGGCCGACGCGATGCGGGTGGTGCTGGGGCCCACGGGGGCGGCCCTCATCACGGTGGCGGTGCTGATCTCCACTCTGGGGTCCAACAACGGCATCATCTTCACCGCGGCGCGGGTCCCCTACGCGATGGCCCGCGAAGGGCAGTTCTTTCCCTGGGCGGGGCGGCTGCATCCGCGCTACGCCACCCCGAACACCTCGCTGGTGGTGCAGGGCCTCTGGTCGGCCGTACTGGCGCTCAGCGGGACCTACCTGCAGCTGATCACCTACATGGTGTTCGTGTCGTTCCTGTTCTATGCGCTGAGCTGCGTCGCGGTGCTGGTGCTCCGCCGCCGGGAGCCCGGCATGGCGCGGCCCTACCGGGCCTGGGGCTACCCGGTCACTCCGGTGGTGTTCATCGGCTTCTCGGCGTATCTCATTCTCAACACGATCGTCGAGGCGCCCAGCGACGCGGCCATCGGGGCGCTGCTGCTGCTGGCCGGGCTTCCGGTGTACCGGTACTGTCGCCGGCGGTACAGCCCGGTATCTTGATCGAATCGGCGCCAACCAATGGGACCCGTTCACCGTCGACCGCTTACCGGGTAACCGCCATGTCCGACGACTCAGTCCAGAACTACGGCAACCACCGGCGCTTTCTCCCGCCGTGGCATTTCTTCGCCTTCCCCATCATCGCGATCAATTTCATCGTGGAAGTGGTTGTCGCGGTTCGCGAGCCCTCCCTCAGCACCGCCTGGGCTGCGCTGGTGGCGCTGGCGCTGGCCGTGGCGGTGCTGTTCGCCCGCTGGATGCCCCTCCGGGTCCAGGACCGGGTGATTTCCCACCAGGAAATCCTCCGGCTGGAGCGGCTCCTTCCCAACCGCCATGCCGACCTCGAAAAACTCACGCTGGACCAGCTCATCGGCATCCGTTTCGCCCCCGACGCCGAGGTGGGCCACCTGGTGGATCGAATTCTGGCCGGCGAGCTCGGGACTCGTGACGAGGTCAAGCGTGCCGTCCAGCACTGGCGACCCGACCACCATCGGGCCTGACCGCTCGGCGCCCGCTATTTCATCTTTGCCAGCGCGTCCTTGACCCCCTGGGACCGCGGAAACTTCTGCGCCAGGGCGCCGAGCAGCGCTTTGGCGCTGTCGGCCCGGCCCGAAGCCGCGAGCGCCTCGGCGGTGAGGACACCGTGCCGGGGGGCCAGCCGAGGGTCGTCCGGCGGAACCGGGAACTGCGCCAGGTCAGCCAGCGCCCCTGCCGGATCCTTCCGGTCCTGGAGCTTGGATTCGATGACCAAGAACCTTACCGAGGTGTCCGAGGGCAGGCGCTTGGCCAGCTCGTCGGTGAAATGGGCGGCCTCCTCGGGACGTCCCGCGTTCCTGGCAATCCGCGCGGTGTAGAACAGCCCCGCGACCAGCAGGTGCTCGATGTCGGCCTCGGTGCCTTCGCGAGTCCCGACCCCGCCGGCGAAGTTGTACACCAGGTCGCCTCCCAGATCTGCCGTCTTCAGGATGCAGCCCCCCGCCGCGAGCCCAGCCCCTGCGGCGAGCCAGCGGATCGGCCGCCCCATCGGCCGGGAGGCGGCAATCAGCCCGAGGATCTCGAGCCCGCCCACCACGAAAAAGACGTTCCGGGTCCGCTTCCCCCACAATTCATGATGCTGGACCGCCTCCCGGACGCCGGGAATCCGCTCGGACTGGCCATGGGTGTCGGTTCCCGACTTGACCGCCAGCACCGACGCCCCGCTGGCAACGATCAGGAGCAGGGCGGCGGCCGAGTTGGTCCAGAGCATCCGGCCGGTGAGGGAGACCAGCCGGAGCAGCACTCCGACCAGGCCGAGGGCAACGACGAAATGGACGACCTGGGGGTGCAGCGGGCCGGTGTCGGGCATGGACGCTACCTCGGCTTGGGGGTCTTCGCACGAGCAGAGAAGGTACGCCGCCGGGGTGGCCCCCGTTATCCCCTCAGCAGGAAGGGATCGGGCCGGGAGGGGTGCCGGAAAGGTGGATCTTGACCAAACCGGGACGAAACTGTTGATTGGTGGCGGGTTGGGGCGTGTCGCCCCCAAGCTTAACCATCAATTCCTCCTAAGGGAGTGCCGCATGAGAGTCCTTCGCCCCGTACTGGCGGTCGGTTTCCTTGCCCTCACGGCGGGCCCCGTGTTCGCCCAGGCGAGGTACGCCACGGTTGAAATACGTGCCGGGTACACCGAGCCGCTCGGCACCGCCAAGGACTCGCTGAAGGGGCAATCCTCCTTCGGGGCTGGGGCGGCCATCGCCTTGGCCGATCGTCTCCACCTCGCGCTGAGTGTTGACTGGGCCCATCACAGCCAGAAGCCGGTCATCGGCGGCATCAATGACAAGCAATGGAATGTGGTACATACCTTCCTCAAGGCCAGCTACAGCGTGGTCCAGGAGGGTCGCTGGACCGTCGGCCTCAACGCAGGACCGGGGATCATGGTGTTCTCGCCGAACCAGGTGCTCCGGGACGCTCTCGGCGTCCGGACCGACGTTCATTTTGCCGTGAACGCCGGCGCCACCATTACCTGGTGGTTCGTGGACCGGATCGGCATCATGGCCAGCCCACAGATGGACATGGCGTTCAAGAAGACCAGTGGCCAGTACTTCAAGACCAACAGCGCCACAATGTTCCCGATTACCGGCGGGTTCCAGTTCAAGATCTGACCTGAC
>JBGPEJ010000260.1:0-4398 GCA_041482775.1 Gemmatimonadota bacterium | reverse complement strand
GGCCGGCGCCGACGCCAGCCGGCTGGTGAGCGACATCAGCGGCGAGGTGTCGGGGATCGCCGGCCAGATGGAGCACGGCGAAAAACTGGTCGAGGACGTGGGGGAACTGTCCGCCGGAACCGGCAGGGCGCTCGACGCCATCGTGAAGGCCACCAGCGAGGCGGGCGTCGAAACCCGGGGCATCGCGGAGGCCGAAGCCGCCCACGAGGCCGCCAGCCGGCGTCTCGCCGGACAGATTCGCCAGCTCGCCGAGGTGGCCCAGCGCGCCCGCGGACAGACCGAGTCGCTCACCCGGGAGGCCGGAGAGGCGACGCGCGGTCAGGCCGAGCTCGAATCGGCCATCGGCGAGCTTGAGCGCGTGGCCGGTGACCTGCGTCGCATCGCGAGCCACTTCGCCGTCGAGGGATGACCGCGTCCCGGGCGTACGTCGCGCTCGGCAGCAACCTCGGCGACCGATCGGCCCACCTCGGGCTCGCGCGGCAGCGGCTGGCGGCACTGCCGGGCACGGTGCTGCTCGGGGTGTCCGCGGTCGAGGAAACGCCGCCGCTCGGCGGGCTCGACCAGCCGCCCTACCTGAACCAGATGGCGGCCCTGGATACGACGCTCACCCCGCGCGAGCTCCTCGCCGCGTGCCACCGAATCGAGGCCGAGGCGGGCCGAGTGCGCCGGGAGCGCTGGGCCTCCCGAACCCTCGATCTCGATCTGGTCGAATATGACGGGCGGACGATTCGGGAGCCCGACCTGGTGGTTCCGCACCCGGGGTGGGCCGAGCGTGGCTTCTGGCGACGGGAGCTCGACGAACTTCGCCGCATGGGGTACTGAGCCCGGGGTGTATATTGCGCACCGACCGATGAGCGAGCCCGCCGTGGGGTCCAACCTTCCCGCCGAACTGCGTCCGACGCTGCCTCCCTGGGCCAAGGTGACCCCGGAGCGCCTGCAGCATATCCAGCGGGTGGCCAAGCTGGTGGCCCGCTGGAGCGGCGAGATGGGCATCCCGGACTCGGAGACCCATCGCTGGTTCAAGGCGGTGTGGCTGCATGACGCGCTGCGGGATGCCTCGCCCGAGGAGCTCGCCCGGTACGCCCCCTCCTCGCTGGGCCCGGTCGAGCTGCGCCACGGCCCCGCCAGCGCGGCCCGGGCCAAGTCCGAAGGCGAGACCGACCGAGGGGTGCTGGATGCGGTGCGCTATCACTCGGTCGGCTTGGCGGAATGGGATATGGTGGGCCGGGTGCTCTACTGTGCCGACTTCCTGGAGCCGGGGCGCGATTTCCCCGCCACCGAACGCGCCGAGCTGGCGCAGCGCTTTCCCACCGATCCCGGCGCCGTCCTCTACGCGGTGGCCCGGCATCGCATGGAACACCTGATCGAATCCGGCTGGTGGATCCCCGAGCCGACCGTGCGGTTTTGGAACGCCCTCGCCTCCTCCTCGCCCTCGCGGTAGCCCTCCTCGCGCTGGCCGGCCTCGGCGCCGGCGCGTGGTCCCTCCTGGAACGGCGGGGCGGAACGCCGGCACGCGGGTGGACCGCCCCGTCGGCGCTCGAAGGCACCCGCATCGTGGTTGAGGTGGTGAACGGCACCGCGCGCCGGGGCCTGGCCCGGGTAGCTACCCGGGTACTCCGCGACGCGGGATTCGACGTGGTGTTCTTCGGAACCACCGGTGACACGGTGCGGGTGACCGAGTTGCTTGCCCGGCGGGGAGATTCGACCGCGGCGGCCCGCGTAGCCAAGGCACTTGGTGTGGGCCGCGCGCGGACCCTGATCGACACCCTCCGCCGGGTGGATGTGACGGTGCGGCTGGGTGACGACTACAAGCCGCCCCCCGCAGTCAGGCCCTGATCACACCCCGAGTTCGGCCGCAATCGCCAGGATGTCTTCCCGCAGCACCCGCCGCTCCACTTGCAGGTGGAGGAATCGCCTGCGCCCCATTACCCAGAGACCGAGGGCCCGCAGCGCGCCGAGCGCGCGATCGGCCAGCTCACTCAAGCGCAACGCGGCGTAACCGCTGGGTGGCGCCAGCAGGAGCGCCACCCCGCCCGCCAGCGGCCCTCCCCACCGCCAGCAGAGCAGCCCGAAGCCGATCCAGGTGAGCGGGAAGACGACGAATGCGGCGGTTGCCTTGGCCGTCGCGAGAATGTCGTCGTATTTGCCCACCGCTCGCTGCGAGAGCAGGCCCACCAGGCGGTAGGGCAGGTAGTTCAGGACGAGGCCGGGCGCTCCCAGCGGCAGCAGCATAAGAAATCGCAGCAGGAAGAACCCGGTGAACATCAGCGCCTTGCCGGCGCGAAGCCTCCCCTTGGGCACGTCCCACGGGTCCACGCCGGCGCCGCGCAACCTATCCTCGTAGCGGCGCACCCGGCTCCGGATCAGCTCAAGCCGCACGGGATCCCGAGCCCGGAGCGCGTTGTATCCGGCGAGCACGCGTCGGCGGAGGGCGAACTCATCCGCCAGCTCGGGCCGGGGGGCGTCGTCGCTCTCCCGGCGCTCGCTGGCCAGGATGCGCTCGGTGCGGGCCACGAAATCGTGGGCCTCGAACGCGTCCGCCTGCAAGGTGACCGCGCCCAGGGCGGCCCCGATCCGGTCGGTGAGCGCGTGGACCTGGTCCGGGGGCGGCTCGCCGGCCTGATCGAGCGGAGCCGGCGCCACCGGGAAGGGCTCCCCGAAGTAGACCAGCGCCGCACTCCGAAAGGTCTGTTTGTCGGTGTAGAAGAGCCCCACCGGCTGAATCTGGAGGGGCAGGGGAGAATCGACTCCGAGGGCGATCCGGGCGGCGCCGGTCTTCATCGGCTTGAGCCGCGGGTCGCTGTGGCTGGTGCCCTCGGGGAAGAGCGCCACCGCTCCACCGGCGGCCAAGTGGGCGCGGACCCGGGCGAACATCTCCCGGTTCTTGCTGAGGTCGGCGCCGGGGTCCTGTCGGCGCTCCACCGGGATTGATCCTACTCCCCGCACCAGCCAGCTCACCACCGGAATCCGGAAGAGCGGCGCCTTGGCCAGGAAGGAGACCGGCCGGGGGGCGAGGCAAAGAATGAAGACCGGATCAACCAGCGAATTGGGGTGATTCAGGACAAACATGACCGGGCCACGCGCGGGAACCCGCTCCAGTCCTTCGGTCTCCAGCCGCCGGAAGAAGATGCGCAGGGTGAACCGGAGCAGGGCGATGACGGCGGCGCGCACCGGCGGCTAGACCCGGTCCTTCAAGTGATACTTGAGGGTCGGACCCTCAAGTGAATTCGAGGTCTCGGCGCGGCGTTTCTTCTCCTGGGCCACGAAGAGCTGGCCGCAGGCAGCGTCGATGTCCAAGCCTCGGCTGCGCCGGACGACCGCCTCCACCCCCTGGTTGCGCAGCCGGTCGGCGAAGGCGCGGATCCGGTTCCCCGAGCTGGGGGTGAGGCCGGGGGACCCGCCCGGGTGGAGCGGGAGCAGGTTCACGTGGGCGCCCAGCTCCCGCGCCAGCTTGGCCAGCTTGTCGGCGTCCGGGTCGGAGTCGTTCTTCCCCGCGATCAGCACATACTCGAAGGTGATCCGCTTGCGGAACGCTCGCGCCGCCTTGAGCACCTCGTCCATTCCGTACTTCTTCTGGATCGGCATGAGGCGGAGGCGCTGGCCCGGGGCCGGTGCGTGGAGCGAAATGGCCAGGCGGAACTGCTCCGGGCGCGCCGCCAGCGCCGCCATTCCCGGCAGGATACCGACGGTCGACACCGTGATGTGGCGGGCGCCGATGCCGAAACCGGCCGGGTCGTGGAGGATGGTGAGCGCGGTGTTCACCGCCTCCCAGTTGAGCAGCGGTTCGCCCATTCCCATGAAGACGATGTTGGTCGGCTGGTCCGCCGGGTTGGCGAGGACGGTCTCCCGCACCTGTCCGGCGATCTCTGCGGTGGTGAGGTTCCGGCGGAAACCCATGCGCCCGGTAGCGCAGAAGGTGCACCCCAACGCGCATCCCGCCTGGGAGGAGATGCAGAGGGTGCGTCGCTTTCCGGAGGGGATCAGCACCGACTCGATGGCCTCCCCATCGGAGAGCCGCCAGAGATATTTCCGCGTCCCGTCGGCGGAATCCTGCACCGTTTCTGCGCGCAGCCGAGGGAGCGGGAATGCGGCCGCGAGCTCCTCGCGGAGGGCGCCGGGAAGCTCGGTGGCCTCCCCCCAGTCACCCACCGGCGCGCGCCACAGCCGGCGATGGATCTGCTCGGCGCGATAGCCGGGGAGGCCGCGTTCCTTCACCCACGCGGCGACCAGGGCAAGCGCCCGGGCCGGCGCGAGATCGAGGAGAGTCACGCCGCAATGTACTCCCTTTTTCCTCGATGATTGCTTGATCCCCCTCTGGGCGCCGGTTACGTTTGCGCGATGGATGCCACTTCGCTCCGCACCCATTCCGGCGGGCGGCTCACGCGTGCCGATGTCGGC
>JBGPEJ010000259.1:0-4416 GCA_041482775.1 Gemmatimonadota bacterium | reverse complement strand
CGACTGAGGTCCGCGAACGGCTGAACAGTCCCATGGGGGCCCGATTGTCCAAGAGGAGTGTCGGTTACGCTACATGTCGCGCAAACTTTTGTCAAGCTACTAACCTGCTTGAGGTGATAACAAGCAAGTCTTTTTAGATACATGACTTAGGATGCTTCGATCGGACCGCTAATTTCCCACCGGTCCAAGCCACCCTGTCCAGCATTGCACGCTGATCACTGGCAGGCGGGCAACGCCCATGCCAAGGCCCGTTGAGCGAATCACAATCCGTTGGGAGGAAAGACGTTAGGTAGGATGGCGGCCACTGCCCCGGGGAGGGCCTCCGAGGTGGTGACAGGCCGTTTCGCAATGATCCTCTCGCTCTGCATCACACGGAAGCCAACGTGGGTAGCGGACTTACGGGAACGAGCGCCATCCGCGGGGATAAGCCCTGGGATGCACCAGGGAATCCGGGCCTGCCGGCTCGAGCAAGACCAGCAGCTCGACCCTCACGGTGGCCAGCGGATTCCCCCCGCCGTCGGAGCGGATTCCGACCGAGCGGATGGCGTAGACCGGGCCCCCCAGCGCGCGCACCGCGGCGTTTCCCTCGGCCGGCCCCGGGGTAGAAAACCGGGCCAAGGGCCACTCCTCTCCGGGCACGGCGGGCGTTCGGGCAGTGGGCCACCCCTGCAACGCCTCGGTCAACGCCCCTTCGGCGGCCGCGCGCGCCTGCACTTCCGCGAGCGCGGTGAGGCCCGCGATGTGTTCGGCGCGCGCGAGCGCAAAACCGGTTGCGGCGATGACTCCGAGCGACGCCAGCACCGCGACCGCCAGGACCAGCGCCACGCCCCGGCGGCTCATCGGGGATTCCGGAGGGCGATGAACAGCGCGGCGCTGTCCGGCGCCACGCGATCCACCCGCGCCATGCCGACTCCTCCGGCCGGCTCGGTGTACGCGCCGAGGGAAATAAGCGCACTGGCTGCGTCACCCGGCGCAACGGTGGAGGCGCCGCTCCGCGAGGCGTACGCCACCCGCAGCCCCGCGGCGCCGAAGGGACCGGCCAGCGGCTCGATGGATCCGCCGGTGGCGAGGGCTCGCAGTCCCACCCATCCCGCCCCACCCGAGGCATAGACCCGGAATTCCACGTCTTCGAACAACTCGATCGGGCTCCCCGGCCCGAGGGCCGGGAGCGTCGCCGGCGGCACCGACACCGTCAACCGGAGTGCGGGGCTCCCGTCGGGACAGCGGCCGGGAAGTGCATCGGCGAGGAGCGGGAGCGCAATCCAGCGCCACGGTTCACCAACGGTGCCCACCAGCAGGCTGTCCCGGCCCGCCACAGCGGCTCGCGGCGCTAACCACCACCCGGGCCCCGCGCGGACGCTGAGCTGGTCCATCGCTGCTGCGCAGAGGACGCCCGTCCCCCGGGTGGCGCGGGCCACGAATCCATCCGGCTCGGCGGTGAGCAGGTCCGCGCCCGCCGCGGAGTCACGCCCCAGCGGCTCAAGCGCGGAGCGAGCGGCCCCGCCGGCCACCCGGAGTGCCTGATCCAGCGAGATCCGTTCGGAGCGATCCCGCAGCCGGAACGCGGCCGCGGCCAGGATCTGCCAGGTGAGCGCGGCCAGGAGTCCGGTGAGCAGCAGCGCCACCATCAGCTCGAAGAGCGACGTCCCCCGGCGACTCATGGGCACGCAATCCGGGTGCGGATGGTGTCCGCCACCGCGCCGCCGGGGCGGGGGGTGAGTGCCACGATGACGACTTCCACCCGGCCGGCGAGCGCGCTGGTGCTCCACGACTCGAGCAGCCCCTCGGGCTGCCCCGCCGAGCCCGAGGCGGGAGCGGCGCACCCCGGAGCCCCGGCGAGGAGCTCCGCCCGCAGGCGATCGAGCCGGGAGGCCAGGATCTGCGCGACGCGGCCGCGGGCCCTTCCCTCCCCGGCGAGCCGGGCCACCGGACCGAGCGTGCCGGCCACGCCCAGCACGGCGACGGTGATGACCAGGAGGGCCATGAGCACCTCCAGCAGCGAAAAGCCGTGACGCGATCGGCCCATGGGAACAGAATCGTTCTCGAGGCCCTGACCTGCATCATCGGTTATTCGCGACGGGGAGCGGAATTGCCGCGCGGCTAGACCAGGCCGTACCGGCGGAGCTTGTAGAAGAGGGTGCGGAGGCTCACCTGCAGCAGGCGCGCGGCCTCCCGGCGGGTGCCCTGGGAGGCGCCCAGCGCGCGGAGGATCGCTTCGCGCTCGACCGCCTCGACCTGGGGCTTCAAGGCGTAGGAGCCCGCGGCGGCGGCGCCGGGGTGCGTGGAGGTCAGGATCGCGAAGTCGGAACGGTCCAGCTTGCCGGAAGGGCTGAGCGTGGCGGCGCGCTCCACGATCTGGCGGAGCTCCCGGACGTTCCCGGGCCAGGAATACGACTGCAGTCCCGCCAGCGCCTGCGGCGTGATGCTGATCGGGCGGCCGGTCCGGGACGCCACCTGCTGGGCAAAGTGGGTCACCAGCGCGGGAACGTCTTCCGGGCGCTCGCGGAGGGCCGGGAGCGTAATGGTGATTGCGCGAAGCCGCTGGAGCAGCTCGGAGCGGAATCGGCCCTCACCCACCGCGCCGTCGAGCGGCGCCCGCGCGGTGGCCATAACCCGCACATCGGCGTCGGAGACCGACCCCGGGGAGCTCTTGCCGTTCCGGCCATGCAGCCGGGAGAGCAGATGCACCTGGCTGGCGGGCGAGAGCGCCACGACTTCCTCGAGGAGCAGCGTTCCCCGGTTGGCCGAGCGCCAGAGCGACTGCGGATCACCGGGGATCGAGCCGCCCGGGGAACCGGATCCCGGCTCCGGGGCCGCGGGAGTGAACAGATCGGGGGCTGCGTCACAGTCCACCGCGACGAACGCTCCATCGCCCCGCCGGCTGAAGCGGTGCATTGCCTGGGCCAGGAGGGCCTTTCCGGTGCCCCGTTCTCCGGTGATCAGCACGGCGCCGTCAGCGCCGGCCGCGCGGGCCGCGAGCTCGAGCAGGCCGCGCATCTTGGGATCTTCGGCGACCACCAGGGGCTCCAGGCCCCTGGCGCCGAGGGTGGCGCGAAGCCGGGCGACCTCCTGCCGCAAGCGTTCCCGCTCCTCGGCCTGTCGCAGGGCGAACAGCAGCTCGTCGGGAATGGGCGGCTTGCGGATGAATCCGTCGGCGCCCTCGCGCAGGGCCACCGCGGCGAGCGGTGCCACCGAGGGCCCGCCGGTGACGATGATGACCCCGGCGCCACCGGCCGCGCGGTAGCGGCGGAGCAGACCGAGGACGACCGACTCGCCCGCCTCGAGATCGAGCAGCAGCGCTTCGACCCCGCTGGCCTGCGCTTCGACCAGCGCGGCTTCGGGGTCGCGGCGGAGCCGCACCTCGTACCCGGCCTCTTCCAGCGCGGGGCCGACGCCGGAGCGGCAGGACTCGTCGGGGTCGAGAATCAGGATGCGCATGGGAGTCGCGCCGGGTAGCGGAGGGTGCCCGCTACTGGCAAGCGATCTGTCCTTCCACGGTAGCGGGGGCGACGGGGGCCACGGGCCCCGAGAACAGCGCGCACACCACCGTCGTGTTGAGGTGGCTGCTCGACGCCGACCAGCCGGAGCCCGTCGCCGCGGCGATGGTGATCGTGACGTTGACCGACGGTTTGTAGACCATCGAGGCGCTGGGAAGGGTCCCGCTGTAGTACACGCTGTTGTCGTTCCAGTAGGCTTCCTGCGCGGTAGCCAGATTGTGGAGGTCGCCCTTCATGGTGGAGACGTACGCCTTCTCCTTGGTATAGGCGAACTTCGGGACCGCGATGGCGGCGAGAAGCCCGATGATCACCACCACGATGAGGAGCTCGATCAGCGTGAAGCCGGTCATTCCACGAGTCCGCATGGTCCACGCTGCTCCTTTCCGCCCCGCAAGTCCGTGCCACCGCGGTGATCAGGGTGCCAAGTGCTCACCGGGGGGCGACAGCCGAGTTCCAGCTACCGCCCCCCGGCGAACAGCCGAGCAAGTCCTTACGAACAGATGATGACGCCGTCGACGCCCGAGGCCGCGCCCGCGCCGACCTGCACCGTGCACTTGGTGAAGCCGGTGGAAATGGACGCGTTGGTGACGGTCCCGGTGAACCCGCTGGCAACGCCAGCCGCGGCACCAGTGTTGCCGGCCGACAGCGTGAAGTTGCTGGCGGTCTGCAGCTGCGCGAATGAGCCGTAGATGGAGAAATCCGAGAAATACGCCTCTTGAGCGGTCATCATGTTGCGCAGGTCCGTCTTGACGGAGGCCAACTTGGCCTTGTCCTTCGTGGCCGCGAACTTCGGAATTGCGATGGCGGCCAAGATGCCGATGATCACGACCACGATCAGCAGCTCGATCAGGGTGAAGCCCTTGCGGTTGAACATCTTTCTTCCCTCCCAATAATGTGAGTACTGCTCGTGGTGGTACAT
>JBGPEJ010000258.1:0-4418 GCA_041482775.1 Gemmatimonadota bacterium | reverse complement strand
CACATCCCCCACCCGGTTTACACCACGAACATGATCAACATGCCGAGTGCGAGGAGAAGAAAGACGTTGTCGAAGAGCCGTTGTCCGAGCGGCGGGCGCTCGAGCGGCTCCGGGGGAGTGCTGGGCGGGGGCGGCATGGGGGTCCTCCTCTCGAGGGACGAACGGGATTGCTCAGGGGGAGTGCGATCGGCTCTCTGTGGTCTGCTTCAACAGGTCGGCCACAGTCGTCTGGCCGAAAAAATCCTCGACGATCGCCGCCACCCGGGCCCAGCGGTGGTGCGCCAGGCAGGGATGCGCGTTTCCGCAGTCGGCCCGGCCCACCAGGCACCGGCGTTCCCCGGCCGGCGCGAACGGGCCCACCACCCGGGACAACGCCAGTCGGTCGGGAGGATCGGCCAGCTGAAACCCTCCCTTCGGCCCCCGCGCCGAGCGGAGGACACCGGCTCGGGCCAGGGCGTGGAGGGTCTTGGAGAGGTAGTTGCGCGGGGAGCGGAGCGATGCGGCAATGTCGTCGACCCGCACCGGACCATGAGCGCCCTGGTCGGCGATGTACAACACGGCGCGGAGCGCGTTCTGGGCGGTGCTGTTCAGCCACATGGGTCAGTGACCGGATGGAAGAATCTTGCTAACATCATGATGATATGATAAACTGAGCCCAACGTCAATATGCGTTTCCTCAAGCGCCCGTTCCGCCGCCTCATCAGCGGCCTCGACGCCGGGTTCACCAGGCTCTACGGATGGGAGCGGAACCCCATCCATCAAGCCGGGACCGTGGCCGCCGCCATGCTCCTCGTCCTGCTGGGAACCGGGCTCTATCTCGTCCTGTACTACCGGGTTGGGTCGCCCGCCGCCTCGGTGGCTCGGCTGGCCGCCGACCCCTGGCTCGGCGGCTGGATGCGGACTCTCCATCGCTACGCCTCCGATCTCTTCGTGATTGCCGCGGCCCTTCATGCCTTCCGGATGTTTGCCCAGGACCGGAGTTGGGGACCCCGCACCCTCGCGTGGATGTCCGGCCTTTTCCTGTTCGGGTCCGGCCTGGTGTGCGCCTGGACCGGATTCGTCATGGCCTGGGATTCCTTCGGGGAGCGGTTGGCGCTGGAGGGCGGTCGGCTGCTCGATGTGTTGCCGATCTTCTCCGAGCCCTTGAGCCGCATCTTCGCGGGCGACGGTCCGGTGCCCAGCGCGTTCTTCTTCGTCAACCTCTTCGTCCATATCGCGCTGCCGCTCGGTCTGGGAGCCGGGCTCTGGCTGCACGTCTCCCGGCTGGCGCGCCCGGTGCTGCTACCCCCCAGGCGCCTGATGTGGGGAATCATCGGTACCCTGACGATCGCCTCGATCCTGATCCCTGCTCCGCTCGGCCCCGCCGCCGATCCCCTCCGGCTTGCCCCCTCCACCCCGACCGATCTCGTCGTGGCGTGGTGGCTGCCCATCTCGGAGCGGCTCCCGGCGGGCCTCGCCTGGAGCGCGGCCTTGAGCGGAGTTCTCCTGGCCCTCCTGGTGCCTCGCCTCACCCGCCGGCCCCGCGAAGCAAGCTGGGCTCCCAGCACGGTGGACACCCGCCTCTGCACCGGATGTAACCAGTGCCCTCAGGATTGTCCCTGGGAAGCGATTTCCATGGTGGCGCGGGACGATGGCCGCCCCACCTTGGTGGCGCGCGTGGACCCCGTTCGCTGCGTGAGCTGTGGCATCTGCGCCGGATCCTGCGCCCCGATGGGGGTGGGCCCGCCCGGCCGAAGCGGGCGGGACCAATTGACCGAGCTGCGGGACGGCACCCTCCCCACGTCGACCGTCGCGGTCTGCTGCGCCCAGGCTCCACCCGCGCACCTGGAGGCATTGCGGGCCCGGGGTGCCCATGTTCACCGGGTCTCCTGCGTGGGCAACCTGCATAGCTCGGTGATCGAGCTGTTCATTCGGAAGGGAGCGCCCGGGGTTTTCGTGGGTGGGTGCCCACCGCGCGACTGCATCGGGCGCGAAGGTCCCAAGTGGCTCCGCGAGCGGCTCTTCAATGACCGGGAGGCGGAGCTACAGCCCCGGGTGGACCGCCGGCGGGTGCGCATCGCGACCCTGGCACCGGGAGATGTGGCCGGAACGATCGCCGCATTCGAGCAGTTCTTCCGCGAGCTCGCGGCGCTGGGCACCCCGGAGCCCGAGCGGGACGTCGAATTCGACACCCTGTGCGACCCGGTCCCCCTGGAGGAGGTCGCGAAGTGAATCCGGCCCGGATCCTCACCGCCGGAATCGCCACCGCAGGAGGGCTCGTACTGCTGGCGTACGGATCCGCTGCGCCGCTGACCTACCACGCCGGGGATGCGGCGCGCCTGCGCCTGTCGTGGAGCGCCCGCCCCGAGCGCATCGAGGTGTGTCGCAGGCTCTCCGCCGAAGAGCTGGCCCGCCGCGAGGAGCACATGCGCCAGCGAGTGGAGTGTGAGGGCGGGTTTGCCACCTACACCCTTCGGGTGGAGGTGGACGGTCGCGCGATCGCGGAGACCATCGTCCACGGCGCGGGGCTGCGGCACGACCGGCCCCTCTACCTGCTCCGGGACTACCCCGTTCCGCCCGGACGGCACCGGGTACGGGTGACGCTGACCCGCCGGGAAAAGACCGACCACGATGCGGCGGCCTTTTCCGGGTCGGCGGTGCCCGAGGCCGACACTGGTGTCTTTGCCGGGCGGGCCCAACGGGAGGACACCGAGCGGACCCGGCGGGCGCGCGCGGCGATCCCGCCCAGCTTGGTGCTCGACACGGCATTGGCACTGATGCCCCGGCGGGTGGTACTGGTCGGCTTCAACGCCGAGCGCCGGATGCTCGAGATGCGCGCCGAGGCGTCACGGCCATGAGCACTGCGTCGGATCTCCCGGTGCGGCGCTGGCTGGTCGCATCGGCGGCCGCGGTAGTCCTCGCCGTGGCGATCGGGGGCGTCACTCGCCTCACCGAGAGCGGGCTCTCCATCACCGAGTGGCGGCCGGTGTCGGGGATCCTTCCGCCGCGCTCGAGCGCGGAGTGGAGCGCCGCCTACCAGCGCTATCTGGCCATCCCCGAAGCCCAGACGGTGCATCGCGGGATCACCCTGGTACAGTTCCGAGCTCTCTTCTGGTGGGAGTGGGTGCACCGCCTGCTCGCCCGTCTCGTTGGGCTGGTGCTGGCGCTGCCCTACTTCGTGCTGCTGGCCCGGGGCCACATCCGCCGCGGCTACCGCGGGAGGCTGCTCCTTCTGCCGGTGCTCGCGGCGGCGCAGGGCGCACTGGGCTGGTACATGGTAAAGAGCGGATTGGAAATCCGTCAGGACGTAAGTCCCTACCGGCTCACCGTCCACCTTGGGTTAGCGCTGGTCATCTACGTCGTCTGCGTGTGGACCGCACTGGATCTGAGCGCGCCCCGAATCGGCGCCCTCCCGACCACGCGATTCCTGCGCCGCGGGTCGATCGCCGCAGCGTGCTTGACGATAATCACCCTGCTATCAGGCGGGTTTGTGGCCGGTCTCGACGCCGGCAGGGTGTACAACACCTTTCCGCTGATGGGGGGGCACATTGTTCCCCCGGGATACTTTCTGCAGGGAACCGGTTGGCGCAATGCCTTCGAGAATCCGGCGGCAGCGCAGTTTCATCATCGGGTGCTGGCCCTCGGTACCGCCACGCTGCTGCTCACGCTCGCCGCGGCCGGCCGGGGGCTTGCGGTGTCCGCCCCGGTTCGCCGCGCCACGCTTGCCGCAGGCCTCATCGCGTTGTTGCAGGTGGGGATCGGCATCACGACGCTGCTCTTGCGGGTACCGATTGTCCTCGGCGTGCTGCACCAGGTCACCGGCCTCGCGGTGCTCACTGCGGTGCTCCTGGCGGCCCATCGCGCCGGGATGACGCCCTCCCCCCTCACGCCGAGCCACCCGTGAAGTTCAAGACGATCATCGAGCCATTTCGCATCAAGACGGTGGAGCCGATTCGCCAAACCACCGAAGCCCACCGGACGGCGGCCATCCGCGCGGCCCACTACAACGTCTTCCAGCTCGACGCGGAAGACGTGCTCATCGATCTCCTCACCGACTCGGGAACCGGGGCGATGTCGGTGTACCAGTGGGCCGGCATGATGAAGGGCGATGAGTCCTACGCCGGCGGCCGCTCCTTCCATGCCTTCGTCCGGTCGGTCCATGCGATCACCGGATTCCGCCACGTGATCCCCACCCACCAGGGCCGCGCCGCCGAGCATATCCTCGCGCGTGCGACGCTCAAGCCCGGGTCGATCGTCCCCAACAACACCCATTTCGACACCACTCGGGCGAACGTCGAGCATTGCGGCGCGGTGGCCTTGAACCTTCCGATCGCCGAAGGGCGCCAGCCGCAGACCATCCATCCCTTCAAGGGAAACATGGACCTCGCCGCGCTCGACCGGGTGCTGGGAGAGCACGCCGGCAACGTGCCGCTGGTGAT
>JBGPEJ010000257.1:0-4425 GCA_041482775.1 Gemmatimonadota bacterium | reverse complement strand
ATGCCCGGGCTGCGCATGGATCTGGGGCGGATCAGGATGAATGCGATGGACCGGGCGTTCGAGCGGATGGACCGCATGCGGGGGCGTCAGTTCGCGATGCAGGATCGGTTCTCGCAGCGCCGGATGGAGCTCCGCTCGCGGGCCTTCGACCACCTCCGGGAGCGCATGGACCGGCGACCGATGGCGTGGGGAATGATGCGCGGGCGGCGTTACCGTCGGATCTGAACCCCGCGCTCATCCCTCGATGATGCCGAGGGGCTCGGTGCTCTTCCAGCGTCCGCGGGTAAAGTCCGGCACCGGGAGTGGCTTGCCGCCCCGGGCGACGGACTTTTCGCTGAGCGGCCCGATCACGCTCCACGCCACGCCATCGTACAGGCTCTGATCGGTCGGCAGACCCTCGCGAAGACAATTGACCAGCCGCCAGTCCTCCAGCCAGTCCATTCCCCCATGCCCCACCCTGGCTGATTGAACCCGGTCACTCTTCCAGAGCGGGTGGTCGTGGGAGGCGAACCAGGTCTCGATCGGATCCCAGCCGTCGTTCGCCGGGCTCATCCCCTCGACATACACGCGGCGGGGATACCCCTCGACCAGACCCCTGGTTCCCTGGAGCACGTACTTCCGGCTGTACGGGCGGGGCAGGTTGGTGTCGTGGGTGACGTAGATGGTCTGCCCCTTCATCGTCTTGATCAGGGTGACGTTTACATCGCCCAGCACGTATCGCTCACCGCGGCGGGGGTCGTCGGCGGAGAGGTGCTCCGATTGCCAGCTCTGGAGGCCCCGTGACGGGCCACTCATCGACACCATGTAGTCGAACTGGTTGCCGCGATTGACGCTCATCGCCTGGGCGATGGGCCCGAGTCCGTGGGTGGGGTAGAGGTTGCCGTTCCTCCGGGTGGCGTGCGCTCTCCGCCAGAGACCCTCGCCCTCGGTGGAGAACTTGATGCCCCTGAGGTCGTGGTTGTAACCACATTCCCCATGCTGGAGATCGCCCAGGATTCCCTTGCGGGCCAGGTTGAGGGCGAGCATCTCCAGGCGGTCATAGCAGCAATTCTCCATCATCACACAGTGCTTCTGCAGCTTCTCGGCGGTCTCGACCAGCTCCCAGCAGTCATCGACGGTATAGGCGATCGGCACTTCGGACGCGGCGTGCTTGCCGTTCCGCATCGCCGCCAGGAGCACCGGCACGTGCCACTCCCACGGCGTGGCAGTGAACACCAGGTCCAGCTGCTCCTCGGTACAGAGCCGCTCGAAGTCACGGGGGCCCCGGGTGTACGCGGCAGGCTCCGGCCGTCCCATCGCGACGATCTTCTGCTGCCACAAAGTCACTTTTTCGGGAACGATATCGCAGAGTGCCTTGATCTCGACGCCCTCCAGCGTCAGAAGATTCTCGACATGGCTGCTCCCCTGGCCGCCGACCCCGACGAACCCGATGCGGACGCGATCCATCGGGGGGGCCCGGAAGAGCAGTGGCCCCCGATCGGTGAGCGGCGCGCCGGAAACGTCGAGCGGCAACGCCGCGGCCACCGCGCTGCCGAGGCCGGCCGCCCCGGCGCTTTTCACGAAATCCCGTCGGGACTGATCCATCTCCCCTCCTTCCTTCTCGCCGTGCGTCCTCCCGGACGTCAGCTTGCCGGGGTGCCGCCGGCCAGCCGTTTCACCAGCTCATACCAGTATTCCGCCGCCTGGTGATACTCCTTGACCCCCACGCGCTCATCCCGGCCGTGGGCCCGGGAATCATTCATGTCGTCGAACACCGCCGCCACGCCGTAGGTGGGGATGCCGGCGATCCGGGTATACAGGCCGTCGGTTGCGCCGGTGGACATCTCCGGAACGACCGGCACCCCGGGCCAGTACCTCCGGGCCAGGCCCTCCACCGGCTCCATGATGTCTCTTCGAAGCGGCGACGGAGGGCTGGGATGCGCATCGGCGGCGCGGGAAATGTGGATCTCGGTGTCCGCCACCACCCGTCGCAGCGCCGCCTCGACGCTGTCAACCGGATCATCGGGCTCGATCCGGCAATTGACCGTGGCCCGAGCCAGTTGGGGCAGGGCATTGTCGGCATGGCCGGCCAACAGCCGGGTGGCGACGCAGGTGGTATGAAGCACCGAGTTGTAGTAGGGTGACGCCGCGGAAAGCTTCCGGGCCGCGGCCGGGTTGCCGGTTTTCGCGACCAGCCGCATTTCCGCGGCGAGCGCTGGAGATTCCGCCGCGGCCCCCCGCTCCAGGAAGGCGCGGGTCACGTCGTTCAGTCGCACCGGAAACTGGAAGTCGGCGATCCGGGCCAGGCCCCGTGCGAGGTGGTAAATCGCGTTGTCCGGCACCGGGCGGGAGCTGTGCCCACCCTTGTTGCGCACTTCCAGCACGAAGCTCTGGTAGACCTTCTCGGCCGCCTGCACATTGAATCGAATCGGCTTCCCGTCCTTGTAGTCGCCGCCGCCGCCGTCGGTGTTGAGCGCGAACTCGGCATCCACCAGCTCGCGGTGATCGGTCACCAGCCAGCGAATGCTCTCGCCGGTGGTTTCCTCGTCGGCGGTGAGCACGATGACCAGATCGCGATCGGGAACGAACCCTTCTTTCTTGTAGCGGATGAAGTTGGCCACCAGCATCGCCGCGCCGTCCTTGACGTCGCTGGTGCCCCGGCCATAGTACCAGCCGTCCTTCTCGACGAACTGGTACGGGTCGGTGGACCAGTCCTCCTTCCGTGCGTCGACCACGTCGAGGTGCGCCATGAGGAGGATCGGCTTCTTCCCTCCGGCCCGCCCCCGGTACCGCGCCACCAGGCTCTGGTACCGGGGGTTGTAACCCACCACCTGGACGTCGCTCGCGGGCAGCCCGGCGGCCACTAGGCGATCGGCCATCGCCCGAGCGGCCTCGGCAGTGTGGCCGGCGGAGTCGCTGGTATTGATCTCGATCAGTTGCTTGAGGATTTCGCGCTCGAGGCGCCGGGCCTCGGGGTCCTTGCCGGTCTGGGCCGCGAGCGGCAGGGCGAGCAACACGGTGAGGGCGAGGGAGAGCGGGCGGGAGGACGGCATGGCAACCGGGGTTTCGGGAATGGCGCGGGCCTTCGAAGCCGGAAATCTGGCGGCGCCGGGTCCGCGGGGGAAGCGCTACGGAAGCTCGAACAACCGCTCCACCAGCACGTCGCGCTTATTCACTCGATCCTCGGCGAGAGGGCCGGGTCAAGGTATTGTTCAGCCGGGGAGGAGGCCATGATACCGTCCATGCTCCGTTATGCAGTGCCAGTTCTTCTCCTGAACGGCGTGGTCCCGGGTGCCTGGGCCCAGGGGGCCCCCCTCGACCATGCCCCCTCGCGGTTTGCCCCCTATCAGGGAATCCGGCTCCACTACAAGAGCCTCGGCTCCGGCCCCACCGCGGTGGTATTCGTGCATGGCTGGGCCTGCGATCTCACCGTCTGGCGAGCCCAGGTGCCCGCGGTGGATGGGCGGGTCCGGGCCCTCTTTCTCGATCTCCCCGGCTTCGGTCGCAGCGACAAGCCCGAGCTGGTCTACTCGATGGACTATTTCGCCGGCGCGGTGGACGCCGTCCTGCGGGCTGCCGGGGTCGAGCGCGCGGTGCTGGTGGGGCACAGCATGGGCACCCCCGTCATACGACAATACTATCGAAAGTATCCCACCAAGGTGATCGGTCTGGTGGTGGTTGACGGAGCCCTCCGCGCCTACTTCAAGGACACCGTCGAAGCGGGTCCCTTTCTGGCCCGGTTCGAAGGGGCGGACTACGCCGCCAACCTCGTGAAGATGATCGACGCCCTGCTGGGCCCGGGGGCCGACTCGGCACTCAAGGCGTCGGTGAGACGGATGGCGGCCGCCACCCCCCAGCGCGTGGCCGCGAGCGCGATGCGCGAGCAGATCAATCCGGCCATCTGGCGGGACGACCCGATCGAAGTGCCGGTCCTCGCGGTGATGTCGCCGAGTCCCGGGTGGACACCTGAGTACGTGGCGTATGCGAAGCGGCTGGTGCCCGGGATCCGGTACCAGACGATCGCCGGGGTGGGCCACTTCCTCATGATGGAGCGGCCGGACGAATTCAATGCCCTGCTGGAGGACTTTCTCCGGAGCCTGCGGGTCATCCGCTAGCGGAACCCCGGCGGGTGCCTCGGGGTAACGCCGAACGGGGGAGCCTCGCGAGAGGCCCCCCCGTTCACTACCTGCCGGCAACCTCGGCTGCGGCCGCGGCTTATCTCTCGACCAGAATCAGGAACTTCGACTGACCCCAGAACCGCTCCGGCGAAGTGATCTGGAGCGAGCCCTTGATCCGGCCCTTGGCGTCCAGCGGGATATTGCTGTACGCGATGTTCTGCATGGTGACCAGCTGATACTCGGCCGCCGGATTGGGGAACTTGATCTCGGTCATGGTGCGGCGGTCGACGGCCGTGAACGCCGTCGCGTCGAGGTTGTCGGCCGGCTT
>JBGPEJ010000256.1:0-4433 GCA_041482775.1 Gemmatimonadota bacterium | reverse complement strand
GATTGAATGGCCCGCGCCGCCAGCATAGCTTTTCGGTCGCCGGCCCGAATCTGCTCTTCGAGGCGGGAGCGGCGGGCGCTGACCAGACCAAACTCGGCGGCGACAAATAACGCGTTGGCGAGCACCAGCGCCAGGATCGCGGCAATACCGAGCGCCACCGATCCCGACCCGACTTGTGGAGGCTCCATACCCGAGAAGGTAAGCAGTTCCGCGGCGGGGGGGCGAGGGGCGGTGTCGAACCGTCTCCTCGTGGTGCTGGTGATCACCGCCCTGTTCATGGTGGTTGAACTGGCCGCCGGATGGGTGAGCGGCGCCCTGGCGCTGGTGGCCGACGCCGGCCACATGCTCACCGACGTGGGCGCCCTGGGCCTTTCCCTGTTCACCGCCCTCCTGGCCCGGCGCCCCGCCGACCCGCGGCGCACCTACGGATACCTCCGCTGGGAAATCCTCGCCGCGCTGGTCAACGGCGCCACCCTCTTCGGGCTGGCGGCGTGGGTGGTCTTCGAGGCGGTGGCGCGGATCGGCCGGCCCCACGCGATCGACACCACCCTCTTCGTGGTGGTGGCCGGCTTGGGCCTGCTGGTCAACTCCGGGAGCCTCTGGCTGCTGCACGGCCACCGCCACGGCAACATCAATGTCCGGGGGGCCTACCTCCATATCGTCGGAGATATCCTCGCCTCGGTGGGCACGGTGATCGCCGCCGTAGTGGTGGCGCTCACCGGATGGACGGTGGCCGATCCGATCATCTCGGTGCTGCTGGCCCTGCTCATCCTGGGAGGGGCGTGGCGCCTGCTCCGGGAAAGCACCGACATCCTTCTCGAGGTGGTGCCCGCCCACTTGGCCCTCGACGATGTGCGGGGGCGCATGATGGGGGTGGCCGGCGTGCGGGCCGTGCACGACCTCCACGTCTGGACCGTCACCAGCGGCGTCGTGGCGATGAGCGGGCACGCCGTGGTGCCGGAATTATCGGTCCACCCGGCCGCCCTGGCCGGGCTCCGCAAGGCGCTCTCGGGGCTGGGAATTGCCCACGCCACCATCCAGCTCGAGGTGGAGGATGAGTGCGGTGGGGTGGACTGCCTCGAACCCGTTGCCCCATCAGCGGATAGCGATCACGCCCACGCCCATGGGCATCCCCACAACCACCGGCACTGACCGAGGGTTGCGGGACGGGCGCTAGATCCTTATTTATGGCCGACTTGGAGCAGGGTCGGGGGGTCGAGGACTGACTGCCCGCCGAATCGTCGTACCGACAGTTGGGACTGGCAAAGTGGACATTCGTAACATTGCGATCATCGCGCACGTGGATCACGGCAAGACCACCCTGGTGGATCAGATGCTGCGCCAGGCGGGGGTCTTCCGGGTGAATCAGCAGGTCGAAGAGCGGGTGATGGATTCGAACCCGCTGGAGCGCGAGCGGGGCATCACGATTCTCGCGAAAAACACCGCGGTGCGCTGGCACGGGACCAAGATCAACATCGTGGACACTCCCGGCCACGCCGATTTCGGCGGTGAGGTGGAGCGGATCCTGCGGATGGTGGACGGGGTGCTGATCCTGGTGGACGCCGCCGAAGGGCCGATGCCGCAGACCCGGTTCGTGACCCGGAAGGCGCTGGCGCTGGGGCTGCAGCCGATCGTCGCCATCAACAAGATCGACCGCTCCGACGCGGAGCCGATGCGGGTCCACGACGAGGTGCTGGGTCTCTTCATCGACCTGGAGGCCAGTCACGATCAGCTCGACGCGGCGTTCCTCTATACCTCGAGCCGCCACGGGACCGCCACGCCGGACCTGGGCAAACCGGGCACCGACCTGGTTCCGCTGTTCCAGGCCATCCTGGACCGAGTGCCGGCGCCCACCGGAGATCCGGCGGGGCCGTTCCAGATGTTGATCTCGACGCTCGATCACTCCCCGTTCCTCGGCCGCTTGGGGATCGGGCGGGTCGAGCGAGGGGTGGCGCGGGTGGGGGAGAGCGTGGCGGTGCTCCCGCTGGGAGAGCCGGGGCTGGTGGAGGAGGGAGTCGGCGACCAGAGCCGGATCACCCGGCTCTACACCTTCGACGGGCTGGCCCGGATCGACGTCGAGTCGGTGGAGGCGGGAGACATCTGCGTCGTCTCCGGCTTCGAGGGCATCGAAATTGGAAAGACCCTCACCTCGCCGGAATGCCGGGAGCGCCTCGAGGGCATCGCGGTCGAAGAGCCGACGATCTCGGTGGACGTGATCGTCAACAACGGTCCCTTCGCCGGCCGGGAGGGGAAGTACGTCACCAGCCGCCAGGTAAAGGACCGGCTCTACAAGGAGCTGGAGCGCAACGTGGCGCTCAGGGTGGAGGAGACCGACTCTCCCGACACCCACACCGTCTCGGGGCGGGGTGAGCTCCACCTGGGCATCCTGATGGAGACGATGCGGCGGGAAGGGTTCGAGTTCCAGGTCTCCCGGCCGCGGGTCATCACCAAGGTGAGCGACACCGGCGAGCGGCTGGAGCCGTACGAGGAATTGAATATCGACGTCGCCGAGGAGCACATGGGGGCGGTGATGGAAAAGCTGGGACCTCGGCGCGCCGAGATGACCGAGATGCGGAACCCCGGGATGGGGCTGGTGCGGCTGGCGTTCCGGATTCCCAGCCGCGGGCTGTTCGGGTACCGCTCGGAGTTCCTGACCGATACCCGGGGCACCGGCACCATGCATCACCGGTTCCTCGACTACGGGCCGTGGGCGGGCCCGCTGGCGGGACGGAAGCGCGGGGTGCTGGTGGCGGACCGCGAGGGGTCGGTGGTGGCGTTTGCCCTGGGGAATCTGCAGGAGCGGGCCCAGATGTTCGTGGAGCCGGGGGAACATGTCTATGAGGGGATGATCGTGGGAGAAAACTCCCGCCCCGGGGACATGGACGTGAACGTCACCAAGGAGAAGAAGCTCTCCAACATGCGCACGACGGCCTCGGACGAGAACGTGCAGTTGGAGCCGCCGCGCCACATCACCCTGGAGTACGGCCTCGAGTACATCGAAGAGGACGAGCTGATCGAGGTGACGCCGGAGAACGTCCGGCTGCGGAAACGGATGCTGGCGGCGGTAGACCGGAAGAAGGCGGCCCGGGCGGCGGCCCGGATCGCGGATGCGTCGTAACTCACCCGCGGCGTAGGAGGACCCAAACAATGCCGGCCCTGGTGGCGTCGCTCACGGACGTGGAACTCCGTCGGCGGTTCGACGAGGACGAGGACGAGTTCGAGGACGGTTTCGCGTTCGGCGACGACAACGACGACGAGCTCGAAGGCGACGAGTTCGACGACGAGGAGGGCGAGCTGCGGGGGGAGGATGACGACGTCGAGGAGGAATTCGACGACGACTTCGAGATCGAAGAGGAAACCCCGGAGGAGCGGTAGCGGTGTTAGGTCCGCGGGAGGATGTTGCTGTGGTACGTGGAGCTGTGTGAGCGGGGCCTGTAGCTCAGGTGGTTAGAGCGCACGCCTGATAAGCGTGAGGTCGGAAGTTCAAGTCTTCCCAGGCCCATGACTGAAACTGAGAGCCCCGTCAGCGGCTACGCCGGCGGGGCTTGCGCGTTGTTTCAACCTAGGCGCGAGATCGTCTCAAGAACTGCTTCAAGAACTGGTGCCGTCACGAATCCAGTCCCGCCCGAACCTACCCGACCGGCCACCGCCGGTCATCACCTGCTCACCCTCGCCCTCGGTAACCGGTGACGTTGGTCCCGTAAGCTGACGCGGCTCAGATAGAGTTACGCGGCCTTAGTCGTCCGGTTCTCCTGATGCTGTGAGACGTACTCCGTCGGGATCAGGGAATCGCCGTCCCCGTCAGGCTCGCGCGGGCGCTGCCGCTCGAGGTCGCCGTCACGTCGAGCGACGCCGTATTGACCCCGACGGAGGAGGGGCTGAACCTCACGCCCACCGCGCAGGTCCCTCCGGCCGCGAGGCCGCCGCCGCACGTGTTGGACGCGATCGTGAAGCTCGAGGCGTTGACGCCCGACACCGCGACGGAGATCCCGCTCACCGACCCCGTGCTGCCGTTGACGACGGTGAACATGAAGGCGGTCGATGCCGCTCCCGACCGCACCGATCCGAAATCACGTGAGACCGGGCCCACGCTCAGCATCGTCCCGGTGCATCCACCGCTGCCATTGGCCACGCCGCTCGGGCACGAGCTCGTGGCCGCCCCGGCCGCCAGGTTTACGCACACGCCGTTCTGCATCGCCTGACCGGCCGAGCAGGTGGGCTGCGTCGCCATACATCCACCGCTGCCGTTGGCCACGCCGCTCGGGCAGGAGCTCGTGGTCGCCCCGGCCGCCAGATTTACGCACACGCCGTTCTGCATCGTCTGACCGGCCGAACAGGTGGGCTGCGTCGCGATTCATCCACCGCTGCCGTTGGCCACGCCGCTCGGGCAGGAGCTCGTGGTCGCCCCGGCCGCCAGATTTACGCACACGCCG
>JBGPEJ010000255.1:0-4447 GCA_041482775.1 Gemmatimonadota bacterium | reverse complement strand
GACTCGCCGATCAGCTGCAGGCGGCCGGCGTCGTCCGGCTCGTAGAGCCGGAAGGCGCCCTCGGGAAGCGGGATATCACCGAACGGGGTCTTGGCCTGGCGCTTGAGGGTGTACCAGACCTCGACCGGCACCACGTTCTCGTCGTTGCCGAACTGCTGCAGCGGGCCGTACCAGGGGAGCTGCCCGCGCACCACGTAGGCGCGCTCCCACGGCGCGGTGGCCGGGTCGAACAGCGCGGCGGTGGTGGTGACGCCGGGCTCGAGCGAAATCCGACCCGGAATGGTGTACAGGTGCGCCTCCCCGATCTGCTGCTCCCCGGCCGCTCCGCCGGCCAGATCTCCCATCGCCTTTGCCGCCATCATCGGCGCCGGGGCAAACCTGCCCCGCGCGTCGGCCCGCCCCACCGATCCGGCCAGGAGCTGCAGCTCGGCGTCCTGGACCCGGAGGCTCACCGACGGGATCACCGCCGAGCCGCTGATCCGGGCGACGCCTTTCCCCAGCATCACCACGTACTGGGCGTTCCAGTCGGCCCCCTGGGTGAAGTAGCCGAGTCGGAGCGACGGCCGCGCCGCCGCGGCGCGGAGTGCCACGGCGAGGGTGGGGTCGCTCAGCACCAGTTCGGCCGGGTAGAGCGGGAGGCCGGGGCGCTGGAACGAAATCCGGCCGTCGGCGAGGCGGAATCGCTCCGGGCTGACGCCGACCACGGTCGCGGTGATGGTGTCCATGATCCCGTTCCGCATCGAGCCGGGCAGAAACTTGAGGGTCAGGCCCACCGCGCGCCGCATGGTGTTCGGCTCATCCACCGATTCGTCGTAGGCGCTCCCGGTGATGGTGACGCCCGAGTCGAGGGCCATCACCGTCGCGGGGTCGAGTACGCCGAGCGACAGGCGGTGCTGACTGGGGCCCGCCGGCAGGGCTACGGGCAGGGTCCGCCGCACCAGCACCCGTCCGTCATTGTAGATCGTGAGCCCGGTCTGGGCGGCCAGCGGCGGGGCCAGCAGGATCAGAGCGGTCAGGGCGATTCGTGACATGGGAAGTCTCCTCATTTGCGCAGCACCTCCATCGCGATCTGGGTCACGATCTTGCGCACCAGGAAGTAGGTGGCAATAGCAATCGCCGCAACCCAGATGCGGCTGGTGAGCCCCAGGGGAATCCGGAGCCAGGCGTATCCGATGACCAGCAGCGCCGCGAGGAGGGAGATGCCCCGCGCCAGCGGAATTGCACGCCGCTTGAGCCCGGCCTGGCACTCGGGGCAGAGATCGCCCCACTTGACGCCGGCAACCTTGCGGTGGCACCGGGCGCAGGGAACCGGGGGCTCAAGTGAGGCGAGCGATGACCGCATCCGCGAACTCCCGCGTGCCGGCGCTGCCCCCGAGGTCGCGGGTCCGGATTCCGGCCCCGGCCACCGTGGCCACCACGCTCCGCCGGATCCGGTCGGCCGCCGCCCGCTCGCCGAGGTGGTCCAGCATCATCGCCGAGGCCAGGATCTGGGCCGCCGGGTTGGCGATTCCCTTCCCCGCGATATCCAGGGCGCTCCCGTGCACCGCTTCGAAGATCGCCGCGGCGGCGCCGATGTTGCCGCCGGGGGTCAGGCCCAGCCCGCCGACCAGTCCGGCAATCTCGTCGCTCAGGATGTCGCCGAAGAGATTGGTGGTGACGATGAGGTCGAACCGCTCCGGGTGGAGCACCAGTTGCATGGCGCAGTTGTCCACGATCAGGTCGTTCGATTCCACCCGGCCCGCGTATTCCCGGGCGATGGCGCGGCCGGTTTCCAGGAAGAGCCCGCTCACCATCTTGAGGATGTTCGCCTTGTGGACGATGGTCACCGTTTTCCGGCCGTGCCGCACCGCGTACTCGAAGGCGTAGCGCAGAATCCGCTCGCTCCCCACCCGGGTCAGGATGGCCACCGATTCGCCCACCGCGTGGGGATCGTTGCCGATGGGGATCCAGTGTTCCACGCCGACGTACAGGCCTTCGAGGTTTTCCCGCACCAGCACGATATCCACGTTCTCGAAGCGACCGCCGGGCACGATGGTCCGGGCGGGGCGGAGATTGGCGAACAGCTCGAATTCCTTCCGGAGCGCCACGTTGACCGAGCGGTAGCCGTCGCCCACCGGGGTGGTGAGCGGTCCCTTGAGCGCCACCTTGCGCCGGTGGATGCTGGCGCGAGTGGCCTCGGGAAGGGGGTCGCCGCACAACGCCACCGCCGCCATCCCCGCCTGCTGGACGTCCCAGGAGAACTTGAGGCCGGTTGCCTCGACGATTCGGACGGTCTGTTCGGTGATTTCGGGCCCGATCCCGTCGCCCGGGATCAGGGTCACGTCGTACGTCATGGTCAGTGCGAGTCGGGCGGAAGGATGGTCCTGAGCGCGGCCCGGAAGGCATCATCCGCGGTCTCGCCCCGGCCGACGGCGAGGGTGCGCCAGACCACCCGCCCCAGGCGACCATCGACCAGCACGGCGGCCAGCTCGACGTTCAGCGTGTCGCCCGGCGCGGGGGTCAGGTAGAGCGCCGCGGGGATGAACGCGAACCGCGCGCCGCCGGAGAGCGCCACCAGCTGGCGGATGTAGCTGCGCAACGGGTCGGGGGCCTCCTTGAGCTGCGGCGAACGCATTACCGACTGCCCCATCCGGTCCGGGGCGGGCATCAGCCCGCCGGACCGCTGCGCCGTCCGGCGCAGCTCCGGCGGCAGCATCCAGTTTACCTCGGGGGCTTCCTCGGTCAGCGTCTCGGCCAGGAGTGAGTCGGCCCACCGGAGGGTGGTGGCGCGCGCCTTGGGACCGGCACCGCCGGGAATCCGCGAATCCGACACCACCATCGTGAGGGGAAGCACCGCAACGCCTTGTCCGGCGAGCCCGCTGGTAGCGAGGGCAACGGCCGGCACCAGCGGCTTGACCGGCTTGGGCGGCCTGCTCTGGGAAAAGAGGGGCGCCGCACCACAAAGCGCGAGGAGCGGGACGCCCCGGAGGATTATCGACATGTAGGGCCAAAGTTAACCGGCCCCGTCGGCGGACGCCTATTCCAGGGACAGCCCGCCGTCCACCACGATGGTCTGCCCGGTGATATGGCGGGCCTCGTCGGAGCAGAGAAAGCTGACCACCCGGGCCACGTCCTCCGGCTCCGCGATCCGGCCCAGCACCGAGCTTTTCCGGGCCTTGTCGATGACCTCGGGCGGGAGGAGCTGCAGCCGCTCGGTCCGGATGAAGCCGGGCGCCACCGCGTTGACGTTCACGTTGCTGGGGCCGAGCTCCACCGCCACGGCCCGGGTCAGGCCCTCCAGCCCCGACTTGCTCGCCGCATAGCTGGCCACCCCAAACCCCGGATGGCCGGCGAGGTGAGAGCTGATGCTCACGATTTTCCCGTAGCGCTGGCCCCGGAAGCTCGGCGCCACAGCGCTGATGCAATTGAACGCGCCGGTGAGGTTGGTCTCGATCACCTCGGCCCATTCCGCCGGGGAAAGCCGCCAGTGCGCACCGTCGTTGGCGACTCCGGCGTTGTTCACCAGGAAGTGGACCGACTGGAAGCGCTTGCGGACCTGCTCGACGAAGCGCTCCACCTGGGCGCGGTCGCGGACATCGCAAACGTCCGCGTACACCCCGACGCCCATCGCGGAAAGGGTCGTTTCGGTGAGCAGCGCGGTTTCCCGCACGTCGCGCCCGGGCAGGTCCACAAAGCAGAAGGCGACGCTGCAGCCGAGGCGGCCGAATTCGAGCGCGATGCTCCGCCCCAATCCGGTGGCCCCGCCGGTGACCATCGCCACCTTGCCCCGGAAACCCGCCGGGAGTTCGACCTGAGGCGCCGGCTGCTCCAGCACGGCGCCCCCTCCCGAGGAACGCGCGGCGGCGCGGCGCCAGGAAGGCGGATCGTATCCGGTGGGGTCCATGTGTGGGCGAAGGTACGGAGCGGGTGGGGGGGCCGCAAGCCGCGGGGCTTGGAGCAACCCGTTGCCGTGCCGTACATTCCCCCCATGATCCGGGTTCTCTGGCTCCTGGTGAGCCTGGTGGCCGCCGCCGCGTGGGGCGTGATCGCCCTGCATCGCGGCGAAACCATCAGCGCGGCGTGGCTCATCCTGGCCGCGGTGGGCTCTTATCTGGTCGGCTACCGCTTCTATTCGCGATTCATCGCCGACCGGGTGCTGGGACTCGACGCGCGCCGGGCCACCCCGGCCGAGCGGCTCAACAACGGCCGCGATTTCGTGCCCACCACGCGCTGGGTTCTCTTCGGCCACCACTTCGCCGCCATCGCGGGAGCGGGGCCGCTGGTGGGACCGGTCCTCGCCGCCCAGTTCGGCTACCTGCCCAGCACCATCTGGATCGTGTTCGGCGTGGTGCTGGGCGGCGCGGTGCAGGACTTCGTGATCCTCTTCGCCTCCATGCGCCGGAACGGCAAGTCGCTCGGGCAGATGGCCAAGGAAGAGGTCAACAAGACCACCGGCATCGCCGCGATG
>JBGPEJ010000254.1:0-4457 GCA_041482775.1 Gemmatimonadota bacterium | reverse complement strand
GTGAGCTCGCGGCCGGTCACCATCACGGTGGTGCCGAGGAGCCGGCGGCAGACCTCCCGCACCGTGGCGAACGCCTCCGGCAGCAGGGTGTTGAGCACCACGCCGAGGGCCTTCTTGTAGTCGCCCTCGAGGAGATGGGCCCGCTGGTCCAGTTTGGTGCGCTCCGCCGGGTCCTCGCAGTGGTGCTTGGCGGCCCGCACCTCCTCGAGCTCCCGCTTGATCGCCCCGGTGGCCTCGGCGATCCGTTCCCGGAACAGCGCGGTTTGTCCCTTGAGTTGCTCCTCGCTCAGGTCGCGGAGCCGGGCCTCATGCCGATGGACCTCCTGGACCATCGGCGTCAGGCGCTTTACCTCGCGCGCCTGCCGGGTGCCGAACACCTTCGCGAGCATCGTCTTGATCATTCGTCCCTAGTCTTCCCGATACAGCCGCCGCCGGGCGATGTACTCCGCCACGGCCTCCGGCACCCAGTAACGTATCGACCGCCCCTCGCGCACCCGGGCGCGGACGGCGGTCGAGGAGATATCGACCCGGGGCACCGCGAGAGCCTCGGGGTCCACGCCCTCCCGCGCGAAGATTGTCACCCGCGCGAGGGTCCGGATCTGCTCCGGCTCCTTCCATTCGCCGAATCCCGCCGCCGCATCAGCGCCGAGGAGGAGCACCAGCTCCGCCCCGGCCCGCCCCGCCCGGAGGCCGCGGAGGGTGTCCACCGTATACGAGGGACCCGGCCGATCCACTTCGCTGCGGTCGGCCATGAGCCGGGGGCTCCCCTGCACGGCCAGCTCCACCATGGCGGCGCGGTCCTCGGCGGCGGCCGAGTGCCGCTCTCCCTTGAAGGGATGCCGCCCGGCCACCACCAATCGCACCTCGTCGAGGTTCAACGCGTCAGCCAGTGCCTCCGCGGCGATGAGGTGTCCGTGATGAATCGGATCGAACGAACCGCCGAACACACCGATCCGCACGCTAGGGGCGCTCCCCCGGCTTTACTTCGGTCCCGGACACTGAGTCCTTGGGACAGAGGCGGCGCGGCCCCGCGGGGTCGGCATGATACTGGGCGATGTAGGCGCAGGTCTCCTTCACATCCTCCTGATACCCCAGGATCTGGTAGGCCCGCACCAGCCGCTCCAGGGCCTCCGGGATGATTCCGGCCCGCGGATAGGTGGCGATGACCTCGCGGAGCAGGAGGATCGCCGAGTCGTACGCCTTGAAGCGGAAGTAGAACAGGGCGTTCTTGTACTCCTTCTCTGCGAATTTCTCCGAGAGCGCGTTCAGCCGCAACGTGGCGCGCCGCGCGGCCGTGGTTCCTTCGTAGCGGCTCACCACCTCCTGGTAGACGTTGCGGGCCGTCTCACCGTAGGTGGGATCCAGCTCGGGCCGGCGCCAGAGATCGGCGTAGGCGTCCCCCGCGCGAAGCAGCGCGTCGGGCGCGAGGGGGCCTTCCGGCTGCTCGTCGGCCACCCGGCGGAATTCGCGGACCGCTTGCAGCGGATTCCCCAGGGCGAACAGGATTTCGCCCTGAAAGAAGTGCAGCCGGTAGAACCGCGGGTCGCTCGGCGACAACATCGGGCCTAACCGGTCGAACGCCTTTTGCGCTGCGGCCCAGTCGCTGTGGTTGAACGCCCGCTCGGCAACAGTCCACACCGAATCGGCCACTCGGGGCGAGCCGGTTTCGGGGCCCGGCACCGTCGAGGTCCGGTGATGATGGCACCCCGCCACCGCAGCCAGCCCAAGCACCAGACTCCACCGCCGAACTCTCATCGACCAATCCCTTCGGGCGCTACCGGCGGAGGACCACCGAGCGCGTTCAGTTTCTCAGTCGCCAGCTTCACTAGCGTATCGGGAACCCCCGCCGCGGACAGCACGCCCTGGTAGGCGATTGCCGCCCCGAGCACGTCACCCTGACCGAGCCGGGCGTCGCCCAGGCCGATGGCCGCCCGCCAGCCGGACGGGGTTGCCGGGGCGGCGTTGACGGCGGTCTCGAACCAGCGTTCCGCCGCTTCCGCCTGCTCCGCCGCCAGCGCATCCAGCCCGAGCCGGACGGCGCAGGCACAGAGCCCTTCCGAGGCGGTCTTCCGGAGCCCGGCGTCGCGGGCCCGGCGCAGGGCGGTCTGGTAGGTTCGCGTCGCCTCTTCGCACGCGGTCGTGACCCGCTGGGCTCCCGCATAGGCCACCAGCAGCGAGTCCACCGTCCTTCCGTCTGCCGCCGAGGCAAGCGCCGCCGGCAGCGCCACCAGGGCCTCGGTGGCGGCGATTCCCTGGATCGGGGCCAGCGCGAAGCGACCGAGCGGCCGGCCGGGTACCGCGACCCGGAGCGCACGGACCGCGGCGGCAAGGTGCGCCACTTCGGCGCTCCCGCCGCGCTGGGCGGCGTGGGCCACGCGCTCGAGACCGGCGGCGGCCTCGACCGCGCGTGACGGGTCGGCCGACGCCAGTGCCGCGAACGCCTGGACCGCGGCGCCAAGGTTGTGGTCGCGCAGCGCGGCGTTGCCCAGCTTGGCCCAGATGCGAGGCCGTCCCCCGCTCTTCTGCGACGCACTGTACTCCGCCACCGCGTCGGCATAACGACCCTCCCGATAGGCCCGGTCGCCCAGACGCTCGTGATCCGCGGCGGCGAGGGAACACCCCGCCGTCACCAGACTGAACACGATGGCGGCCCGAATCACGAGGGAAGTCGCTTGGCCATGGCCAGGTAGGCGGTCACTCGCGCGTTGTTGGGCCGGCGGGCCTGACATCGCGACCAGACTTCGCGCGCCGCGGCCGCATCGCCCGCCAGATAGTGCGCCAGGCCCAGGGACGCCTGGGCGTCCAGGAAGTCCGGATGCTCGGCAAGGATCCGCTCCAATTCCTCCCGCGCCTCCAGGGGCCGCCCGGCCTCGAGGAGGAGCCGCGCCAGGCGGTAGCGCAGATCGTGAAAGGCCGGGCCCAACTCCACCGCCTGGCGGAACTCCGCGATTGCCTCCCGGAGCGCCCCCGCCTCGGCGTAGGCCTCGCCCAGCTGGGCGTGCCGGTTCGCCAGCTGCGCCGCCACTGGCCGGGAGAACCCACCCGCGGGGGCCTCCCCATGGGCCGACGCCTCGCGGAACGCCTGCTCCGCTTCCTCGGCCCGGCCCAGCTCGGCAAGCAGGATTCCCCGGTGGATGTTGGCCTCGATGTACCGGGGATTGAGTCCGAGGGCCAGCTCAAATTCGGCGAGCGCCCGCTCCTTGTGGCCCAGCAGGGCAAGGGCGAGCCCCAGCAGGTGGTGCGCGTCCGCGAAGCTCCGCCCCGAGCGGATCACCTCCTCCAGGAGGTGCACCGCGCCGTAATAATCCTGGACCGCGAATCGCTCGCGCGCCTGGGCGATGAGAAACTCAGGATGAAGTCGCATGCTCCTGCCAGAGGCGGTCGGATAAGCGGGCCAGACCATCCGGGAAACTTACATGGGGGGCGAGTGCGGGGATACCGGCTGCCCGGTCAGCCCGCCAGAACCGTGCGGAAGTAGGCGATGGTGCGCTCGAGTCCCTCCCGGAGGGAAACCGCCGGCTCCCACCCGAGCACGCTCCGAGCGATGGTGATGTCCGGTTGCCGGACCTTGGGGTCGTCGGTGGGGAGCGCCTGTACCACGATCGGCGCGCGGCTGCCGGTCATGCTCTTCACCGTTTCGGCAAGTTGCCGCACCGTATACTCACCCGGATTTCCGATGTTGGTCGGGTCGTGTCGGCTGCTCAGAAAGAGCCGGTAGATCCCCTCGACCAGGTCCGACACGTAGCAGAAGGAGCGGGTCTGGGTGCCATCTCCATAGATGGTGATCGGCTCGCCGCGCAGGGCTTGAACGATGAAGTTCGAAACCACCCGCCCGTCCCGCGGCCGCATGCGGGGGCCGTAGGTGTTGAAGATGCGCACGATCCGGGTGTCGAGGCCGTGGTAGCGGTGGTAGGCCATCGTGATGGCCTCGGCGAACCGCTTTGCCTCGTCGTACACGCCCCGCGGTCCCACCGGATTGACGTGGCCCCAATAACTCTCGGGCTGCGGGTGAACCTGCGGGTCTCCGTAGACTTCGGAGGTCGAGGCCAGGAAAAAACGGGCGGCCTTTACCTTGGCCAGGCCCAGGCAGTTGTGGGTGCCCAGGGAGCCGACCTTGAGCGTCTGGATCGGCAACTCGAGATAGTCGATGGGGCTGGCCGGCGAGGCGAAGTGCATGACGCCGTCGAGCGGCCCGTCCACCTTGATGTACTGCGAGACGTCGTGGCGGACGAATTCGAACTTCGAATTAGCGGCGAGATGGGCGAGGTTTTTCTCCGAGCCGGTGATGAGATTGTCCATGCCGATGACCGTGTGGCCTTCGGCCAGCAGGCGGTCGGTGAGATGAGAGCCGAGGAAGCCGGCCGCCCCGGTCACCAGCACTCTCACGGGCGCCTCCTTCCGATGCCGTGGTACTCGAACCCCAGCCGCTGCATCCGATCGGGGTCGTACAGATTCCG
>JBGPEJ010000253.1:0-4491 GCA_041482775.1 Gemmatimonadota bacterium | reverse complement strand
GGAAAGAACCCTCATTTGACCAGCGCCTTCGCGATTGTCATTAACTGCATGTTGCTGGTACCCTCATAAATCGTGCCAATCTTCGCATCCCGGTAGTACTTCTCAGCGGGGTACTCCTTGGAATAGCCGTAACCGCCGAACAATTCGAGACAATTCGAGGTGATTCGGTCGGCGACCTGGGAGCTGAACAGCTTGGCCATCGCCGCTTCCTGTGCGAATGGCCGGCCGGTGTCCTTCAATCGCGCGGCATTGTACACCATGAGGCGCGAGGCCTCGAGATCGGTCCGCATCTGGGCAAGCTGGAACTGAACGCCCTGGAACTCGGCGATCGGCTTGCCGAACTGTTTGCGCTCCTTCACGTAGGCGACGGCCGCCTCGAGCGCTCCCTGGGAAATGCCCACCATCTGGGCCCCGATCCCGATGCGGCCTTCGTTGAGGGTTTCGATCGAGACCTTGTAACCCAGACCTACCGGTCCCAGGACGTTGGCCTCGGGAACCTGGCAGGCCTCCAGGATGAGCTCGCAGGTGCTCGAGGCGCGGATGCCGAGCTTCGATTCCTTTTTGCCGACCGCGAAGCCCGGGAATTCCTTCTCGACGAGAAATGCGGTGATCCCCTTGTACGCCTTGGTGAAATCGGTGTTCGCGAAGACGATGAAGATTCCCGCCTCCGCGCCGTTGGTGATCCAGAACTTCCGGCCGGTGAGCTCCCAGTGGTCTCCCTTCTTCTCCGCCCGGGTCTGCAGGGCGAAGGCGTCGCTGCCGCTGTTGGGCTCGGAGAGCGCGAATGCGCCGAGGAGGCCGGTGGTCATCCGGGGAAAGAGCCGCGCCTTCTGCTCCTCGCTGGCCCAGCGGAGCAGTGCGTTGTTGACCAGCGTATTGTGTACGTCGACGTAGATGGCCGCGGAGGCGTCCACCCGGGCGAGCTCCTCGATGGCCAGCATCGCCATGAAGATGGCCCCACCGGCGCCGCCCCACTGTTCCGGGACTTCGATCCCCATGAGGCCGAGGTCGAAGAACTTCTGAATGAGATCGGGCCGGAACTTTCCTGCCTCGTCCATCTCGCTCACGTGCGGCCGCACTTCGCTCTCCGCAAAGTCCCGCACCGTCTGGCGGAACAGCTCCTCTTCCTCGGAAAGCGAGGTCAGGGCGGGCGCGGGGGTGAGAATTTCGGGCATCACAATCTCCGGCTGGGCCGTCAGCAATGGCGTAAGCCCATGAAAGTTAGGCGATTGCGCCGGTACCGGGTAGTGATCGACGGGGGCTAGCGCCCCGCCGAGAGGACCTCGAGGGCCACCGGCACCCGCCCCAAAGGCGCGGAGACCTGAGCGCCCTGCAAGCGGTCCTTTACGGCGGTGAGCAATTCCCGTGCGATCGTAACGCCTTCGGCGAGCCCCTGCTCCCGGCCCCGCTCGCTTGCCTTCCGCATGCGGTCGAGCACTTCGTCGGGAACCGTCACTCCGGGGACCTCGTTGGCCAGGAACTCGGCGTTACGAAGCGACACCAGCGGCCAGATGCCTCCGATGACCGGGAGATGGAATCCCTCGACCTCCTTCAGGAACCGATCAAGCTGATCGAGATCGAAGACCGGCTGAGTGATGGCGAACTCGGCCCCCGCCTCGACCTTCCAGTGCAGGCGGCGGAGCTCGCGGGCCAGGTCGGGCGCCGCGGGGTTCACCCCGACCCCGATCACGAACTTGGTGGGGGCGCCGATCGGATTGTTGCCCGGGTCGAGGCCGCGGTTGAGGCGCGCCACCAGGTTGGTGAGCCCGATGGCGTCGATGTCGAACACCGCGGTCGCGTCGGGGTAGGGGCCCATCTTGGGCGGATCGCCGGTTACCAGCAGGAGATTGCGGAGGCCTGCCGCGGCCGCGCCGAGGAGATCGGAGAGCATACCGAGAAGGTTGCGATCCCGGCAGGCGTAGTGCACCACGCTCTCGAGCCCCACCTCGCGCTCGATCATCAGTCCGGAGAGGAGGGCGCCCATCCGGCTCTGCGCGCGGGGCCCGTCCGGCACGTTGACCGCATCCACCCCGGCGGCCTTGAGCGCCCGGCACTGTTCGAACATCGGCGCCGGGTCCACCCCCTTGGGGGGAACGATTTCGACTGTGGTGATGAATTCGCCCCGGGCGAGCTTGGCTCCGTAGCGGGAGCGTTCCGCCAGCGGCACCGTCGCCACGCCCCCCGCCGCCTGCTCGGAGGTGACGGTGACGTTGAGATGGCGGGGCGCCACCGAGTGGACGAACGCGGCCACCGCCTTGATGTGATCCGGAGTGGTGCCGCAGCACCCGCCGAGAAACCGCGCCCCCGCTTCGGCAATCCGCTTGGCGTATTCCCCCATGTACTCCGGCGAAGCCATGTAGATCTTCCGATCGCCCACATCCCGGGGCAGTCCGGCGTTGGGCTGCGCCGAAATCGGCACGCTCACCACGCCGGCGAGCTGCTCGACCGCCTCGAGCACGCCGTGCGGGCCCACCGAACAATTGACGCCGATGACGTCCGCTCCCATCGCCTCCAGCAGCGGGCCGAACACGGCCGGTTCGGTGCCGTAGTGGGTCCGGCCGTCGGTCCCGATGGTCATCTGGGCGATGATCGGCAGATCGGTGAGCCCCCGCACCGCCGCGAAGGCGGCGCGCAGCTCCTCGATGTCGCTGAAGGTCTCCAGAATGAAGCCGTCGACCCCACCCTCGAGGAGGCCGGCTGCCTGGCGGGCAAAGTCGGCCCGGGCCTCTTCCACCGAGGTCTCGCCGAAGGGCTCGATCCGGATGCCGAGGGGGCCGATCGCGCCGACCACCGCGGCTCGGCTGCCCGCGGCCTTCCGGGCGATGGCCGCCGCCTCCCGGTTGATGCGCTCGGTGTCCTGGGCCAGCCCGTACTGGGCCAGCTTCCGCGGGTTGGCCCCGAAGGTGTTGGTCTCGATGGCTTCCGCCCCGGCCCGCACGTACTCCCGGTGGATGTCCCGGATGAGATCGGGCTGGCGGAGGTTGAGCTCGTCGTAGCAGACGTTGAGGAAGACGCCCTTGCCGTAGAGCATGGTGCCCATGGCGCCATCGAAGACGTGGGTGCGGCCGTCGGCGATCAGCTCGCGCAGAGTCGGCATGTCAGCGCTCGTAGCCGAGGTTGGGGGCTAGCCAGCGCTCCAGGTCGGCCACCGGGATTCCCTTGCGCCGGGCGTAGTCCTCCACCTGGTCGCGGCCGATCTTCCCGACACCGAAGTACCGGGCCTCGGGATGCCAGAAATACCAGCCGCTCACCGCGGCGGTTGGCGTCATCGCGAAATTCTCGGTGAGCCGGATCCCGGCCACCGCTTCCGCATCGAGGAGATCGAAGAGGGTGCGCTTCTCGGTGTGGTCGGGGCAGGCGGGGTAGCCGGGGGCAGGCCGGATACCCTGATACGCTTCCCGGATCAATTGCTCGTTGGCCAGCGCCTCGGCGGGCGCGTACCCCCAGAGCTCGCGGCGCACCAGCTCGTGCATCCGCTCGGCAAACGCCTCCGCCAGACGGTCCGCCAGCGCCTTGGCGAGAATCGCCGAGTAGTCGTCGTGGGCCGCCTGGAACTCCGCCACGAGCGGGTCGAGGCCGTGTCCGGTGGTCACCGCAAAGGCGCCGAGGTAGTCGGGGCAGCCAGCGTCGCGCGGCGCCACGTAGTCGGCCAGCGCGAGGTTGGCCCGCCCCGCCGACTTGGCCATCTGCTGCCGGAGCGTGTGGACCACCGCCTTGACCGCGCCTCGAGTGTCGTCGGTGTAGAGCTCGATGTCGTCGCCCACGGCGTTGGCGGGCCAGAAGCCCACAACCGCCTTCGCAGTGAGGAGCCGCTCCTCGAGAATTCGCCCCAACAGGGCGCGAGCGTCCTGGAAGAGCGCGCCAGCCGCCTTCGCGGTGGCGGGAGCGCTCAGAATGTCCGGGTAGCGGCCGGGCAGCTCCCAGGTCTGAAAGAAGGGGGTCCAGTCGATCCGCTCGATCAGCGGCTGGAGGGGGAAGTCCGGGAAACCGCGGGTACCCAGGAAGGAGGGTCGGGGCGCCGGCACGGCGGCGGGAACGAAACGACCGGCCCGAGCCTCTGCGAGGGTCCCCAGACGGTCTCCGGCGCCGCGCTCGGCGCGGGCGCGGCGCACCTCGGTGTACTCGCGGCCGACGGACGCCACGAACTCGTCCTTGAGGGTGTCGCTCAACAGGCTGCCCGCGACGCCCACCGCGCGGGAGGCATCGAGCACGTGCACCACGGGGCCCGAGTACTTCGGGGCGATCTTCACCGCGGTGTGGGCCTTGGAGGTGGTGGCGCCCCCGATCAGCAGCGGAAGGGTGAAGCCGTCCCGGGTCATCTCCTCCGCCACGTAACACATCTCTTCGAGTGACGGCGTGATCAGGCCGGAGAGCCCGATGAGGTCCACCCGCTCGCGTCGGGCGGTCTCCAGAATCTTCGCGCAGGGCACCATCACACCGAGATCGATGACGTCATAGTTGTTGCACTGGAGGACGACGCCCACGATGTTC
>JBGPEJ010000252.1:0-4494 GCA_041482775.1 Gemmatimonadota bacterium | reverse complement strand
GAAGTCCTTGGGTTTGACTCCGCCACCATTCCCGCTGGTCGCCGAGACGCTCTGGCCTGGGTTGCCCAGCACTCCGGTGATGTTCGCGTCGCCGCCCTTCCCGCCGTTCCCGCCCTGCAGAGTGACCGGCCCGTCGAAGACGATGTCGTCGTCCGCGGTGATGACGATGGCGCCGGCGGCCCCGCCGTTACCACCAGTGGTCGAGGGCAGGCCGGGTACAGCGCCTCCGGCCCCTCCATCGGCTCCCGACTGGCCGTACACCGTCACGTTATTCAGGAGCATGCTGCCACCGGTCTGGCCGGTGGCGGCATAGCCGCACTCCAGGATTCTCGCTGCTCCGGGCTTCCCGATATCGCCATTTGGAAAGCCGGTGCGAGCGGCGTTCTGCTGAATGTCGTCCGCCCCGACGTTGGTATTCACATATCGACAGCGATCGGTGGTGGCGGCGGCTCGTGGCCCGTTCCCCATCGCAGCGACCGACGCGGGGGGACTCCCGGTCGCCACGCGGGCGGGGTCGTTGACGATGGCAATGTCCCCCGAGCTCGAGATCGTGGCCCCGTCGAAACTGTAGGAGGCCTTGCCGATGAGGGTGAGGGGGACCGCGGTAGCCGCCGGATCGATGCAGTGGTTCCGCACCGTGCCGCTGACGGTGAGCGCGCCGTCGGCCGTGACGGTCAGCCTCCGGCAGTCGCCCACTAGGCTCCCACCGATCGTCACCGGTCCGGTCACGTTGAGCACCAGATCGCCCGTCATCGTCACGGTGACGCCGGCGGGGATCGTCACCGAAGTGAAGTTCTGGGTCCCGCTCAGGTTCGCGTTTGCGCCGGGCTGATAGACGTTCGGAAGCGCCGAGGCAGTGAACGTGATCGGGCTGCCGACGACGCCGGCGACCGAGGCCGTCAAGGTGTTGGTACCGGTCGTCAGGCCCATGGTCCAGCTGCCCACCGTCGCGATTCCGCTGGCATCCGTGGTTGGCGCGGCATCGGTCACGGCTCCACCGCCACTCGCCACGGTGAAGGTGACGCTCACGTTGGGTACCGCCCGATTGCTGGCGTCGACCACTTTCACTGACGGTCGCACCGCCACTGCGTCGCCCGCCTTGGCGCTCTGGGCATCACCCGCTTGAATCGAGATGCTCGCTGGTGGTCCAGGGGCAGGTGGTGGCGGCGGTGGTGGGGGTGGGGAAGCCGTTCCACCCCCACACCCGGACACGGCGGCAAGGACCCCGATCAGAACAGCCTGGCGATGGTACCCCATTGGACCCTTCCTCTTTCGCCCCGGGTCGGGCGCCCGGAGCCGCCGGCGCGCGAGCTTCGGCAGACTGGTGCCGCCGAGAGAGCGCGGTAACTTAGGAAACGGGTATCGCCATGATCTCTCCATCCTCTCCCCTGGCTGCATCCATCCCCCGGATGGAGCTCAAGTTGTTCGGGGGATTGAGATTGGACTCGCCCGAGGGAATCCCCTTGGGGCGGGCGGGGCAGCCGCGACGGCTGGCCGTTCTGGCGGTCCTGGCTCTGGCGCGAGATCGCTCCCTGCGCCGGGATCGAATCGTCGCCCTGCTCTGGCCGGATCGAACCGAGGATGCCGCGCGGCGGCAGCTCTCGTCTGCGGTGTACGATCTCCGTGCCCTTCTGGGTGAGGGCGCGTTGGAAGCCACCGGCGACCTCCTCACACTCCGGCTCGAATCCCTCATCCTCGATACGGTCCGGTTCGACGCGGCCGTCCGCAGCCGGCGGTGGAGCGACGCTCTGGCCCTCTACACCGGAGACCTGCTGGAGGGAGTGGATCTCGAAGGCTCCGCTGAGCTCGAACAACTGATCGACGACCGCCGGGAGCGGCTGGTTGGCGAGTTTGCCATGGCGTTGGAGCGGGAGGGGGAGCGACTCGCCTCGCTCGGTGAGCTTGAGGGAGCCATCCATTGCTGGGGCAGACTGGCGGACGTCCGGCCCTATGAGTCGGCGGTGGTGCTCCGCCTTATGCGGGCGATGGACGCCCAGGGTGATCGTATGGGGGCGTTGGAGCGCGCTCGGCGGTACGCCGAACGGCGCGGCCGCGATCTGGACGCGGAGCCGGACCGAGTGGTGCTCGGGTTCGCCGAGGAGCTGCGGAGCCGGGCACCCGCGGCGCCGGCGCTCCCGCTGGTCCAGCCACCGTTCGATCGGCCTGGACCGGTCGCCGACTCACCGGAGCGGATCTCCCTCGCCGCCAACCCGAAGCGCCGCCTTCGGGCCTCCCACTGGCTCGGCCTGGTGGCAGTCGTCACCGTGGCATTGGTCACCACGCTGCTGGGAAGGAACCCCCACCCCAGGGCCGACACCGGGTCCATCCGGATCGCCATCTTTCCCTTCGCGGTCGTGGGGGATTCGGAGTATCGCTACCTCAGCGAAGGGATGGCGCGGCTGTTGAGCTCCAATCTCGATGGCGGGGGCCAGTTGATTACGGTGAGCCCCGGATCGGTGATGAGCGCGGTGGGTACCGGGGATCGGTGGCCGGACGTCGAGCGATTGCGGCGTATCGCGGGACGACTTGATGCGGATCGGTTCGTGATCGGCACCGCGATTGCCAAGGGTGACCGGCTTCGGCTGACGGCGGGCGTGCATTCGACGACCGGCAACGTGGCCGAGCTGAGGGAGGTCGCCGTCGAAGGCCCCGCGGCGGAATTCGTAAGCCTGGTGGATAGCCTCACTTCGGAATTACTGGTGGAGGAGGCGCACCCCGCCGATCACCTCGTCCGGACCGCGGCCGCAACAACCCACTCGATCCCGGCCCTCAAGGAGTATCTCCGCGGCGACCACCTCTTCCGGGAAGGGGCCTATGCCGCGGCTGCCGCTGCGTTCGACCGGGCCACGCGGCTGGACCCCGCCTTCGCCCTGGCCCACTACCGCTGCTCGCTCGCTACTCTCTGGGCCGATGTCCCGGCGACCTCCACCGCCGAGCACGACGCCCAGGCGCTGCGATATGCGGAGCGCCTGGCCCCGCGCGATCGGGACCTGATTCTAGCCTACCTGGCCTGGCGCCGTGGGGATGCTGTCGATGCCGACCGCCGGTACCACGCGCTCTGGAGCCGCTACCCCGATGATGCCGAAGCGGGGTATCAGCTCGCTGAAACGATGTTTCACTACGGCCCACTGTTGGGGCGGCCGGTGGAGGAGGCCTCGGGGACGCTTCGGGAAGTGCTGCGGATCGACCCGACCCATCGCGGGGCCCGCTGGCATCTGGCGTTGCTCGACGGTTCCGCCGGTCGCCAGGCAGACCTGTTGGTGGGGCTCGAGGGGCTGGCCGGCTCGCCGACGGCGGATGTCGAGGCTCGTGGGCTGTTGCTGCGTCTCCAGCGGAAGCCCCTGGCCGCCGACTCCGCCCTCCGGGCGGCGGCACCGGGCCAGCTCTGGTCGTTGGGTTGGCGCCTCGCGGTCCACCTGCGTGACTTTGCCGGCGCGGAGGAAGCCTTCCGGCTCATTCCCCGCATCGATTCTGCCGCTCAGTCGCAGAGCCTCCGCGACGAGGGCCTGCTTCGCATTGCGCAAGGTCGCTGGGACGGCGGAGTGGAGGCGCTCTGGAAGGCTGAACGGTACGATCGCAACCCGGCGGTGATCACCCTCGACGGCCTGGTGGTCAATCGACTGTTCACTCTTAGGCCGGCGGAACTCACTCGACTATTGGAGACGGCCCGGAGGGCGCTGGCGACGAGTGACTCGGCCAGCGGAGTCGCCCCGGTCATGAGGACGCGACTCGCCCTGGCGATCGGCCGGCTCTCGTTGGCGCTCCACGATTCGACGGGGGCCATGGCGGCGCGAGAGGCCCTCGTCGGCTTGGGCGACACCGCGGCAACCCACTCCCTGGATGCGTTTCTTTCCGCCCGCACCGGGCGAGTTGACGAGGCGCTCCGGCACCTCGACGCCGCCCGGCGGACTACCTGGTTCGGGCTCGCTGTGGTCGATCCTTACTTCGGACAACAAACTGAGCGATTTCTCCGCGCCGAGCTGTTGCTCTCCCAAGGGAAGCTGGAAGAGGCCCTTCGCTGGTATGGAACCTTCGGGGAGTTTGCGCTGGACGACCTGCCCTACCTCGCGCGGGCGGAGCAACGGAGGGCGGAAATCTACGAGCGGCTGGGCCAGCGGGCCGAGGCGATCAGGAGCCTCGGCCGCGCCGTCGAGCTATGGTCCGACGCCGATCCCGACCGGGTGCCGTACGCGCTCGAGGTCCGGCGCGATCTCGCGCGCCTCAACTCCCGCGGGCCTTCCTGAGCCCTTCGTTGGCCTCGGCGTACTCCGGGAACACCGCCAGCGCCTTCTGGTAGTACTCCACCGCCTTGGCCTTGTCGCCGCGATCCTGGTACAGCAGCGCCCGGCTGAACAGCGCCAGCGCTTCGGTCGGCACCTGTTTGGCGGCGGCGCGCTGGGCGGCCGCCACCGGCAGAGCGGGGAGCTTGGTATCGGTCATGATCCGCTCGGCAACCGACTGGATCATCTTGAACATGTCGCGGCGGTCGTGGAG
>JBGPEJ010000251.1:0-4519 GCA_041482775.1 Gemmatimonadota bacterium | reverse complement strand
CCGGCGGCCCCGGGTGGCCATCCTGGGAAGCGGGGACGAAATCGTGGACGTCGATCAGCCCGAGGCGATTCTCTCGGGGCGCAAGGTCGCCAGCTCCAACACCCATACCTTGGTGGCGCTGGTGCGGCTTGCCGGCGGCGAGCCGGTCAACCTGGGCATCGCGCGGGATACGCCGGAAAGCCTCCGGGAGCACCTGGCGCGGGCGCAGGACTGCGATCTCATCGTCACCACCGCCGGGATCAGCGTCGGGGAGCACGATCACTTGCGGACGGTAGTGGCCCAGCTGGGCGGCGAGCTGCGGTTCTGGAAGCTCCGGATGCGGCCGGGCGCGCCGGTGGGTTTCGGGGTGCTGCATGGAGTGCCCTGGATCGGCCTCCCGGGCAATCCGGTGAGCACGATGGTGACATTCGAGCTCTTCGTGCGCCCGGCAATCCGGAAGATGATGGGGCAGCCCCTCCCCTTCCGGCGGACGGTACCGGTGCGCGTGGCCGAGCCAATCCGGCTGGGGCCCAAGCTGCAGCATTTTCTCCGCGCGGTGGTGACGCCGCCGGAGGCCGGTGCGGGCCAGCAGGGGCTCCCCGCGGTGCGCCTCACCGGGCCGCAGGGTTCCGGGATTCTCACCTCGATGGTCAAGGCGAACGCGCTGCTGGTGATCCCGGAGGGGCAGCACGAAACGCCGGAGGGCGCCCTCGCGAGCGCCCTCCTGCTGGATGATCCGCACCATGTCCTGGAGCCGCCCTGGTAATCAGGCGGTTGAAGGAGCTCCCCGAATCGACTCCAGAAGCTTTCCCAGATCGAGATGCTGCGACTGCTGGTGGATCTGTTCCTGGACCTTGGGCAGCAGCGCCTCGGCTTCTCCTTTGAATCGCTTGAAGAGCGCGCGGAGATCCTCGCCGGAGAGCGCCCGCCCCTGCGCGTAGTACTGCTTGGCGGCGTGGCCCAACGCGTAAGTGGAGACGAACGAAACGCCGGCGCCCGCCGCGAGCCCGGCCGCACCACCCACCATGCCACCCAGCACCCGGCCGAACATTCCCCGGCCGAGCCCGCCGAGGATCCGGCGCGCCATTCCGTCCAGCACCTGCGACGCGGCGCCGATGCCCATGGCCCCCAGCAGATCCTTGATTTGCGGGCCGTCGAGCTTCTGGCCGTAGTCCTGCCCGATCCGGTAGACCAGCCGCATCTGCAGCGGAATGATCGCGAGCGACGCGAGATTCTGCGGCAGGAGCTCCAGCGCGCCGGTGAGAAGCGCCTGGCGCCGGATCATTTCGTCGAGCGCCTGGTCGTGTGACATCGCGGGAATCCCCGCCTGCGAGGCGCGGGGCCCGGTCGAGGAGGCCAAGGAGGAAGCCGGGAGCGGTCCGGCCAGGGGTGCCAGCGCCAGCGCCTGGGCTTCCTGGTGCAGCGCGCCGGGGGCGTCGCCCTCGACGCCGGCCTCCCGCAGCAGCTCCGCCAGGAAGGCGCGCTCCGATTCGGCGGCGTCACCGTCGGCGTAGACCACCGACACCGCCATCTCGTAGGCCAGGTGCCGGGCCTCCGCGGTGGAGAGCTGGGCCATGGCGGCGGCGGTGGTGATTTCTCTCCGTTCCACCTTCGCGACGAGCTCCGAGGCATCCGACACGCCCAGCCGCTGGGCGATTCGGGTGAATTGCGCCCGTTCCTCCGGGGAGCGTCCGCCGTCGGCCAGCGCGGCGAGGAGACAGATGGCAATGACGGGATCCCGGTCCTTCTCCTGCATGTGCGGCTCCTGGTAAAGCGGTCGATGGCCCCGAACCGCATAAGGTACACCCGATCGGAGAGGTCGGGAGTGCGGGAAATTGACTCCCCGCCAGGGGGGCCCTAGTCTCCCCCGGTGCCCTACCATGCCCCCTCGGTCTGGCTCGGCTTCGCCGGGCTCGTCCTGGCCCTGCTGGTGCTGGACCTGGGCGTTCTCAACCGCCGCTCTCACGTTCTCTCCATCAAGGAAGCCGCTCTCTGGAGCGCGGGGCTGGCGGCTCTCGCGTTCGGGTTCGGGCTCTTCCTCTGGCTCCGGGAAGGCTCGGCTCACGCGCTGGAGTTTTACACCGGCTACCTGGTCGAGCTTTCCCTCAGCGTCGACAACCTCTTCGTCTTCCTGCTGATCTTCCAGTACCTCGCGGTTCCCGCCGCGCTGCAGGCGCGAGCGCTCAAGTGGGGCATCTTCGGCGCGATGCTGATGCGCGGGGTGATGATTGCGCTGGGCGCGGCGCTGTTCGCGCAGTTCCACTGGATCATCTACGTCTTCGGGGCGATCCTGATTCTCACCGGGATCCGGATGCTGCGGCTGGGCGGCGAGGAACGGATCGAGCCGGAGCGCAATCCGCTGGTGCGGACCGCCCGCCGGTTCCTCCCCTTCAGCTCGAGCTACGAGGGGAATCATTTCCTGGTGCGCTCGCAGGCCCGGTGGATGGCTACCCCGCTCCTGCTGGTGGTGCTGGTGGTCGAGTGGAGTGATCTGATCTTCGCGATCGACAGCATCCCGGCGATCTTCGCGGTGACCCGCGACCCGTTCATCGTGTATAGCTCGAACATCTTCGCGATCCTGGGCCTCCGGGCGCTCTATTTCGTCCTGGCGGGGGCGATGGACCGGTTCCAATATCTCAAGCCGGCGGTCGCGGGGATCCTGATCTTCGTCGGGCTTAAGATGGCGGGGAGCCGCTGGTACGACCTCTCGACCCCCGTCTCGCTGGCGGTGATCGCCGGGTTGATCACCACCGGGGTGGCCTTCTCGATCTGGCGGCCGGGGATGAAGGAGTAGTCCGGGTGGACGCGCCTCCGGGGCGCGTGTAGCTTCGGGACGGAAGGTGGACTATGTACGATTCTCGTCCCCTCGTGCTTACCTCGCTGCTGTTTCTCACCGCGGCTTTTGCTCCGGCGCCGCTCGCCTCGCAGGCAGACACCACACGCGTCATGATTGCGGGAACCGTGATCGATCCGCTCCGGCAGCCGATCGAGGGCGCCGAGGTGCGGGTGGTGGGCGGAAAACTGAGTGCGCTCACCTCCGCCTCTGGCACCTTCCGGCTCTTCGCCCCGCGGGCCAAGGAACTCCTGGTGCAGGTCCGCCGCCCGGGATACAAGGCCCAGCTGTTGAAGACCGACGGCGAGTGGAGCGGGACGGTGCTGCTGGAGCCCGGGGCATTCGAGCTGCCCGAGGTCGAGGTAACGGCGCGCTATGCCAAGCCGGCCCGCTACGCCGGGACGGCCAAGTACGACGACTATTTCCGGCGGAGGAGAATCGGATTTGGGGAATTCATCAGTCGGGAGGATATCGAGCGACGGCAGCCCCAGCAAACCGCACAGCTCCTTGAAGGGAGGGCCGGAATACGGATTTCACTCCGTCAAGGCGATGACCCCGGGGGAGGCGGCGGCACAATAATCTCCTTTCTCCGATGCAACGAATTTCCGCCGAAGATCAACGTGTACATCGATGGGCACAAGCAGATACCTGCCCACGGAATTGGCATGAGCACCGAATCCCCGCTGGACTTCATGTCTCGCAGCCCCACTCGCCAACCGGACGAAGCGGAATTGGCGGAGCGCCGCGAAATCCGCGCCGCCGTCGGCGAGATGCTCTCCCGGGTGAGCCCCGGCGACATCGAGCTCATGGAGATCTTTCGCGGCCCCGGCGAGCTTCCCGGCGAATTCAACGACGGCAATTGCGGCGCCATCGCCATCTGGACCCGGCAGGGAGCCCGGTGACCGCCCACACCCACTACCTCTGGTTCCAGACCAAGCGGCGCCAGGAAATCATCGACATCACCGACCAGGTTGCCGCCCAGCTCGAAGCCAGCGGAATCCGGGAGGGCTTCGCCCTGGTTTCCGCAATGCACATCTCGGCGTCGGTCTTCGTGAACGACCACGAATCGGGGCTCTGGCAGGATATTCTGCACTGGCTGGAGCACACCGTGGCGCCGTGGGACCCCAAGCGCTATAAGCACAACGACACCGGGGAGGAAAACGCCGCCGCCCACCTCCGAAGCCTCACAGTGGGACACGAGGTCGTCGTCCCGGTCACCGCCGGAAAGCTCGATCTTGGCCCCTGGCAGCGGGTTTTCTATGGGGAGTGGGACGGCCAGCGCCGAAAACGCGTCATCATCAAGATCATGGGGGAATAGCCCGGCGGCGTGTCGCTTCGACACGACCCCGGCAAATCGGGGCGTCACCCCGACACGGGCTCCGGGGCGGGCGTCCGGACGCCATATCCCGCAACGCCTTGCGCCGGACCGCTCCCCGGCACGCCCGATGCGGGTAATCCTCGGACCATGCTTCGCCCTACCCTCTCCGCTCTCGCGCTGCTCCTCGCGGCCGCCGGCTGCGCGGCACCCACCGCGCCGGGGGAGCACGACCAGCTGGCCGAGGCCCGGGCGCTCTGGAAAGCCCGCGGCAGTGACTCCTACACCATCGAGCTCTACCGAAGCTGCTTCTGCGTTCTCGCCGGGCGCCGGATGACCGTTACCGTCCGGGCCGGCGCAGTGGCGGGCGCCGACTACCTCGAGCCGAGCGG
>JBGPEJ010000250.1:0-4524 GCA_041482775.1 Gemmatimonadota bacterium | reverse complement strand
GTCGTCGCCATCAACAAGATCGATTTGCCCACGGCCAACATCGCCAAGGTCAAACAGGACCTGCTGCAGCAAAACGTCGTCCTCGAAGAGTTCGGCGGCAACGTCCTCTCCAGCCAGATCTCCGCCAAGAAGGGGACCGGGGTGGAGCAGCTGCTCGAGAAGCTGCTGCTCCAGGCCGACCTGCTCGACCTCAAGGCCAACGCCACCGGCGCCTGCCATGGAACGGTGCTCGAGGCAACCCTCGACCCGGGCAAGGGTCCCCTCGCCACCGTGCTGGTCCAGCGGGGCACCCTCCATCTGGGCGACAATTTCATCTGCGGCAAGTTCTCCGGCCGGGTCCGCGCGATGAGCGACGAGCGCGGCAAGCCGGTGAAGGAAGTCGGCCCGTCGATGCCGGTGCAGATCCTCGGCTTCGAGGGCGTTCCCGCGGCGGGGGACACCTTCCTGGTCGTGGCCGACGCGAACGAGGCGCGGGAGATTGCCCAGAAGCGGCAGCGGCTGGAGCGTGAGGCCCAGAATCGCCGCGGCGCGCGGGGCGGGACGCTGGAAGACTTCAGCCGGGCGCTCAAAGAAGGCCAGGTCAGCCAGCTCAAGATCATCATCAAGGCCGACCAGGGCGGCCCGGCCGAGGCGTTGGCCGATGCGCTGGCCCAGCTCAGCACCGTCGAAGTGCGGGTCGAGGTGGTCCACCGCGGGGTGGGCGCGATCACCGAGAGCGACATCCTCCTTGCCAAGGCGTCGGGAGCGATCGTGCTGGGCTTCCACGTCCGTCCCGACGCCAACGCCCGCGCGGCCGCGGAGCGCGAGAGCGTGGACGTGCGCACCTACCGCATCATTTACGAGGCGGTCGAGGACGTGCGGGCGGCGCTCGAGGGCCTCCTCAAGCCGGAGCAGCGCGAGCAGGTGCTCGGCGAAGCCGAGGTGCTGCAGACCTTCAAGGTGAGCAAGGTGGGCACCATCGCCGGTTGCATGGTGCGGTCCGGGCTCATCCAGCGGACCGGCAAGGTCCGGGTGGTCCGCGACGGCACCCTGATCTACACCGGCAACGTCTCGAGCCTCAAGCGCTTCAAGGACGACGTGAAGGAGGTCCGCGAGGGGCTCGAGTGCGGCATCGGGATCGAGAACTTCAACGACGTCAAGGTGGGCGACCGGATCGAATCGTTCCGGATCGAAGAGATCAAGCGGACGCTCCAGCCCGACGCCGGCACGGCGGGCTGAGGCGGGGGCGGCCGTGGCCAAGGGCTCTCGACGCCGCCCGGAGCAGGTCGGCGAAATCGTCCGGCAGGTGCTCGCGGAGGCGCTTGCCCGTGAGGTCCGGGATCCCCGCGTCGGGCTGGTGACGCTGACCCGCGTGCAGGTAAGCGGCGACCTGTCCCACGCCCAGGTGTACGTGATGGCGCCGGGCGAGGAGCCCGACCGGCAACGGGCGCTGGAGGGATTGCAGAGCGCCGCGGGCTTCCTGCGCGGCAAGGTGGCGAAAGCGCTCGCAACCCGGACCATTCCGGAGCTGCACTTCGAGCTCGATCGGGGCCTGGAGCACGCCGCCCGGATCAACGCGATGCTGGCGGACCTGAAGCGGGAGGCGGAGGACTGATCGGCGCGCTGCTGGTGGATAAGCCGGAAGGCGTGACCTCGCACGACGTCGTGGCCCGCGCCCGCCGGCTCTTCGGGACTCGCGCCGTCGGTCACACCGGAACGCTCGATCCCTTTGCGACCGGCCTCCTGGTCCTGGTGTTCGGCGGGGCGACCCGATTGTCGCGCTGGGCGGAACGCCATCGGAAGACTTACCGGGCGGAAATCCGCCTGGGCGTCACCACCGCCACCGACGATCGAACCGGCCTGGTGCTGGTGGACGCGGCGCCGGAGCGCTGGCCGGCACCGGACGACGTGCGGACGGCGCTGGCGGGCTTGCTGGGGACGCAATGGCAGCGACCGCCGGCCTACTCGGCGAAGCACGTGGACGGAGAGCGCAGCCATCGTCTGGCGCGGCGCGGGGGAGTTCCGATGCCGGCCGAAGCCGAAGTGACGGTCCACGGGCTGGAACTGCTGGCCTACCAGCCGCCCACCGTGACGCTGCGGGCCGAGGTGGGGCCGGGGACCTACATTCGGGCCTTGGGCCGGGATCTGGGGGCGGTGCTGGGGACCGGCGCGCACGTCGCTGAATTACGCCGGGAGCGGATCGGGCCGTGGAGCGTGGAAGCCGCGGTTCCGCTGGCCGATCTGACGGGCCGGGAGCCGCTGCTACCGCCCCGCGCGCTGGTGGCCGACCTGCCCGCGATCGCGTTGAGCGCGGAGGAAATCAGCGCGGTCGCCCACGGGCGCGACGTGCGGCGCCTCGGCGCCACGGCGGGCGAGGCGGCGCTCTGCGAAGGTGATCGGCTGGTGGCCGTGGCGCGCGCGGTGCCGGAAGGGTGGCACCCGGCGGTCGTCTTGGTGCCACCGGGCAGCGGAGCGCCGTGAGCGGGAGCGTGGTGACCGTCGGCTCGTTCGACGGAGTGCACCTCGGGCATCGCGCGGTGATCGCGGAGCTCCGCGCCCGGGCCCGCCGGCGGGGGGCCCGGGCGCTGCTCCTGACCTTCGAGCCGCATCCGGCCGCGGTACTCGCCCCCGGAAGCGCGCCGCCGCGATTGACCCTCCCGGTGGAGCGGCTGGAGGCCCTGGCGGAAGAGGAGCTCGACGGGCTCATCGTCCTCCGGTTCGACGCGGCCCTCGCCGCGCTCCCCGCGGAAGGGTTCGTCGGGCTGCTGCTCGAGCGCTTCGGGATGCGGGAGCTGGTGCTGGGGAGCGACCATGGGTTCGGCCGCGGCCGAGGCGGCGACAGCACCACTTTGCCGGAGCTGGGGCGGCGGCTGGGGTTCGCGGTGACGGTGGTGGCACCGGTTTCCGACGCGCGGGGCGAGCCGATCTCCAGCACCCGGATTCGCGCGGCGCTCGGGTCGGGCCAGCTGGCCCTCGCCGCCGAGTGGCTGGGACGCCCCTACCGGTTGAGCGCGAGGGTGGTGCACGGGGCGGGGCGGGGGCGGACGATCGGGATGCCGACAGTCAACCTCGAGGGGCCCGCCCCCGGGAAGGCGCTGCCGCCCGACGGTGTCTACGCCGCGCGGGTCGAATGGGGCGGCGGGGTGGCCGGCGCGATGCTCAATCAGGGCCCGCGTCCTACGGTGGGAGACACCCGGCGGTCGATCGAAGCGCACCTCTTTGCGATCGACGCCGATCTCTACGGCCGGATGGTGCGGGTGGAGTGGGTGGAGCGGCTGCGCGAGGTCCGGCGATTCCCTTCGCTGGATGCCCTCCGCGGGCAGCTCGGGCAGGACCGGGAGCATGCGTTGGCGATTCTCGCCCGCCACCCGGAGACCTCAAGGGCGCGCCCGACCGGGGTGCGATGAGCCAACGATGTTCGGATCGATTCGAAACCGGCTGATTCTGATCGCGGTGCTGGTGGTGGCCTCGGTCGTCTATCTCTTCCCTCGGCAGATCACCATCCGGGCGCGCGGAGCCGACGGCGTCATGCGCGACCAGCGGGTCCAGCGGGTGCCGATCAAGTACGGCCTCGACCTCCAGGGCGGGATGCACCTCGCCCTGGAACTCGACCAGTCGAAAAAGGTCTCCGCCGATCCCGCGGGGGACATCCAGCGCGCCAAGCAGGTGCTCAACAAGCGCATCGACGAGTTCGGCGTGACTGAACCGCTGATTCAGACCATCGGGAGCGACCGGCTCGTGGTCGAGCTCGCCGGGATTACCGATCCGGCCCGCGCCGTGCAAATCGTGCAGCGGAGCGCCTTCCTCGAATTCCGGATCACCGACAAGACTTCGGCGCTCGACAAGGCGCTTCCCGCGATGGACCGCGCCCTCCGGAGTCTGGGCGTCACCGGGCCGGCCGGACCCGCCAAGCCCTCGGCAGTGCAGCAGCTCCTCGGCGGCGATTCCGTCAAGACTGCGGCCGACACCAGCCAGCTGACCGGAGGGGTTCTGTCGGGGCTGATTCAGCCCGCCGGCGTCGCCGGGCTGCAGGGCTCACCGGGCGAATACGCCGTGGCGGAGACCGCCTTCCCGCGGGTCGACAGCCTGCTCCACCTGCCGCAAGTCCTGGCGGTCTGGCCCCGCAAGGTGGAATTCCGCTGGTCGGGACAGCCGGTCAGCGCGGGGGTGAACCAGTACCGGCTGCTCTACGCGCTGGAGGATACGCCGATCATCACCGGGCAGAGCCTGGTCGACGCCACCGCGGCCATCGATCCGCTCACCAACGGACCGATCGTGCGATTCGAGCTCGATCGTGCCGGCGGCCGGAAATTCGGCGGCGAAACCGCCAAGCACATCGGCGACTTCATGGCCATCGTGCTGGACGACCGGGTTCAGGGCCGGCCGCCGGTGATCCAGGGCCGGATCGATCGCAGTGGGCAGATCACCCTCGGCAACCGGTCGTTGCAGGAGGCCCAGGATCTGGCCCTGACGCTCAAGGCCGGCGCCCTCCCGGTGCCGCTGAAGATCGTCGAGGAACGCCAGGTGGGCGCGTCGCTGGGCGCT
>JBGPEJ010000249.1:0-4600 GCA_041482775.1 Gemmatimonadota bacterium | reverse complement strand
GCATGGTGTCCTCGATGCCCTCGGAGATCTTCGCGAAGAGGTTGGTGGGCGCCGCGCGCTCGGCGTACTTGCTCTCGAGAAATTCGACGAAGTCCAGGATCTGGTAGCCGCGCTCGTCGGCCAGGGTTTCGAGCCGGCGGATAATCCGCTGTTGCAGTTGTTCGTTCATGGCGTGCTTACCTCCCATCGCCCAGACGCACCAGCTCCACCACCGGTGTGGCAAGGTAGCGGGTCCGTCCGGCGCGCACCGTCACGGTGGCGACCAGTTCATCGAGCGGCTTGAGCCCCTGCAGCCGCTCGGCCTGTTCCTTCGAAACCATCACGTACACGAAACCCGCCTCGGGCAGCGGGCCCCGCGCCAGCAGATAAGGATGGCCGAGCGGCATTTCGGGTCGCAACTCGTCGGCCTGCTGGTGGGCCAAGAACTGGAGCCGCCATTCCACGTTCTGCCCCACGAAGCGCTCGGGGTTGTCCCGGAGCATTGCCGCAGTAATGGCGGGGCGCAACGCCACGGCGCTGTCGACGTCGCTCTGCCGGACCCAGCCTTCCAACCGCACCCGGGCCCAGTCGCGATCATGCTCCACGACGGTCACCTCGGTGGGGCCCGCCAGCGTGGCGACCGTGGCGCCGTCGGGGCTTCGCTGGATCGCCGCCCCGGCCCGGAGCGTGGCAGTTCGCGCCGCGGGAGGAGGTGCTGTTGGTGGCGCCGGGCTCGCCGCGGGAACCGGGGTAGGAGCGGACGCCGCCTTGGCGACCACTGGCTTGGGAGTCACCGGCTTGGGAGGCGCGGCCTTGGCCACCGGCGCCACCAGCGCCGAGCGCGGCACCCAGCCGGCCCGTCGCACCTCGGTCCACCCGGCGCGGCCGCCGCGCTTCAGAAAGAGCGCGCCGTCCACCGCCCGCGCGAGCACCGCCCCATCGGGAGCGACCCGCACGTTTTCGCCGGCGGAGGCATTCACCGACACATCGAAGCCATCGCGCTTTTCGGATTTGAGCGACTTCGAGAAAATCCATCCCTGCAAAGTGACTTCGACGTACTCGCCGCTGGTGCGGGCCGGGGTGAATCGGAGTCCGGCAGAGAGGGTGGCCAGACGAACGCCGCCGGGCTCCTTGAGGAATGGGGTTTCCTTTGCAAGGCGCACCGGCGCCTGCGCGAGGAGCTGACCCGCGAGCACGGCGCCCGCGCAGAACAAGGCTGGTAGGCGGCGAAAGGGAGGACTAGATTGCGGCACGACCGTCACGATCGGGCATTGTAGACGACGCGGAGGAGCATGTCAAACGGCCGAAGGAGCGGCGCCCCCGTGGCCCTGGTGGTGCTGGACGGGTGGGGGTATCGCGAGGCCAAAGCAGGAAACGCAATCGAGCTCGGCCGCACCCCGATCTGGCACGGACTCTGGTCCTCCTTCCCCCGCACCCTTCTCGACGCGAGCGGCCTCCCCGTGGGACTTCCCGAAGGCCAGATGGGCAACAGCGAAGTGGGCCATTTGAACTTGGGCGCGGGGCGGGTGGTGCCGCAGGATCTGGTGCGCATTTCCCAGAGCATCACCGGCGGCGAATTCTTCCGGCTGGCGCAGTTCCAGGATCTGGGGGCGCAGCTCCAGCGGACCGGCGGCACGCTGCACCTGCTCGGGCTCCTCGGCAACGGCGGAGTCCACGCCATCGATACCCATCTGCTCGCGTGCGCCGAACTGGGCGTCCGCCTCGATGCGCCCCGCATCGCGGTCCACGGGTTTCTCGACGGCCGCGACTCGCCGCCGTCCTCGGCGCTGGGGTTCGTGCGCACTCTGCTGGAGGATCTCCGCCGCATCGCGGGGCCGCGGGCGGTCATCGCCTCGCTGGTGGGGCGCTACTTCGCCATGGACCGCGACCGGCGCTGGGATCGGACCCGGCTTGCCTACCAGCTGCTGGTGGACGGCCACGGGGTCCCGGCCACCGACCCGGTCCAGGCGGTGGCGGATGCCTACGCCCGGGGCGAAACCGATGAATTCGTGAAGCCGATCGTGCTCACCCGGGAAGGCGCGCCGGCGGCCCCGCTCCGGGATGGCGATGCGGTGATCTGCTTCAATTACCGGAGCGACCGGATGCGGCAGATCCTCAAAGCGCTCGCGGGCGAAGGCTTCGACGGATTCCCGGTGCCGGACCGTCCGAAGCTCGACATCGTGACGATGACCCAGTACGATGCCACCTTTCCCTTTCCTCCGGCGTTCCCGCCGTTCAGCCTGGCCAGAATCCTCGCGGAGCACCTGTCCACCCTGGACCGCACCCAGTTCCGCACGGCGGAAACCGAGAAGTATCCGCACGTCACCTACTTCTTCAACGGCGGGAAGGAGCCGCCGTATCCGGGAGAGGAACGGCTGCTGGTGCCTTCGCCCAAGGTGGCCACCTACGACCTCGCGCCGGAGATGAGCGCGGCCGGCGTTACCGACGTGCTCTGCGCCGCGCTGGCCCGGCGGGAGCACGACTTCCTGCTCTGCAACTTCGCCAACGCCGACATGGTGGGGCACACCGGGATCCCCAAGGCGGTGATCGCCGCGGTCGAAACGGTGGATGCCTGCCTGGGTCGGGTCGTCCCCGCCTGTGAGGAGAGCGGCACCCGACTCCTGGTGACCGCCGACCACGGCAATTGCGAGGTGATGATCGACCCGGTTACCGGCGGCCCCCATACCGCGCACACGACCAACCCGGTCCCCTTCGTTGCGGTCGGGAGCAACCTGAAGCGCCTTCGCGCCGGCGGCGCGCTCTGCGACGTGGCACCCACGATCCTCCACCTGCTCGGCCTCGAGCAACCGCCCGAGATGACCGGGCGGGCCCTGCAATCGGCCTGAATTCCGCATGCGACTCTTTCGCCTTTCCGCTCTTGCCCTGCTGCTCCTGGTCCGTTCCGCCGTGGCGCAGGTCGGCCATGATCCGGCGCACTCCCCCTACCGGACGCTCCGCTACGGGCAGTTCCTCGGAGCCACCACCGGCTACTTCAACGGATCCGGCGGCCAGCTCGGCGCGGCGCCGCACAAAGGGCCCACCTTCGGGTTGCGGTACGATTTCCTGGGCTCCGGCACGGTGACGGTGGGGATGGCCGCCTCCTACGGCGACCTCGAGCGGTTCATCGTGAACCCGCACCAGCCCATCGAAACCGCGCTCACCGGGCCGGTGAAGCAGCACGGCACCTTCGTGGAGGGGATCCTTCAATTCAATCTCACCGGGGGCAAGACCTGGCACCGGATCGCTCCGTTCCTGAGCACGGGGGTGGGCGTGGTGGTTTTCAGCAACACGCCCGCCGACACCAGCGGATTCAAACTTCACTCCCGGGCCACGCTCACTCCCGGGATCGGGGCGCGGCTGTTCCTGACTGAACGGATGTTCCTCCGGGTGGAGGCGCGCAGCATGTTCTGGTCGATCAGCTACCCGACGTCGTACAGCGCGACGCCGTCGAGTGACCCGACCAAGCCGGCGGTGCTCCAGAGCCCCGGAAAGGAATGGACCGGGACCGGCTGGTACTCGATCGGCCTGAGCTACGCCTTTCACCGGCCGTTCTGAGGAGCCCCTGGTGCCGACGCGCGTTTCCCTGACCAGAACCGTCGGGTTCCGGGCCACCCACCGCCTCTTCAAACCGGAGTGGAGCGCCGAGACCAACCGGGCCCGCTTCGGCACCAGCGGCGAGGCGCCGGGGCACGCGCACGATTACACCTGCGGGGTGACCGTCGCCGGTCCGCTCGACCGGGACACCGACACGATCCTGGATCTCGCCGTGCTGGACCGCATCCTCCAGGAGGAGGTGATCACCCGGCTCGACGGGAAGCACCTGAACGCCGACCTGCCGGAATTTGCCGGCGGCGCGGCGCTGCCCACCTGTGAAGCGCTGGCGCGGCTGCTGTTCGGAAGGGTGGCCGCGAGGCTTCCCGCCGGGGTAACCCTCGCCCGGGTCCGGGTGGCGGAGGATGCCACGCTCCACGCCGACTGCGTCCGCGACGAGCCATGAACGGCGCCATCCTCGCCGGGGGAGAAGCCCGCCGAATGGGCGGCCTCCCCAAAGGGCTGCTGGAGGTCGGCGGACGGCGGATCCTCGACCGGCTGGTGGACACCTTCCTGGAGGCCTTCGGCACCCTGCCGCTCCTGGTGGCCAACGCCCCCGACGCCGCCACTTGGCGGCCCGACCTCCGGGTGGTGGCCGACGGCCGTCCCGGCCTCGGCACGCTGAGCGGGCTCCATACCGCGGTGCGGGAGGCGCCCGCCCCCGTGGCGGTCGTCGCCTGGGACATGCCGTTCGTCCCGGCCGGGTTGCTCCGGGCGCTGGCCGAGGGAATTGCCGGCCACGACGCCTGCCTGCCCGCCAGTGACGGCCCCCGGGGGATGGAGCCGCTCTGCGCCGCCTACGGGCCGGCCTGCGGCCCGGCAATGGCGGAGGCGCTGGATCGAGGCGATCTTCGAGCCATCGCCTTTCACGGGCAGATCCGGGTGAACGTCCTTTCTGAGGACACGGTTCGGCGCTGCGGCCAGCCGGAGCGCCTGTTCTTCAACGTGAACACCGCGGACGACCTGGTCCGCGCGAACGGGATGGCGCCGTGACCAAAATCATCTCGATCATCGGGCACAAGAACGCCGG
>JBGPEJ010000248.1:0-4617 GCA_041482775.1 Gemmatimonadota bacterium | reverse complement strand
AGGACGTCGAGTCCGCTCCGATGGCGAGCCTCCTCGAGCGGATCGGCGACGCGCGCGTGGTGCTCCTGGGCGAGGCCTCCCACGGTACGGCGGAGTTCTACCGCATGCGGGCGCGGATCACCCGGGCCTTGATCGAGCGCAAGGGGTTCACGGCGGTGGCCCTCGAAGCCGATTGGCCTGACGCGGCGCGGGTGGATCGCTACATCCGCCATCTCCCGGCCTCGGCCAGCCGGTCACCGGCATTCGCCCGCTTCCCAACCTGGATGTGGCGCAACGCCGAGTTCGGCAGCTTCGTCGAGTGGTTGAGGACATGGAACGGCGAGCAGCGGGATCCCGCCCGACGGGTGAAGCTGCACGGGCTCGATCTTTACAGTTTGTATACCTCCATCGAGGCGGTGCTGTCCTACCTGGACGGGGTGGATCCCGCCTCCGCGGCCGTGGCCCGGGAGCGCTACGCCTGCCTGACCCCCTGGCAGCGGGACCCCGCGGTATACGGTCGGCTCGCGGTCTCCGGCAGCTACCGGTCGTGCGAGGAGCCGGCAGTCCAGATGCTGACCGACCTGCTGGCCAGCCGCCTGGAGTATCTCGAGCGGGACGGGGAGCGGTTCTTCGATGCGGAGCAGAACGCCCGCCTGGTGGTGGACGCGGAACGGTACTATCGCCGGATGTACTACGGATCGGTGGAGTCCTGGAATCTCCGCGATACCCATATGTTCGAGACCCTCGAGCGGCTGCTCGCGTTTCACGGACCGTCCTGCCGGGCGGTGGTGTGGGAGCACAACTCCCACATCGGCGATGCGTCCGCGACCGAGCTCGGCGCCATGGGTGAACACAACGTGGGCCAGCTCTGCCGCGGGACTTTCGGTCCCGCGAGCTACCTGCTGGGATTCGGGACCGATCATGGCACGGTCGCGGCCGCGACGAACTGGGACGGTCCGATGGAGCGGATGCGGGTGCGGCCCGCGCATCCCGCCAGCTACGAGTGGCTCTGCCATGCGACCGAAGTCCCGGCGTTTCTGCTGCCGCTTCGTTATCCGGCGCGCGATGCGGTGCGCGAGGAACTCTCGCCGCCGCGCCTGGAGCGCGCCATCGGGGTGATCTATCGCCCCGATACCGAGCTGCAAAGCCACTACTTCGAGGCCGAGCTCCCCCGCCAATTCGACGAGTACTGCTGGCTCGATGAGACCGAGGCGGTCACGCCCTTGGCCGCTCCAAGCTACCATCACGACTCGCCCGAGACTTATCCGTTCGGGGTTTGAGACGCGAATGCAGGCCCGGGGCGACCCCTCCCTGTGGGGTAGGGGGCTCAACCGGCCGTGAATCGGGCTTGAAAGCGGGACCCCAGCAGGCTCCCTCCGGAGCCCCTGGGGCGTAAACGGCAACCGGAGCGACCCTCCCCAAGGGCCGCCCCGGTTCGCACCGGCTATTCGGAGTCGGAAGCTCCCACTTCCGTTCTTCTACCGTCGGCGTCCGCCTGAACTGTCGGTTCGCGGGTCGGCCTTCGGTGCTCCGGCTTCCATCCCCACACGACGTGCAGTCGAGTAGTTCGCCGGTGCGGGCGTTACCGTTCGGCTGAATCGCGGATCAGCCCCGGCACTGCGCGCCGCTACGCCGCCTCGGCGCGGGTGAAACACGCGATTGGTCTCACCATTGCCGACTCGAAGACGATGCATCGCTTCGAACGGCGCCCCGAACATAACCGCCGGCGGTGAAGCCAGGCTGAAAACTTCTTGAAAGGTTGCGAACCTTTTCCCTCGGGAGAGGATGCTGGCACGCCTCTCACGGAGGATTCACCATCGATTCAGCGCGACCAGTGCACCTTGGGGCGATCGAGGTGTCGGAGACTTTCGCCAGGAGGGCCCAATGACCGCTGGAACAATCTGCAGCCGCGTCGTGGCGACCGCGTCCCCCCAGGAGACCATCCGGGCTGCCGCTCGCCGGATGGCGGAGCACGAGGTGGGGACGCTGGTGGTGCTCGAAGGATCCGATGGGAGGCCCACCGGCATGCTCACCGACCGTGATGTGGCCCTGCGCTGCGTGGCCGCCGGCCTGGATCCCGATCGGGAGGTCGTCGCCTCGATTATGACGCATCCGGTGCAGGCGGTCGATGAGCACGCCGGCGTCGAGACGGCAATCGCCAAGATGGCGACGGCAGGAACCCGCCGCCTGGCGGTTGTCAACGAGCTGGGCCGCCTGGTAGGCGTACTGAGTCTCGACGACATCCTCGACCTGCTGACCCGGGAGACCGGCGCGATCGGCCGGTTGCTGGCCAAGCAGCAGACCCACGTGCTGGTGTGACCCCGCGATCAGGGAGGCCCGCTATGAGGCCCCAGGAACCCCGCGGACCGTTCTGCCAGAGCTGCAGCATGCCGCTCAACGCCCCGGTTGACTTCGGTACGGAGGCGAGCGGCTACCGCGGCAATGACTACTGCCAGTTCTGCTACCGGGACGGCGAGTTCACCGAATCCGACATCAGCATGCCGCAGATGATCGACCGGTGCGTGATGTTCATGAGCACGCACGGCGTGATGACCCAGTCCGAGGCGCGCGGGCTCCTGACCGAGGTCATGCCCCGCCTGAAGCGATGGCGCGCGCCGGCGGCCGAGCAGCACGATCGGCGACTCCTGGCCACCGAGGACATCTGCTGAGCGAGGAGAGGCGACCATGTCCATGCGCACGGCGCTCCGGCTGATCTTCGTCGTCAGCTGCCTCGGTCTGGGCTTCTCCGGAGTGCTCACCTATCGGGAGCTGTGGGGGTCGAGCGCGCTGTCCTGCCCATCCCCCGGGGCGCCCGGAACAATTCTGGGATATCCAGCCTGCGTCTACGGGTCTTTCATATACCTCAGCATCGTGATCCTGAGCTTCGTCGGGATGCGCGCGAAGGACGCGCCACCATGACCAAGAAATTCTCGACCTCCCAGAAGGCCCGCCGGTCGCTACAGGGCCGCTCGGTGAAACAGGGCAGACTCGGCAAGCGCGCGCTCACCAGCCCCAGAACCAGGGTAAAGCAGCGCGCGGGAGACCTGCAGCGCCGTCACGCCGGGCCCTGAGCCCCGGACGCAGGTGGCTTGGGCGCCGTCGAGATGCCGAACAGGTTGTAGAGGAGGCAGTTCCCGGTCAGGGCGGTCCCCAGGGGAATGAGCCCGAGAAGGGTGAGGTAGCGGAGCGGCGGCTGGAGCGCTCCGTAGAGCCCGAGAATCACCACGCCAATTACCAGCCGGATGGCGCGATCGAGAGTGCCGACATTGCGTTGCATCGTTGGCTCCTGGTGGGAAAGCGATCCGGTTCCCGCCGTCAGAGATAGACGATGGGGCCTGAACAGCGCGTGAATTGCAGGTGAATCCCCTAACGGCCCGTCGAGTCCCGGTACCGAGGTGCCGATTCATGAATTGGACCGGGGTTTGGGCCTGTCTGGTGCTCGCCGGCACCATCGGAACGGTGGCACAGCGTCCGGCCGATCTCGCGCTCCAGGCCGGCCTGGACAGGTACCGCGCCCTCGCCGCGCGGGGCGGGTGGCCGGTGGTTCCGGGCGGCCCTCCGCTCGAACCCGGCTCCCGGGATGGCCGGGTGCCGCTGCTGCGCCGGCGACTGGCGATGGAGGACTCCCTCACTGCCACCGAGATCCCTGACGCCGAAGAATTCGACTCGGCTCTGACCGGATCGGTCCGGCGGTTTCAGGCGCTCCACGGCCTCGAGGAGGACGGGATCGTCGGACGGGAAACCCTGGCGGCGCTCAATGTTCCCGCGGAGGGCCGTGCGCGCCAGATCGCCGCCAACCTGGCGCGCCGGGGCGCGCTCGCATCATCGCTCGGCCCCCGGGTCATCATCGTCAACACCGCCGCCTTTACAGTCGAGGTCTGGGAGAACGACCGCCGGGTGCTTCGGCTCCGCGCGATCGTCGGACGGGACAGCCTCCCCACACCGGAGGTGAGCTCCCGGGTTACCGACCTGGTGTTCCGCCCGACCTGGACGATTCCCCGGTCGATCGCGACCAGGGAAATACTCCCGCTGGTCCGCCGCGACCCGGATTACCTCACCCGGAACGAGATCCGGGTGCTTCGGGACTCGGCGTCGGGGGGCGGTGAGCTCGACGCCACCGCGATCGACTGGGAGCGAGTGACTCGGCGGAGCTTTGCGTATCAGCTGGTGCAGGAGCCGGGGCCGCAGAATCCGCTCGGCGGCGTCAAGCTGGTCTTCCCGAATCCGTTCGATGTTTTTCTCCACGACACACCGTCACGATCGCTGTTCTCCCGGCAACGCCGCGCGTTCAGCCACGGGTGCGTGCGGGTGGAGCACCCGGAGCGGCTGGCGGCGTACCTGCTGCCCGACTGGCCCGCCGATTCGATCCGCGCCGCGATGGCCCTCGGGCGGGACCGTCGGGTGCACCTCGGCGAGCCGATCCCGATTCAGGTGGTGTACTGGACGGCGTGGGCCGAGGAGGACGGCAGGATCGCGTTCCGGGACGACATCTATCAGCGGGACGACCTCGAGACGAGTGGCCGGGGTTCACGGGCTCCGAGCGAATCTTTGGTCAGCGTACCGCGCCCCGCTCCGGCCAAAGCCGGAGCGGGACGCGATGCTACGCCGGGTCACAAGATCGGGTTCAGCGCTGTCGGT
>JBGPEJ010000247.1:0-4620 GCA_041482775.1 Gemmatimonadota bacterium | reverse complement strand
CGACAGGACGCCGATCACCAGCGCGCCCGCCAGGATTGCTGCGGTGGTGGAGAGCAGCTCGCCACCGCCCTGGAGGAGCCACCCGGCCACCATCGGCACCGCGGCTCCGACGCTCACCGCCGCAACGTTCCCGGCGCGCGGCGCCAGTCTCGGCACCCAGGACTGGCTGATGGCGTGCGCCACCCGCATGCCGTTGGCGAGCCCGATCCGGAGGCCCCATTCGGTCACCGCGATGCGGACGACGTTGTAGGCGAGCACCAGCGCGCCCACCACCGCAAGACCGGCACCGAGGGAAACCGCCACCAGCGCCACCCCCATGATGGCAGGGACGATGCCGGCCCAGAAAAGTTGGTCTCCCAGCGCGCCAAGCGGTCCGGAGAGCGCGGTGCGCATTCGGAGAATGCGGTCACCGGGCTCCTCATCCAGCTCCGCCTTGGCCAGCGCCCCGACCGCCGCCGCGGCGAGGAAGGGGTGCGCGTTGAAGTACTGCGCCGACCGGGCCCGGGCCGCACGGGCCCGCTCGGGATACTGCTCGAGGGGTGCCAGCAGCGGCTCTACCGCGACCGCCATGCCGATCCCCTGCATGCGCTCGTAGGTCCACGACGCCTGCAGCGCCGAGAGCCGGAGCAGCGCCCTCCACCGGGGCATCACCGGAGACCGAATCCCAGCGCCCCCAGCGCCAGCCCGGCCCCGAGCCAGGCGATGCGCCGCGCGGTGCCGGCGCGGCGCAGCGCGCCGCCGATGGCGGCGACGAAGCCGCCGGCCAGGGCGACCACCGTGAGCACCCGCGCGGTGGCGGGATCGAAGAGCGGCCCGCCGGACAGCACCCCCGCGATGGTCAGGCCGATCGCGGCGAGGCCGGCGCTCCGCAGCAGATCGGCGAGGAGCCCCGCCTGATGGACCCGGATCGCCGCGCCGGCGTCGCCGCGGTCGATCGCGGGCATTTCACGCCGGAGCGCGCCGGCGGTGACGCGGCGGTGCAGGACGATCGACCAGCCGCCCAGCTGGGCCAGCAGGAGCCCGAGCAGCACCGCGGGGCCCAGCCCGACCGGCCACGGCCGGCCCGCGGCGAGCGCCACTGCCGCGACCGTCGCCGCCCCGTAGTCGGGATAGCGCGATGCCCCGATCGGCAGCACGTCGAGCGCGAAGAGCTCGAGCGCGGCACCGATGCGGAGCCCGCCCGCCGGGTCGCCCAGGATGGCGCCGGCAACCATACCCGCCACCAGGGGCCGATTGAACAACCCCTGGAGGACACTCGCGAGGTCGAGTCCCGCGACGGTGCCCCAGAGCAGGAGCGGCAGGATCGGCAAGCCGTTCATCCCAGCTCCTTGAGCGGCACCGGGCGCGAGCTGGGGACGTCCTGCGCGCTCACCTCCACCCCCTCCCGGGACAGCTCCCGCAGCATCACGATTTCCTCGTCGGAGAGATAGAGGTAGCGCAGCCGCTCCCGGCGTCCGGCCCCCGAGTGGATGCCACCCAAGTTGAGCTTGGCGAGTGTGCCGGGCGCGCGGTGGAGCAGCTCCGCCGCCGTCGCGATGGCGCCGACCAGCACCAGCACCCGCTCCCGGCCGGCCTTCCACCCCGCCAGCCGCGGAGCCGCCTCGGCGGCGCTGGCAAACTCCACCGCGATTTCGGGCGGGGCCGCCATCCGGTAGAGCTCCTGCTCCCAGGGGCTGGCGCGCACCTCGTCGTCCACCAGGACGATGCGGTTGAGATCGAGCGGGCGCCCCCACCCGATGACCACCTGGCCGTGCACCAGGCGATCGTCAACCCGGCAGAGCACGATGCCCATCAGCGCGCGCCGATGGCTTTCGCGCCCGATTCCACCGCGCGCCGGGCCGCCTCGTCCACCGGCAGCTCCCGGTGGAAGAGGAAGTCGAGCAGCATCACGAGATTCACTCCCGTCACCACCCGCACCTCCGGCCGCGCGGCCAGCCGCCGCATTGCGGCAAAGAGGCAACTGCCGCTCGGCATGTCCACGAACACCACCACGGGATCGTCACCCACCGCGGAGACCACCATCTGTTCCAGCTCCTCGCGGCCGGCGCCCTGGTTGGACACCGCGGTCAGGACGCCGCGAATCCCGCTGATTTCCTCGGCCGCCCCCACCAGTGCGGTCGCCACCGCGCCGTGAGCGACTACGATGCCCCGAAGCCCCTCGCTCACTCGTAGTCCTCCTGGAGGTACTCCCGGAGGCCGCGCTGCTCCATCATCCGCTTGATCAGCCGGTCGTTGAACGCGGAGGCCACGTCCACTCCGGTCATGCGCAGCAGGTGGGCCATGGCCACCACCTCGGAAATGACCGTCAGATTCTTGCCCGGGTTGAGCGGAACGATGACCTTGGGCACCTTTACGTCGAGGATGGCGGTTTCCTGGCGCACCAGCCCGGTCCGCTCGCCGTCCTTGGTCTTCTCCCAGTCCTCCAGCTGCACCACCACCTCGATGCGCTTCTGCTGCCGGACCGCCCGGATGCCGAACAGCGCCTTCACATCGATGAGGCCGATGCCGCGAATTTCCATGTGATGCGCGGCCAGCTCGTGGCCCTGGCCGATCAAAACGTCGTTGCCCTTCTTCGCGACCATCACGATGTCGTCGGCAACCAGCCGGTGGCCGCGCTCGACCAGGTCGAGCACGCACTCGCTTTTCCCGACGCCGGACCGCCCGGTGAAGAGGAGCCCCACGCCGTAGACGTCCGCCAGGGAACCGTGCAGGGTGGTGCGCGGGGCAAAGGCGTCTTCCAGAATCGGCTTGATGCGGCGGTAGAATTCCGCCGTCTTGAGCCGGGAGCGCAGCACCGGGATGGAGCGCTCCTTGGCCAGCGACACCAGCAGCGGCGGCACCTCCTGCCCCTTGGTCACGAAGACGCAGGGGAGCTCGTAGCTCAGGAAGGTTTCGAGCGAGCGGCGCTGGGCGGCCTCGTCGAGCGACTGCAGGAAAGTGATTTCCGTCTCGCCCAGCACGTGGAGGCGGGCGGGCACGAAGCGCCCGGTGTAGCCGGCCAGCACCAGGCCGGGGCTGCCGACGTCCTGATCGGGCAGCGAGCGGTCGAGTCCCTGCTCCCCGGTCAGCGGTTCGAGCTGCAGCGGGTCGCCGTGACGGGCGAGGAGGTCGCGGGGACGGAGGGTCACGAGGCCCGCGACGGCGCGCGGCGGGCGCGGCGAAGGGCGCGCCCCGCCCGCACCAGCTGCGGCCGGAGCTTGTCCTCGGCGCGGTCGAGCGCGGTGCGATGGTCGGGCCCCTCGCCGCTGCCCACCAGCATCTTCCGCCGGCGAGCGCGGAGGCGGATCTCGACCGCATGGTCGGTCGGCCCGACGTCGAACACCACGGTGGCGCCGAGGGCGTGCGGCGAGAGCTCCTCCAGGCGGGCCATGACCGCGCGGGCGCGGGCGCGAAGCGCTTCGGTGATTTCGCAGTGCCGGACGGTGATCGTGGTGCGCATCGGTTCTCCAGTGCCGGTGGTAGCGGACCTCAGTCCGCGATCAGCTCACTCAGGTGGGCTTCCGTGGCGGCGGCAGCGTCGTCCCAGCTCCAGGCCACCGCCTGCTGCCGGGCGGCTCGTCCCAGCCGGTCGCGCAGATCGGAATCGTCCGCCAGCTCGAGCATTCGCCGAGCCAGCGCGTCGGCATTCCCGTGGGGGACCAGGTAGCCGGTAACACCGTCGCGCACCGAGTCCCGGAGCCCCGGGCTGTCGGAGGCGAGGGAGGGTGTGCCGCAGGCCGCCGCCTCCATCACCGTGAGCCCCCACCCTTCCTTGGGCGACGGAAAGAGGTTGGCGCAGGCGCCGCGGAACAGCTCCCGCTTCCGCACTTCACTGACCCGACCGTGGAACCGCACCGCCGGCTCGATTCCCAGAGTCCGCGCCAGCTCGGCAAGGCGGCCCGCATCGTCTCCCGAGCCGGCGATGTCCAGCGTCAGGTCGGGGCGGTCGCGGCGGGCCACCGCCAGGGCCCGGAGCGCCACCTCCACACCCTTGTAGCGCTTCAACCGTCCAACATATAAGAAGGTCGGCGGCTGGGTCCGGTCAAGCCCGGCGCCGGGGGTGTAGGTGGTCGAGTCGATTCCGGGATGAATCACCCGGATGCGCTCCGCCGACACGCCGCGCGCCACCAGGTCGTCCCGGGTGCTCTCGCTGATGGCGTGGAAGCCCGCCCGCCGGTACATCCGGGGAATCGGGCGCTCCGCCAGGGCCACCGTCGCCGCCATGGGCCAGGACGCCTCCTGAAACGCGGTGCTGCCGAAGAGATGCGGCACCATGGCGCAGAATGGCCCCTGGGTGAGCGTCGCGAGAAAGAGCGGAAGCTTGTTGATGTCCTCGACCACCACGTCCCAGGACTCGCGCGCCAGCGCGCGGCGCACCGCGCCCCGCCCGACCAGCGCAAAGCTGTGCCGGCCCCCATGCCGTTCCACCGAGATTCCCCGCACCTCCGCCGCCGGCGCCGCCCCGGGCCAGCCGGAGCACACCAGGTGCACGCGATGTCCCCTGGCCACGAGTCGGGTAAATAGCTCGAAGAGGTGGAGCTCCGCGCCCCCGGCGTGGGGGTTTTCCTGATCCTGCCAGTTGGCGAGAAGGATTCTCACAGTCGGCCGAGGCTGCGCGCCACCGCATCGAGCACGCCGTTG
>JBGPEJ010000246.1:0-4779 GCA_041482775.1 Gemmatimonadota bacterium | reverse complement strand
CTCGAGCTGCTGCCCACCTTCCTGGATGCCGGCCTGGCGCTGGGCGATCTGCTGCGCCGGTCCGGCCATACCGCCGAAGCCACGCGGCTCCTGGTAGACCTGTTGCTCGCGGAGCCCTATGCCCTCGAGGCACTGGCGCTGCTGGGACGGACCCTGGCCGACGAGGGGCGTGCCGCCGAAGCGGTAACCGCATTCGATCGGGTGCTCCGCATTCATCCCGAACACGCGGTGGCGCTGTTTCACCGGGGCCTCTCGCTGGCCCGGCTCCGCCGCTTTGCCGCGGCAATTTCGGACTGGGAGCGGGTGATCGCGCTCGCGCCGACCGGGCCCCTGGCACCGGCGGCCCGGGCCCAATCCCGCTCGGCGCGCGAGCTGGCGCACATCCTCCAGCCGGCGGAGTCCTGAGATGGCGATCCAGGGTCCGCTCCGCGAGCTTGGAATTCACGATGTTTTCCAGCTCCTCGATCTGGGCCGGAAGACGGGAGCGCTCTTGATCACCTCCGCGCTGCGCCAGAACGAGGGCACGATCTGGTTCCACGAGGCCGCGGTGGTCGCGGCGTCCATCCAGTCGAATCCCCACCCCCTCGGCACGGCGCTGCTGCGGGCCGGGAAGATCCGTGAGGAAGACCTCACCCGCGCGCGGGACCTCCAGGCCCAGGGCGACGCCCGCCGGATCGGCGAAATCCTGGTCGCCGCGGGGGCGCTGAGTGACCGGGAGCTCAAGACCCAGGTACGGGCGCACATCGAAGAAGTGGTGTTCACGATGCTGGGGTGGTCCGAGGGGTATTTCGTGTTCGAGGAGTGCGCTCCCGAGGTCATTCCCCGGGAGACCGACCTGCGCATCTCGGTGGAACACCTGCTCCTCGAGGGGGCCCGCCGGATCGATGAGTGGTCGCGGATTCAGGGCCGGGTGGCCCATCTCGGGGTGGTGGCCCGCCTCGCTTCGAGCGGATCCGAGGAGTCGGGATCGCTCACGCTGACCCCATTCGAGTGGCGGGTGCTTTCGGCCACCGATGGGGAGCGGGACGTGCAAGCTATCGCGCTTTCTCTCGGGGAGCCCGAGTTCGACGTGGCCCGGGCGCTCTTCGGGCTCGCCAGCGCCGGGGTTATCGTGCTGCGGGACCCGGCGCTCGAGTCGGTCCAGGCCGCGCCGCGGGGAGACGCCGAGGCCTTGCTCCGCCAGGGGGAAACGCAGCTCCGCGCCGGCAATTCGGAGGCGGCTCGAGCCGCCGCACAGGCGGCGCTCGACGGGTTCCCGGAGGATGCCCGCACCCACCTGCTGGTCGGCTCGATTTTGCTCGCCGAGCGCCGTTTTTCCGAGGCGGAGAGCGCGCTGCGTGAGGCGGTGCGGCTGGACCCGGGGGGCGCCAAGCCGCTCCGGCTCCTGGCCTGGGCGTTGCTCGGCTCCGGAAGGCTCGAAGAGGCGGTGCACGGTTTTGAAGCGTGGCTCGCGCTGCCGGCCAAAGGGTCGGAAGAGGATCCGCATACCCAGGACATCGCGGGAGTGGTTCCCGCGGCCCGCTTCCTGGTGAACCAGCTCCGCGGTGCGAAGTGAGCGCCGACGACATTCAGGCGCTGACGGCCCAGCTGGCCCGGGATCCCTCCAGCCTGGTGTTCCTGCCGCTGGCGGAGGCCCTGCGGCGGCGCGGGCAGCTGGACGCCGCGCTGACCGTGGCGTTGCAAGGCGCGGCGCGCTACCCGGAAATGGCGGGTGCCTACGACCTGGTGGCCCGGATCCGGAGCGATCGGGGGGAAGGGGATCCGGCGTTCGACGCGTGGACCACCGTTCTCCGCCTCGATCCCGACCATCTTGGCGCGCACAAGGGACTGGCGTTCCTGTGCTATCGGTCCGGCGATCACTCCCGCAGCCTGCGCTACCTCAAGCGTGCGGTCGAGCTTGCGCCGGGAGACACGGCGCTGCGCACAGCGCTCGAGCGGGTGCGGGAGGCGGCCAACGCGCAGCGGGTGCCCGGATATGCGGAGCCGGCCCCCGATCCGCTCCGGGCCCTGGAGGCCGAGCCAGGGCTCGCGCTCCTGGTGGACCCGCAGGGCAGGGTCTTAGCGGGCGGGATGCGTGCCGCCGATGGGAGCGATGCGGGAGATGCCGTGGCAGCCGCACTCGCCGGCGTGTCCCGGGAGGCGGAGCGCGCCGCACGGCTGCTCGGGCTGGGTCCCTGGCGGCGGATTTCGATCGAAGCGGAGCCGGCCAATTTCGAATTGCGGACTCCCACCATCGACTCGGTGCTCCTGGTGCAGCGCCCGCGAGAGGTGCCGGGCGGCCGGCTCGCGCTGCTGGCCGACCGGGCGTCCACCGCGGCGCGCCGCTGGCTGGAGGAGCTGCGCTGATGTTGCGCGAGCTGCTCACCGGGCTCACCCGGATTGCCGGAGTGCGGGGGGCGCTGATCGTGTCCGGAAAGGACGGCATCGTGGTGGCGGAAACGGTGATGGAGGGAGTGGATGGCCGCGCGGTCGCCGCGCTGACCGGCAGTCTCGCCGCGCGGATGCGCGGGGTCACCGGCGCGCTGGGTCATACCGATCCGGGCCTCCTTCACCTCCAGGGCCCCGACGGAGGGCTGTTTGCCGCAGCCGGCCGGGCCGGGCTGCTCGTCGTGGCGCTGACCACGGCGGATGTCAACGCGGGCGAGCTCCGGCTGGCGCTTCTCCGCGCCGCGGAGCGCGCGGCCTGATGCGCGCCATCGAGCCGTGGGTCGAAGCGCCGCTCGGCGGGTTCCTCAAGGAATCGGCCGCGCGGCTCACCCTGCTGATGACCTCCTCGGGGCAGGTGGTCGCGCAGCACGGCTTCACGCGGTCGCTCGACGTGATGGCCGCCTCCGCCCTGGGGGCCGGGATCATGGCGTCCACCTTCGAGCTCGCCAAGGTGATGGGAATCCGCCCGCTCGACGCGGTGGTCCACCAGGGGACCGGCGTCGGCATCTATCTCGCCGCCTTCGACACGCCGCGGGGCCGCTGGCTCGGCCTCGTGGTGTTCGGCGACGAGACCTCGCTCGGGCTGGTGCAGTATTTTTTCGCCCGGCTCACCGAGGATCTCGGACGGGCAGCGCCGGCGGCGGAGCCGCCCCGCCAGGTGCTCGCCGAGGACTTCGAGGACGAGCTCAACAGCAGCCTGCGCGCGCTGTTTGGACGGTGAATCAATGCCGCTCGTGAACTTCACCACTCGGGAGATCACCTGCAAACTGGTGTACTACGGACCGGGCCGGTGCGGCAAGACCACCAACCTGCTCTATATCCACGGGCGGGTGCCGGAACAGCGCCGGGGGAACATGGTTTCGCTGGCGACGCAGTCGGATCGCACCCTGTTCTTTGATTTTCTCCCGCTCGAGCTGGGGGTGATTTCCGGATTCACCACCCGCTTTCAGCTCTACACCGTGCCGGGGCAGGTGTACTACAATGCCACCCGGCGGCTGGTGCTGCAGGGCGCCGACGGCGTCGTGTTCGTGGTGGACAGCCAGGCGCGCCGCTACGACGACAACCTGGAGAGCTTCCAGGATCTCCAGGAGAATCTCCTCGATCAGGGCGTCGACATCCGGCAGATCCCGCTGGTGCTGCAGTACAACAAGCAGGATCTCCCCTCGGACCTGATTCTCTCACCGCCCGATCTCGATGACGCCTTCAATTTTCGCAATGTGCCCAGCCTCCCGGCCGACGCGCTGCACGGCGCCGGCGTCTTCGAAACGCTGAAGGCGCTCAGCAGTCTGGTGCTGCAGCGCCTCGCCGTCCGGCCTCCCGCTCCATGACCCACGCCGTCGCCGCCCCGCCTGACTTCGAGACCTTCGTGCTCGATTCGGCGAATCGCGCCGCTGCGCAGGCGGCCTCCACCGTGGCGGACGCCAGCGGGGTGCCGTTCGCGCCCCTGGTGGTGAGCGGTCCGCCGGGCACCGGAAAGACCGAGCTTCTCCACGCCATCGCCACGCGGGTCCGGGCTCGTCACCCCACCGCCGTCGTCGAGCTGCTGGACCCGGACGCTCTGGCGGAGCGCTATCGCGCCGCGCTGCTGAGTGGCCAGGGAGAGGCGTGCCGCGCCGAGCTGTTCGGTGCGGATCTCGTGCTGCTCGACGATTTCGAGCGATTGGCGCGCCACGCGGAAAGCCAAGGCCTGGTGGCCGACCTCCTCGACGCCCGCCGCGCCGCCGGGCGGGAGTCGGTCATCGCGGTGGCCGCGCCGGTGGAGTCACTGGATGGCCTCGACGCCCGGCTGGTTCGACGGCTGCGCGAGGGGACCGCGGTCGGCCTCTCTCTGCCGGGGTTCGAGGCGCGCCGGGCCATTCTGCGGCGGCGCCTCGTGACCCAGCCCGGGACGCTCCCCGACGACGTGGTCCGCGCGATCGCCGAGGCGGACTTCGGCTCAATGCGGGATTACACCGGCGCGCTGGCCCGTCTTCTCGCCTTCCAGGAGGCGAGCCCGGTGCCGCTCTCGGCCGAGGACGCGCTGCTGCTGATCGGCGCCCCGGTCCCGGTGGCGCTCGCGCAGCCCGCTCCACCGGCGCCCCGGACGCCTGCCGCCGGCTCGAAGCCGGCGCCCCCGGCGGACGAATTCGACTCCTTCTTGTCCGAAGTGACCGCGAGTCTTTCCGAGCAGGTGGACCGGTGGCGGCGGCGCATCGGCGAGGCGGTGCTTCGCTGGGGAGGGGAAGGGTTCCGGACCCGCCGGCTGGAGGCGCTTCTGCAGGAGGAGGCGTCCGCCGACCCCGAGCCGGTGATCGCCGCATATGAGGCCGACGCGAACGAGATCCGGAGCCTGGCGGCCCAGGCCGCCGCGAT
>JBGPEJ010000245.1:0-4814 GCA_041482775.1 Gemmatimonadota bacterium | reverse complement strand
GATCGCACCCTGCTCAACAAGCTCTACGGCGGCGGGCCCGACCTCCGCCTGCGGCAGGAATGGCTGTTGGGGGTGGGCGGTGCGCGGGTGCTCCGCGCCGTGGGGATCGACCCGGGGGTCTGGCATGCCAACGAGGGCCACGCGTCGTTCATGATGCTGGAGCGAGTCCGGGAGCTCACCGCCCGTGGAGTGCCCTGGGCCGACGCCCTGGTGGAGGTGCGCCGCAGCACCGTTTTCACCACCCACACGCCGGTGCCGGCCGGCCATGATGCGTTCGATCTCGAGCAGCTGGCGGAATGCATCGGGCCGGTCTGGGAGGAGATGGGCGTGACCCGGGAGCAGGTGCTCGCGCTGGGAAGCCACCCCGCCCGTCCCGACCCGGGGTTTCAGATGACGGTGCTCGCCCTCAATCTCGCGGCGCGGGTGAATGGCGTCTCCGAACGCCACGGGCAGGTCTCCCGGGAAATCTGGCACGACCTCTGGCCCGGCCGCTCGCAGGACGCGGTACCGATCGGCGCGGTAACCAACGGCGTCCACCTTGCCACCTGGATGGCCAACGCGATCATGGCGCTGCTGGACCGGCATCTGGGGCCGGACTGGGGCGCCCGCCTGGACGATGCCGCCCTCTGGGAGCAGCTTCGCCACCTGGATCCGGCCGCCTTGTGGTCGGTCCACCGGGAACTCAAGGGCACCCTCATGGGCTTCATCCGGGAGGAGGCCCGCCGCCGGTTCGCGGACCACTGGACTGAAGCGAGCCAGGTCGTTGCTGCGGGCGCCCTGTTGCACCCCTATGCGCTCACCATCGGGTTCGCCCGGCGGTTCGCCACCTACAAACGGGCCGGCCTCTTGTTCCGCGACCCGGACCGGCTCCAGCGCCTGCTGTGCGATCGGCGGCGCCCGGTGCAGATCATCTTCGCCGGCAAGGCACACCCCGCCGACAATCCCGGCAAGGAAATCCTGCAGCAGGTGTACCGCTGGACCCACGACTCGTTCTTTCAAGGCCGGATCGCGTTCCTCGAGGACTACGACATGCATCTGGCCCACGCCCTGGTCGAGGGGGTGGACCTGTGGCTCAACCTCCCCCGGGTACCGCTCGAAGCCTGCGGAACCAGCGGGATGAAGGCCGCCCTCAACGGGGTGCCCCAACTGGGCACCATTGACGGGTGGTGGGAAGAGGGCTACGACGGAAGCAACGGATGGGCGATTCCCCTACCGCCCGATACCGATGACGCTCAGGCGCAGGATACCCACGACGCCGAGCATCTCTACCGCCTGCTGGAGGAAGAAATCGTGCCGCTGTACTACACCCGGGATGCCCGGGGTGTCCCCCTGGGCTGGGCGGATCGGATGCGAAACGCGCTCCGGGTGTCGGGCCTCCGGTTCACCGGCCGGCGCATGCTGATCGACTATATCGAGGAGTACTACGTGCCCGCGATGCGTGGCGATCCGTACACCGACGACCCCCCCCGCGGGTAGCCGATGGACGAGCGCCGCTCCACCGACCGCGGTCGGCTTCCCCACTCCGCCCTCCACACCCCCGAGGGCGAGCCGATCACCGTCATTCACTTGGCGGCGGAGTACTACCCCTACGCCCGGAGTGGCGGTCTCGCCGAAGCGGTGGCGACGCTGGCGCGTTTCCAATCGGCCGCCGGCCTCCGGAGCGCGGCCCTCCTCCCGCTCTATCGCTCGGCCCGATCGGCCGCCGGACCGCTGGAACAGATCGGCGAGCCGCTCCGGGTCCGGATCTCCAACACCGAGGACACCGGGCGTCTACTCCGGCACCGCGAGGGCCGCGAGGGAACCCAGGTGTATTTCGTGGAGCACGACGGGTACTACAATCGGGAGCGGCTCTACGGCGATGCGAAGGGCGACTATCCCGACAATCACCTCCGCTACGCCTTCTTCACCCTCGCCGCGCTGGAGGCCCTCCCCCGCATTGCCGGGGGCCCGGTGCTGCTGCACGTGCACGATTGGCACGCGGCGCTGGCCCTGGTGTACCTCAGGTCCCGCTTCGCCGGCCAGCCCTTCTACGACCGGATCCGGACCCTGCTCTCGGTCCACAACGCCGGCTACCAGGGCCACTATCCGCCCGCCGTAATGCCCGAACTGGGGCTCCCCTGGGAGCTGTTCAACTGGCGGCAGCTCGAGTGGCACGGCAAGGTCAATCTCCTCAAGGGCGGCCTGGTGTTCGCCGATCGGGTCGTGACGGTGAGCCCGAACCATGCCCGGGAGCTCCGCACCCCGGCCGGCGGATTCGGGCTGCAGGAGGTGTTCGATTGGCTGGGCCCGCGCTTCTCGGGAATCCTCAACGGCATCGACCAGGAAGCCTGGAACCCTGCCACCGACACCCAGATTCCGGCGGGGTTCTCCGCCGACAACCCGGCGGGCAAGGCCGAATGCAAAGGGGAGGTTCAGCGGCTCTTCGGGCTCTCGGAGCTGCCGCAGGCGCCGCTCTTCGCGATGGCCGCCCGTCTGGTGACCCAGAAGGGCCTCGACCTCATCCTGGAGAGCTCGGCGCTGCTCTCCCTCGGCGCCCAGTTTGTGTTCATCGGCGCCGGCGAGGCGCGATTCGAGCAGGCGCTCACCGCCCTGGCCGCTCGACATCCCGACCGGATCGCGGTGGACACGAATTTCACCGACCGGCTGGAACACCTGCTGATGGCGGGGGCGGACTTTCTTCTCATGCCGTGTCAGTACGAGCCCTGCGGACTCACCCAGATGCGCGCCCAGCGCTATGGCGTGATCCCGGTGGTTCGCCGGGTGGGAGGGCTGGCGGACACGGTGGAGGATGGAGTGACCGGCTTCCTCTTTGAACCCTACCACGCCGACCCGCTGCTCGGCGCGGCGCTCCGCGCCCTCGACTGCTACGCCAGCCCGCCGGAGTGGGCTCGCCTGCGGCGCAACGCGATGGGGCGGGACTTCAGCTGGGAACGCTCGGTCGAGCGATACCTCGACATCTATCGGCGGGCGCTGGAGCGCCCCGCCACGTGAAGGGCCCGATGGATTTCGTTCTGACTCTCCATAGCCACCTGCCCTACGTGCTCAATCACGGCCGCTGGCCCCACGGCAGCGACTGGCTGTGCGAAGCCGCGGTCGACACCTATCTGCCGCTGGTCGAGGTGCTCGACGCTCTCGCGTGCGAGGGAGTCGCGGCGCCGATCACCCTCGGCATCACCCCGATCCTCGCCAATCAGCTCGCCCATCCGGCGTTCGGACGGGAGCTTGCTGCCTTCCTGACCCAGCGCCTGGCCGCCTGCGACGAAGCGGAGGAGGCGTTCGCCGCCAACGGAGAGGAGCATCTCAGTCCGCTGGTCGGATACTGGCGCGAGCGGTACCGCCGGCTCCGGCGCCTCTTCGAACGGTGCGACGGTGACTTGGTGGCCCAGCTCCGGCGGCACGCCTCCGAAGGGCGCATCGAGCTGCTCAGCTCGGCCGCCACCCACGGATTCCTGCCGCTCCTGGCGCGGGAAGAGAGCATCGCGCTCCAGCTCGCCGTCGGCCGGGCCGAGCACGGGCGTCTCTTCGGCCGGACCCCGCTCGGCTGCTGGGTTCCGGAGTGTGCCTATCGGCCTCGGGGCGACTGGCAGCCGGACCGGGCGGCTCCCTTCCTTCCCGACCGGCCGGGCCTGGAGGAGCACCTGGCCGGCCACGGCTACCGGTATTTCTTCGTGGACTCGCACCTGGCAGAGGCGGGTCGTCCGCTCGGCCTCTATCGGGAAAGCGGGCGCCCGGACGGGATTCCGCTGAGCGATGAAGACATACCCTGGCAGGAGGCCCGCCGGTCCCCCTACCGGACCTACGAAGTTTCCCCGCGAAGCGGACGCCCCTCGGTGGTGGCCTTTGTCCGGGATCCCCAGTCGACCCGGCAGGTCTGGAGCCGGCACGGCGGGTTTCCCGGCGACGGATCGTACCTCGAATTCCACAAGATCCGCTTCCCCGGCGGCCTCAAGCTCTGGCGGGTGACCCATCCGCAGGCGGACCTGGGCCTCAAAGAGCCCTACGAGCCGAACACCGCGCGGGCCCGCGCGTGGGGACATGCGGCCCATTTCCACTACGAGCTCAAACGCCTCTCGGCGGCCCCGCGGTCACCGGGAGAATCGGTTATCGTGGCACCGTTCGATACCGAGCTCTTCGGCCACTGGTGGTTCGAGGGGGTGGATTTCGTCGCGGACCTCTATCGCCGGCTTCGGAGCCCCGACGGACCGCGGGCCCGGACGGCCTCGGAGCACCTCGCGGCCGATCCCGCGCGCCGGGGGATCGCCCTCGCGGCCGGCTCCTGGGGCGCCAACGGCGATTACAGCATGTGGCTCAACGAAGCGACCCGATGGACCTGGGAACGGCTCTGGTCGCTCGAGGAGCGATTCTGGTCGGCGGCCGCCGGCACGATCTCCGACCCCGAATGCGCCGCGGTCCTGGCCCAGGCCGCTCGGGAGTTGCTCCTGGTTCAGGCGAGTGACTGGCAGTTCATCATCTCCACCGGCGCCGCCGGGGACTACGCCTCCACCCGGTTCGCCAACCATGCCTCGGACCTCGAGGGGCTGCTATCCGCGCTGGAGGCCGGTGGCCGCGGCGGACTTCCCGCCGCCCAGGACCGCGCCGAGACGCTCCGCCGCCGGGACGACGTCTTCCCGGACATCCTCCCCGTGCTCGCGCGGGTGCTCGAGCTCCGCTCCAGGGTATCCGCCACGCGATGAGCACCGGCTCCGCGCCCCGCCGCTCGGTCGTCATCCACGCGCACTTCTACCAACCCCCCCGCGAGGAGCCGTGGCTCGAGCTGGTCGAGCGGGAGCCCAGTGCAGCGCCGCACCACGACT
>JBGPEJ010000244.1:0-4865 GCA_041482775.1 Gemmatimonadota bacterium | reverse complement strand
GTATTCACAAAGTAGTTGGCGTGCATCGGTGAGACCTCGACTCCCCCCACCTGCATCCCCTTCAACCCGGCCGCCTCGATCAGGCTTCCGGCCGTCCAAGCCCGGGTCCACCCCGTGGGTGCCGGCGGATCGGGGTTCTTGAACACGCTCCCGCAACAGGGCTGATTGAACGGAGTCCCCTGTTGCCGCCAAGCGTACAGGCGCTGCATCTCGGCCTCGAGCTCCTCCCGGGTACCCGGCATCAGGCGCACCTCCGCCTCCACCACCAGCAGGTCATCGAGTCCGCTGCGCCGGTAGCTGAACGGGATCTCCGCGCGGGGAACCATCCGGGAATTCCCCGACCGGTCCAGGGCGGTGACCGCCACCGTCACGTCGGCCCACTGTCCGCCGTGGCAGCCGGCGTTCATGTACACCCCGCCGCCGACCGTTCCCGGCACGCCCACCATCATGTGCAGCCCGCCCCATCCCTGCTCGGCGGTCTTCCGCGCGGCCAGGGGCGCCGGGAGACCGGCGCCGAACCACCACCGCTCGCCGTCGCTCCGGATGGCGTCGAGGCCTTTTCCCAGTCGAATGACCAGGGCGTCAATCCCCGCATCCGGAAAGAGTGTGTTCGATCCCAGCCCGAGGGGGAAGACCGGCACGCCGGCGCGGTGCGCGTGGCGCAGCGCCACGGCGACGTCCTCCGGATTGGCGGGATGCAGAACCGTCGCCGGCCCGCCGATGCGGTAGGTGGAGTACCGCGCCAGCGCCGCGGCCGCCTTCACCTCCCCCCGCACCGCCCTGGCAAGCTCCGCCGTGAAGCGGGGGTCGCGCGCCGTCATGCGGGCGCGTCGGCCATCGGGCTCCGGGCCAGCGCGTGCCACTCCTGGAGCGAGCGGACTTCGCCGACCCGGCTGCGCAGCGCGATAATCGCGTCGCAGGCCGCGTTCGCGGCCGACATCGTCGTCGTGTACGGCACCCGATGCTGCAGCGCGGCCTGGCGCAGAATGTAGTCGTCCTGCTGGGTGAGCTTGCCCAGCGGCGTGTTGATCAGGAGCTGCACCTCACCGGACACCACCAGATCCACCGCGTTGGGCCGGCCCTCGTACACTTTGCGAACGCCTTCGGTGGGGATGCCGCGCTGCCTGAGGTAGCGCGCGGTCCCCTCGGTCGCCAGGATCCGGAAGCCGAGCTCCTGGAACCGTCGCGCAATCGGGGTCACGGTGGGTTTGTCGTGATCGTTGACCGTTACGAACACCGCCCCGCTCTCCGGAAGCGATCCGTCGGCGCTGGCCTGGGCCTTGGCAAAGGCCATTCCGAACGAATCAGCGATGCCCATGACTTCCCCGGTCGAGCGCATCTCCGGTCCGAGGATCAGATCGACCCCGGGCAGCTTGTTGAAGGGGAACACCGCCTCCTTGACCGCGACGTACGGCTGCATCGCGTCGTCGGCCAGTCCGAGGTCGTCGAGGCTCTTGCCCGACATCACCGCGGCGGCCAGCGAGGCGAGTGGAACGCCGGTGGTCTTGGAGACGAACGGCACGGTCCGCGACGCGCGCGGGTTGACCTCCAGCACGTACACTACGCCGTGCTTGATGGCATACTGCACGTTGAGCAGCCCCACCACGCCGATCCGTTCCGCGAAGGCACGGGTGTAGCCGCGCATCTCGTCGACCTGGGCCTCGGTGATGAGATAGGGCGGGAGGACACAGGCGGAATCTCCCGAGTGAATCCCGGCATCCTCGATGTGCTGCATGACCCCCCCGATCACGCAGCGGTGGCCGTCCGCGATGGCGTCCACATCGGCCTCGAACGCATCTTCGAGGAAGTGATCGATGAGCACCGGATGGCCCGGGGCCACCCGCTCCGCCTTGGCGAAGAATTCCTTCATCGTGTCCGCGTCGTACACGATCTGCATTGCCCGGCCGCCCAGGACATAGCTGGGCCGGAGGAGGACGGGATAGCCGATCTTCTCCGCCTCTCGCACCGCTTCCGCGAGCGTCATCGCCGTGCCGTTCGGGGGCTGGGCAATCCCCAGCTCCCGGACGATGGCCTCGAATCGGCCCCGGTCCTCCGCTGCGTCGATCGCGTCGGGCGGCGTGCCGAGGATCGGGACCCCTTCGGCTTCCAACCCCCGGGCCAGCCGGAGCGGCGTCTGCCCGCCGAACTGCACCACCACCCCCAGGGGCTTTTCCAGCTCGGCGATCTCCAGGACGTCCTCGAGGGTGAGGGGCTCGAAGTACAGCGCGTCGCTGATGTCGAAGTCGGTGGAGACGGTTTCCGGGTTCGAATTCACCATGACGGTCCGGAACCCCAGCTCCCGGAAGGCGAGCGCCGCGCGCACGCAGCAGTAGTCGAACTCCACCCCCTGCCCGATGCGATTGGGGCCGCTGCCCAGAATCATGACCGTCTTGTTTCCCTGCGGGCCGATCTCGTTCTCCTCGTCGTACGACGAATACAGATAGGGCGTGGCGGAGGGAAATTCGCCCGCGCAGGTGTCCACCATCTTGTAGGCCGGCCGGAGGCCCAGCGCGTGGCGCCGGTCGCGCATTTCCCTTTCCGACGTTCCGGAGAGGTCCGCCAGCTGCCGATCGGAGAACCCCATCCGCTTCATTCGTTTGAGGCGAGCGCGCTCGGCGGGCTCGGTCGTGGCGCCGTCCAGCCGGCCGACCACCCACGAGAGCTCCGCCTCCACCAGCTCGCGCATCTGGTGCACGAACCAGGGGTCGATGCCCGAGCGCTCCGCAATCCGTTCCACCTCGACCCCGGCCTGCAGCGCCCGCTTGACTTGAAAGAGCCGTTCGGGTGTGGGAGTGCCGATGGCGGCGAGGAGTCCTTCCCTCGAGGTGTCGGACAGGCGGTCGTCCGCCAGAGTCTCGCCGACCGTCCACCCCGGCCGGCCGATCTCGAGCCCCCGGAACCCCTTCTGCAGCGCTTCCTTGAAGGTCCGGCCGATGGCCATCACCTCTCCCACCGATTTCATTTGCGTGGTGAGCCGAGGATCCGCGGTGGGGAACTTCTCGAACGCGAAGCGGGGAATCTTCACCACCACGTAGTCCAGCACCGGCTCGAACGAGGCGGGCGTCGTCTTGGTGATGTCGTTGGGGAGCTCGTCGAGACGGTAGCCCACCGCCAGTTTCGTCCCGATCCGCGCAATGGGAAACCCGGTGGCCTTCGAGGCCAGCGCCGAGGAGCGGGACACCCTGGGATTCATCTCGATCACCAGCTGCTCACCGGTGCCAGGATGCACCGCAAACTGTACGTTGCACCCTCCGGCTTCGACCCCCACCTCCCGGATGATCTTGCAGGCCGAATCGCGCATGACCTGGTATTCGCGGTCCGAGAGCGTCATGGCGGGCGCGACCGTGATCGAGTCTCCGGTGTGGACCCCCATCGGGTCCAGGTTCTCGATCGAGCAGACGATCACCACGTTGTCGGCACCGTCCCGCATCACCTCGAGCTCGAATTCCTTCCATCCCATGATGCTGCGCTCGACCAGCACCGAGCCGACCGGGGAGAGCTCCAGACCCTTGCGGAGCAGCGCTTCGAATTCGCTGCGGTTGTAGGCGACTCCGCCCCCGGTGCCCCCCAGCGTGTACGAGGGGCGCAGGATTGCGGGGTACCCGGTGCCCTCCACCGCGGCCAGGCCGTCCTCGACCGATCGCACCGTCGTGCCCGGTGGAGTGGCCAACCCGATCCGGCGCATCGCGTCGGCGAACTCCTGGCGGTCCTCGGCGATGCGGATGGCCCGCTCGTTGGCGCCGATCAGCTCGACGCCGTACCGGGCCAGCACGCCGCTCCGGCTGAGCGCCATGGCCACGTTCAGGGCGGTCTGCCCACCCATCGTGGGAAGCAGCGCATCGGGACGCTCCCGAGCGATGATCTTCTCCACCCAATCCGGCGTGATCGGCTCGATGTAGGTCCGGTCCGCCATCTCGGGGTCGGTCATGATCGTGGCCGGATTCGAATTCACCAGGATGACACGGAATCCCTCCTCCCTGAGGGCGCGCGCCGCCTGAGTGCCCGAGTAGTCGAACTCCGCCCCCTGGCCGATGACGATCGGCCCGGAGCCGATCAGCAGGATGGACGAGAGATCAGTCCGCTTGGGCATCGAGAAGGTCCTGGAGCGTCTGGTCGAAAGGTATTCGCGGCGCCCAGCCGGTTGCCGCGCGCAGTTTTCCGGCGTCCCCTACCAGATGCCGGATGTCGGCTCGGCGCACCAGCGCCGGATCGTGTTCCGGCACGACCCGCCACCCCGTGAGCCGCTGCAGCCGGTCCAGGATGTCGAGCAGAGCCAATCCCTCACCCCGGGCGATGTTGTAGATCTCGCCGTCGGCGCCACGCTCCAGCAGCGAAAGGTACGCCGCCGTGACGTCGCGAACATCGAGAATATCCCGCACCGCCTCGAGGTTCCCGGTCTTAATGACCGGCGCCCCGATCCGCTTCGCGATCCCGATCCGGCTCGCCAGCGCCGGCACCACGAAGCGGGTGTCCTGCCCCGGACCGGTGTGCGGGAAGGCACGGGCCACGATGACCCGGAGCCCGGTGCGGCGCGCCGCCTCCATCGCCGCCACCTCCGCCCCCGCTTTGCTCGCAGCGTAGGGCGAACAGGGAAGTATCGGGTCGCTCTCCCGTCGCGGCACCCCCGACCCCATCCCGTAGACCTCGCCGGTGGACGCCAGCAGCAAGCGTGGATTGCTCCTCCCCAACACAACCTGGGCACCCAAGGCCTCCGCCAGGCGCGCGGACCCCGCGGCATTCACCACCCAGGCACCTCCTGGGTCGCTATGGGCCTCGGAGCCGGACGCGAGCCCGGCCAGGTGCACCACGGCATCCCAGTCGCCTGCCGCCGCCGTCTCCACCGAGTCGCGGGACAAGAGCTCGAG
>JBGPEJ010000243.1:0-4955 GCA_041482775.1 Gemmatimonadota bacterium | reverse complement strand
GGCCGCCGTCGCCGGGCCAGGTCACCAGGAAGGGAATCCGCCCCAGGTCGATCTCGTCGCCCTGCAGGATGATCTCCTGGCAGGCCGGCCGGCCGCCCCGATGCTTGGGAGGGAACTTGCCGAGCTCCACCAGCCGGGGCAGCATCGCCAGCTTGCCGAGCAGCCCTTCGGGCACCTTGAGGTTGAGCATCTCGGAGATCCGCTCCCCGATCTCGTCGAGCCGCTCCACCCCGAGCGCCAGCCCCATCCGCCGCATCGAGCCGAAGAGGTTGATGGCGACGGGGATCGGGCTCACGCTCCCGTCTTCCATTACCGGCTGCTCGAACAGGAGCGCGGGGCCGCCGTCCTTGCTCTTCATGCATCGGTCGGCAACCTCGGCGATTTCCAGCCGGGTCCGCACCGGCTCCCGGATCCGGATCAGCTCTCCGGCGGCGTCGATGGCCGAGATGAATTCCTGCAGGTTGTCGAGGGCCATGAGTCAGGGAGCCAGGGAGTCAGGGAGCCAGGGAATCAGGGAACCGGGAAGTCACGCTTTCACCGCCACGTGGATCGCGCAGACACCCCCCAGGAGCTGATCGTAGCGCACTCCGCCGAATCCCGCATCCACCAGACGGCTCGCCAAGCCATCGGGATCGGGAAATGCCAGCACCGATGCTGGCAGCCAGGAGTAGGCGTCCCTATGTTTCGAGACGAATCGTCCGACCAGCGGGAGCAGGTGGCGGAAGTAGGCGAGGTAGATCCCGCGCATCGGCTGCTGGCGCGGCGTGGTGAACTCGAGAATCACCAGGCGGGCGCCCGGCTTGAGCACGCGGGCCGCCTCGCGGAGGCCGGCATCGAGATCCATCAGGTTGCGTACCCCGAACCCCACGGTGGCGCCATCGAACGCCGCGGCCCCGAACGGCAGCGAGAGGGCGTCGGCGCTGCAGGGCACCGCGCGGTCCGACTTGCCCCTGCCCCGCTCCAGCATGGCCGGGACAAAGTCGGCGGCGACCACCCGGCCGCGGAACCCCGACCGATTGCCGAGCTCGGCCGAGAGGTCCATCGTCCCGGCGCAGAGATCGAGGTACGTCCCCCCCGGCGCCCGATCCCAAGCGAGGCGGTCCACGGCGAGCCGTCGCCAGCGGCGGTCGAAGTTGAGGCTGAGGAGATGATTCAGCAGGTCGTACCGCGGCGCGATGGCCGTGAAAATCCCTCGGACGTAGGCCCGCTTCTCGGCTCCGCCGGTGATCGGTAACTCCCTGTCTGTGGCGAACATAGCCGCCGAATGTACCCCGCCGGGAACCCGCCTGGCAAGCTGGACCCTGGCCCCCCGCTCCGGTGGCTGAGCCGCGCCCCGACCTCAAAGCGGAAACCGACCAGGTCGTCGTCACCCGCGCCCGGAAGGGTGAGGAGGCGGCGTACCGGGAACTGGTGCGCCGTTATGAGCGGCCGGTCTTCTCGCTGATCTTCCGGATGGTCCGCAATCGTGAGCTCGCGGAGGACCTCTCTCAGGAGACCTTCATCAAGGTCTTGAACGCGCTCGACAGCTACCGGCCCGAATACAAGTTCTCCTCCTGGGTCTTCAAGATCGCCAACAATGCCGCGATCGATCATCTCCGCCGCCGGGAGCTCGACACCCTGTCGCTGGAAGGCTCCCCCCACGCCTCCACACCCCAAATGATGGAGGCCACCGCGCTGCAGATCGGGGAGCGCGGTGAGACCGCGCTCGAGGAAGTGGCCAACAAGGAGCTCGGTGGGGAAATCGAGCAGGCCATCGCGAAGCTCCGGCCCGAATACCGGACCTGCATTCTCCTGCGCCATGTCGAGGGCCGGGCCTACGAGGAAATCGCCGAGATCCTGGGACTCCCGCTCGGCACGGTGAAGACCTACATCCATCGGGCGCGCAACGAGCTTCGTATCGCACTGGCGCACCTCAAACATGAAACCTGATCTCGAACGCCGCCGTATGGGGGAACGCTTATGACACGCTGGCCTGTGAATCACCTCACCGCTGACGATCTCGACGCGTTTCATTCTGCGTCATTGACCGCGGCTGCGCGCGAACACATCGAGGAGTGCGAGGAGTGCCGATCGATGGCGCTGCTCGATCGAAGAATTCTCGACGCGCTCGCCCTGCTGCCGTCGTACGCCCCGCGGGCGGAATTCTCGGAGCGGGTCCTGGCTCGGATTCGCCGGCCGGAGCCGGCGTGGATCCGGCTGCGGGGCCGTCTGGCCCTCGCGGCCTCGGTGGTGCTGAGCCTCGGAGCCAGCATCGCCTGGACGCTCTTCAATCGGAACTTCCTGCTTTCCCAGATCAACCTCGCAGCAGCGGAAACCGGCCGGACGTTTTGGCTCGGCGTGCGAGTGGTGGCAACGAACCTGACCGCGCAGCCGTGGTACTCCCCGTTCCGCGAGTTCGCCTCCTCCCCCTGGCGGCTCGCGGCACTGCTGAGTGGCTCCCTGGTCGCGTACGCCGTCGCCCTCGTCGCCTTGCGCAAGCTCCTGACCCCGCCCAGCCGGCCGGTTCCCAATGCGAACTGGTAATCGGGCCCTCGCACTCGGTGTAGCTCTGCTCGGGGCGCTCGCCGCCCGCGCCGAAGCGCGGGACCTGGGCGCCCGGATCGAATCGGCACTCGATCATCTGCGCTACCAGCTGGATCAATCCCCCACCCCGCGCGCCATTCCTCCCGCCGGCCCCCAGGGCGCCACGGCGGACATCTCCCGTCTGGACGATCCGGTCCGGCTGGAGCAACAGCTCCGGCAACTCCTCCGCACCCCGGCGGCGCAACTGCGTTTGACGGTGCCCAACGGCCAGGCGCGGCTGGGGGATTTTTCGGTCGGCTCCAACGAGGCCCTGACCGGAAACCTGCTGGTCTTGAAGGGAGACGCCGATCTGTTCGGCCGGGTCTCCGGAAATGTCGTGGCGCTGGACGGAGACATCGTGCTGCACGGGGGAGCGCAGGTCTCCGGTGACGCGCTCGCGATCGGCGGGCGGATCCGCCACCGGGGCGGCGTGGTGGCCGGCGAACAGCGCTCCCTGGGCGCCGCCCCGGTGGCAGCGGCGGCCCGGACCGGGTTCGTTACCGGGTGGGCCACCAAACTCGCCGGACTCGCCGGCGTGCTGCTCACCTTGACGTTGCTGGGCTTCGGGCTGGTGCTCTTTGCCCGGCCCAATCTGGAAACGGTGTCGGACACCGTCTCACATAGCGTGTTCCGCTCGTTCCTGACCGGACTGCTGGCCCAGGTGCTCGCGGTGCCGACCTTCGGGATGATGATCACGGGGCTGGTACTCAGCGTGGTGGGGGTGCTGCTGGTGCCGTTCGTGCTCATCGTGTTTCCGCTGGTGCTGGTCACCGCCCTCGTGGGCGGATTCCTCGCGGTCCTCCACGCGATGGGTGAAACCCACACCCGCCGTCGGATGGCCGCGGGCGTTCTGGTCGGCTCGGCCAACAGCTACCGCTACCTGCTGGTGGGGCTGGGTGGCCTCGGGCTGGTGTGGCTGGGGTGGATCGTCTTCGGATGGGTGCCGTTCGCGGGAACCCTGATTCTGCTCGCGGCGATCGTCGCGACCTGGCTCCTGGCCACCGTGGGGTTCGGCGCAGCTTTACTTTCGCGGGCTGGCATCAAGCCCGCATTCGCCGGACGCTACGTACCCCCGGAGGCGCTCACCGACGAGTACCTCTGGGCTACGCCGCAATTCGGGGTAACCGCGGTCAAGCGGCCGGAGGGCGGCAAGGCGCCGCGCCCGCGCGGATGAGGCGCTCCGCCGCCGCCGCGCTGGCCCTCTTCGCCGGGGCGGCTCCCCTGACCGCCCAGACCATGCGCGATTACGACTACGCCCGCCCCCTCAGGGGCGAACGGCAGCTGCGGGCGGTGATCGAGTTCGCCGCCGGACAGCTGGCGGTGGGGTCGGGTCCCAGCGATCGCCTCTACGGACTGACGCTCCGCTACGACGCCGAACGGTTCCGTCCGGTGGGCAGCTACAACGCCGCCGCGGCGGAAGTCCGGCTCGGCGTAGAGGGAACCGGGAGCGGCGGCATCAGAATCAGCCGGCGGGATGCCCTTCCGCAGGTCGCGGTGGTGGCGTTTCCCGCGTCGGTCGATCTCTCCCTCGATGTGTCGATGGGCGCCGCCGACGGGACACTCGATCTGGGCGGGCTCCGGCTCTCCGCGCTCGAGCTCAAGAGCGGGGCCAGCCGGACCACTGTCCATTTCGATCAGCCCAACGCCGGCAGCTGCCGGTCGGCGTCGGTCACTTCCGGCGCGGGGGAGCTGACCGTTACCGGAGCGGGGAACAGCGGCTGCCGCGCCTGGCGACTCGATGGCGGGGTGGGCGCGGTGACGATTGATCTCGGGGGCGCCTGGCCCGCCGATTCGCGGTTCACGCTGAACATGGCCCTGGGCGGGGTAACCCTCCAGGCGCCGAAGGGACTGGGGCTCCGGGTGCGGGTGGCAGGATTCCTGGCGGGATTCGACGCGTCGGGCTTCAGCAAGCAGGGCAGTACGTACACCTCGGCCAACTACGACGCCGCAACGCGACACATCGAGGTCGAGGTGAATTCGGCGCTGGGCGGGGTGAGCGTGGTCTGGCGGTAGGGGCTACTGATTGATCACCGGCAGCGCCATCCCGCGCGCGCCGGCCTGCTGGTGCAGCCGTTCCGCGATTCCCAACAACGCCCGCGCGGCGGCGCTCGCCGGCTCCGCCACCACGATCGGGGCTCCGCCGTCGGCCAGGGCGGCGAGTCCCGGCTGCAGCGGCACCGAGCCCAGCAGCGGTACGCCCACCTCGTCCGCCAGTCGTTGTCCCCCGCCCTCCCCGAAGAACGCCACCCTGGCTCCGCTCGCCGGATCGGTGAATGGGCCCATGTTCTCCACGATGCCGAGGACCGGAACACTCACCCGCTCGAACATCTTGGCCCCCTTGAGGGCGTCTCCCACCGCCATTTCCTGCGGCGTGGTCACGATCACCGCGCCCG
>JBGPEJ010000242.1:0-4967 GCA_041482775.1 Gemmatimonadota bacterium | reverse complement strand
GCGTCGCCGGCGTTGAGGACCACCAGCGTCTCCGCCGGAGGAGGCGCGGACGGCGTGGTGGCCGCGCAGCCGGTGAGGAAGGCCGCGAGGCTCAAGGCCCGGGTCGGAATTCGTCCCATCATACACTCAAGAATAACCGCGGCCGCGCCCCTCCGGACGGAGCGCCACGATCTGGGGCGCCCCCTCCTCGAGCATCATCACCGACACCGGCCAGCGGAACACCCGGCTCAGCAGCTCGCCCCGCATCACCTGCGACGGCGGCCCCGAGGCGGCGACCCGGCCGGCGTCGAGCAGCATCATCCGGTCGGCGTAGCGGGCCGCGAGATTCATGTGATGGGTTACCACCAGCGCCGCGAGCCCTTCGTCCACCAGGCGGCGCACCAGCTCGAACAGCTCCATCTCGTGTCCGAGATCGAGCGACGCGGTGGGCTCATCCAGCACCAGCAGGCGCGGCTCCTGCGCCAGCGCCCGGGCAATCCGGACCCGCTGCCACTCTCCCCCCGAGAGCGTTTCGATCCGGCGGGTTCGCAGCGACGCCACATCGGAGCGGGTGAGCGCCCGCTCGACCGCGGCGCGGTCCTCGGCGGTCATGGGGCTCAGCGCGCCCCGCCGCGCATACCGGCCGAAGCCCACCATTTCCTCAACCTGCCAGGAGAACGGAGTCTCCTCCCGCTGCGGGACCAGGGCCACGACCTGGGCCAGCGCTCCACGACGCCACTCCCCCACCGGGCGGCCATCCAGCGACACCCGTCCCCGGTCGAGCGGAACAAGGCCAAGCAGGGCGCGAACCAGCGTCGTCTTCCCCGACCCGTTGGGACCGGCCACCGCCACCAGGTCTCCGGCAGCGAGGGAGAGATCAAGGTCGCTCAGCGCCTCGTTCGCGGCGCCGGGATATCGGACGCTGGCACCCGCCGCCTCGAGGATCATCGGAGCGACTTCCGGAGGAGCAGCGAGAAAATCGGCACGCCCACCAGCGCGGTCACCACTCCGACCGGGAGCTCGATGGGCCGCACCACCGTCCGCGCCAGCGCATCGGCGAGCACCAGAAACCCGCCACTGGCGAAGAACACCGCGGGGAGGAGCCGCCGGTGCCCCGGACCGAGAATGCCCCGCAGCGCGTGGGGCGCCACCAGTCCGACGAATCCGACCACGCCGCAGACCGCGACGCTCGCCGCGGTGAGGAGGGAGGCGGCCAGGTAGACGATCCGGCGCGCCCGTACCGCATCCAGCCCGAGGGACTGGGCCGGCTCTTCCCCCAGTGAGAGGAGATCGAGCGCCCGGGCCGAAGCGAACAGGGCGAAGAGCGGGAACGCGGCATAGGCGGCGAACGCCGCGATGGTTTCCCAGGAAGCACCCGACACGCTGCCCACCAGCCAGAGAAAGGCGTTGCGGAGCTGTTCCGCGGAAGAGAGGGTCAACACCGCGGAGATTAGCGCGCCGGTGAAGGCGCTCACCACCACGCCGGCCAGCACCAGGACCCGCGGATCGAGCCGCCGCCCGGCCACCGCGCTCAGCCGATAGACCAGGATTACCGCGGCGATCCCGCCGGCGAAGGCCGCCAGCGGAAGACTCCACGCGCCGGCCACACCCAGCGCGATGGCCAGCACGGCGCCGAGCCCCGCCCCGCCGGAGATTCCGAGGAGATAAGGATCGGCCAGAGGATTTCGCACCAGCGCCTGAAGCGCGGCACCGGTTACCCCGACCGCGCCACCGACCAGAAATCCCAGAATCACGCGGGGGAGCCGGAGCTCCCGGATGATCGCGGCTCCCGGCGCATCGGGTGAGGCGAGCGCCGCGAGGATACTCCCCGGTGAGATGGACACCGCTCCCGCAGCCAGGCCGATCAGGCAGGCCGCGAGGGCAAAGACCGCAATCCCGAGCGCCGCCTTCATCGCCGGGCGGCGGCCAGCGCCGCGGCAAGCTCGCGTACCGCAACGCCGATCCGCGGGCTGGGCCGGTTGAATTCACTGCCCCGCACCCGGAGGAAGCGGCGCTCCCGCACCGCGCGCACGGCCCGCCACTCGGGGCGCGCCGCAATCGCCGGCTCGCCCTCCGAGGAAACCAGGATGAAATCGGGATTGCGCGTCGCAACCGCCTCGACCGAAACCGGCGCCGACGATGCCGCCAAGTCGCCGAAGACGTTCCGGGCGCCGGCACGCTCGAGGATCTGGGAGAGAAAGCTCCCGTTCCCCAGCGTCATGGGGGGTCGGTCCCAGGCGAGGATGAAGACGCTCGGGCGACCGGCGCCGGGCGCGGCGGGACGGCTGGCTTGTTCGAGATCGCGGCTGGTTCGCACGATCAGCGACTCCGCCTCCGCGGACTTGCCCAGTGCCCGGCCGAGCATTCGGGTGATCCGCTCCAGGTCCTCGATCCGGTCGGTGGCCAGCTCGAGGGTGGGGACGCCCAACGCGCGGAATCGATCGGCGGCCGCGCGGTTCGCCCCCGATTTGTACAACAGGACGAGATCGGGCCTCGCAACGAGCACCGCTTCGACGTTGGGACCGATGCCGTTGCCGAGATCGGGAACCCGCGCCGCCTCGGCGGGGTAATCACACCAGCTGGTGCGCCCGACCAGGCGGTCGCCGGCCCCCAGGGCAAAAATGAGCTCGGTGGTGGCGGGAATCAGCGAGACGACCCGGGATGGCGGGGAGCTCAACAACGTGCGGGTGCCGGCGTCGTCGAGAATACCGCCGACGGCCGGCGCGGCTCCAGGAGGCCGGCAGCCAACGGCAAGAAGCAGCGCGAGCGTGCGAAGGGCGCGAGACACCCCGACCCTCCCCCGAGGGAACAGCGGGTGGCACGACGACGGAGGTCTCCTGGCTTGGGGCTCTCGCTCGCCTTCCCGGTTTCCCAGTGGCGGGGTGAGCGGGGGTTACAGCGCCCCTGACAGTGGCGGGGCCGCGCCGGATTTGCACCGGCTTCCGAGCATCCGCGTCGTGAAGTTGTCCGGCGAAGTTAGGAGCCCCGGGAGCCCCTCGCAAGAGCGCGACTGAGCGCTTCGGTGAGCCGGGCGCGCTCGGCCAGATACCCGGACCATTCCTCGGCGGGGACCTCGGCTTGCCGGCCGAGGTAGCGCGCATCGAGCCGGGCCGCCGCGTCGGCCAGCGCCGCTGGAGTCGCTGGCGGCGAGTGGTGACGAAGCGGAGCCCGGTGGCGGACCGAGCGCCAGGCGAGTAACGCAAAGGCCAGGCCGCCCAAGGCGACCAGGATGAGGAGGGTCTGCGGGGCGGACAGCAACGGCGCCGAGAGGGCAATCTCCACGGCGCCGCCCCGCGTCAGTGCCCCTGCCCAACGAAGAAAGCGCCGCCCTTCGATCATCTGCGAGTCGGCGGCCACCAGTTTCGGCGCAGTCACCCTCCCGCCCCGGTCTTCCAGCAGCACGAATACGGAGTCCACCGGCCCGATGGCGGGAACCGTGAACCGTCGCAGCTTGCCGGGGATCCGGTACTGCAGCATCAGCTCCTTGTCACCCGGAGAAAGCGGGGCGAACACCAGAACGCTGTCGCGGCGGAAGACCACCGCCTCGGGCGCGAACTGGCTCAGTCGGAGGTCGGCGAGCGTCACGTTCTGCCCGTCGGGCGGAAGCAGCGCGCCCCAGGATGGGTGCAGCGTATCGGGGGCAACGCGGGTCCGCTCCCCGGCATTCGACAACACGAACCAGTCGAGCACGGTCCGGGTTCCGGTCTCATCCACCGCGCTCACCAGGAGGGTGCGCTGGCGCACCGCAACCGGCGCCGCGCTCGAGGTGTCGGACACCACGACGACTACGGCGGTATCGGGGTGAGCCGGATTGCTGGCGATGGCGGTGGAGAAGTACTCGATCCCGGCGTAGCGGGCGCTCAGCAGGAACGCGGCGGTGGTGTCGCTGGCGAATCGAAAGGCGAACCGGCCCCGCCGGTCGGCGTGCGCGGTGTCGATGGGGCCCTGGCCGGCCGGGCCGACCCGGTGCAACACCACCGCGATGTCCGGGATGGGAATGGTATCACCGCGGGAAACCCGGACGACGCGGCCGGCGGCACGGCTCTGCGCGGCGACCGGGAGTGGGAGGAGGACGAGGAACGCCGGGATGAGCGAGCGCGCCGTCATCCGGACCGAAGTGAAGGACATCCGAGCCGGTTCAGGGATGAAACCGGCCCAGATCCTGGGGATCGAGCTTTTCCAGAAACCGCTTGAGGGCCTCGGGATCGCTGCCCGGTTCGTCGGGGTGGGCATCAGGCCCCTGGGCTCCGCGGTCGAGCAGCTCGTCGCTGCTGAAAATCGGAGCGTGCATCCGGAGCGCAAGCGCGATGCTGTCGGAGGGGCGCGCGTCCACTTCGAACGGTTCGCCGCCCCGATAGATCAGCAGCTGAGCCAGGTAGGTGTTTTCCCGGAGGCCCGAGATCACCACTCGACGAAGCTCTCCGCCCAGCCCGGCCACCAGGTGCTTCATCAGGTCGTGGGTAAGCGGGCGCTCCGGCTTGACGCCCTGGAGCTCCAGCGCAATCGCGTTGGCTTCCGGAGCGCCGATCCAGATCGGGAGGGTGCGCTCTCCCTGCTCTTCCTGGAGTACGACTACCGGAGTGTTGTTCGCGCGATCGAGGCCCAGGTGGGCCACCCGCATTCGGACCATCGTGACCGTCGTCCCCGGCTCAGAGCTTGGCCGCCGTCAAGAGCGCCTTCACCCGCGAGGTGACCTCCCACGGAAACAGCTGGACCCGGCGCCCGTGCACCCGCGCCTTCTTTGGCCGCCGGCCGAAGTGACCGTACGCGGCGGTCGGGCCGTAAATCGGGCGCTTCAAGTGCAGTGCGTCGATGATACCGCGGGGAGTGAGATCGAACACCTCCCGCACCACCTGTTCCAGGCGGGCGTCCTTGAGAACGCCGGTCCCGAAGGTGTCCACCAGGATCGATACCGGCTCCGCGACACCGATTGCGTAGGCCACCTGCACTTCGCAGCGGCGGGCCAGCCGGGCTTCAACGATGTTCTT
>JBGPEJ010000241.1:0-4988 GCA_041482775.1 Gemmatimonadota bacterium | reverse complement strand
TGGTAGCGGATTTCGGGATCGCGAAGGCAGTGCGTGCCGCAAGCGGAGAGTCGCTCACCCGAACGGGGACGTCGATCGGCACGCCGGCGTACATGAGCCCGGAGCAGGCGGCCGGGGAGCAGGACCTGGACGGGCGGAGCGACCTCTACGCGCTGGGGTGCGTGCTGTACGAAATGCTCGCGGGGCAGCCCCCGTTCAGCGGAGCCACCGCGGAGGTGCTGGTGCGGCAGCACATCACGGTGGAGGCGCCACCCGTCACCAACTACCGGCCTGCGGTGCCCGCGGCGGTGGCGGCGGCGCTGCAGCGTGCCCTGGCCAAGACGCCGGCGGACCGGTTCAACCCGGTGGCGCAGTTCGCGGAGGCGCTTCGCCTCGGCGAGGGCACCTCTGCGGGGGTTGCCCATCCTGCTCCGGTCCGGCCGCGCCGCGTTGTCCGGCGAGCGGCGGCCGCGCTGACGGGGCTCGGGGTTCTCGCCGCGATCGTGATGCTCCTTCTGTGGCGCAGGGGTCCCCCGGCCGCGCCGGCCGGGTCGGCGTCGGTGGCGGTGCTCCCCTTTGTCGACTTGAGCCCCGATCGCACCAACGCCTACCTCGGCGATGGCGTGGCGGAAACGCTGATCAACGCGCTGACCAACGTGCCTGGGTTGAGCGTGGCGGCACGAACCTCTGCCTTTTCCTTCCGCGACAAGGCCCAGGATGTCCGTGAGATCGGCCGGCGGCTCGGTGTGGCCTCGGTACTCGAGGGCAGCGTGCAGAGGTCAGGGGATCGCCTGCGGGTCACGGCGCAGCTCATCAAGACCTCCGACGGACTGCATCTCTGGTCGCAGAGCTTCGACCGGAGTGGGAACGATATCTTCGCAGTGCAGGATGAGGTGGCCCGTGCGGTGGTGACAGCTCTTCAGGGGAAACTGATCGCCGGGGCGGATAGCGGCGTTGTCGTTGGAGGCACCAAGAACCCGGCGGCCTATGACGCCTATCTTCTGGGGCGCTTCTACTGGAACAAGCGCACCGCGGCGGATCTGGTGCGGGCCGCGGAGTACTTCCAGCAGGCGATCAAGGCGGACTCGACCTACGCCCAGGCCTTTACCGGGCTGGCGGACTCGTACGTTCTCTTCGGGCCGGCTGAATACAGCGTGCCCGGGATCAACCAGGACTCGATCTTGACACTGGCCGAGCGTGCCGCGCGCCGGGCGATTGCGATTGCCCCGCGGCTCGGCGAGGCCTATACGTCGTTGGGCGAAATTCTCGAGTACCGTTACAAGTGGGGCGAGGCGGGCGATGCGTTTCGGCAAGGCATTGCCTTGAGCCCGCGGTACGCTACCGGGCATCAATGGTATTCCTACCATCTCATGACCTGGAACCGGTGGGACGAGGCGACCCGGGAGATGGAGCGCGCCAGGGAGCTGGACCCGTTGTCACTGGTTATCGTCGTTTCTCTGGCGCTGGCCTACGATGGAGGGGGTCGCGCCGCCGAGGCAGGCCCGTTGTACGACCAGGCGCAGGGGCTGGCTCCGGAACATTCCCTGACTCTGCAATTCATGTTTGGCCATGACCTGATTCTCGGCCGAATCGAACAGGCCGCGTCCGACTACCGGCGATGGCTCGTGGCGAACGGAACCGACAGTACTCATGCGGCAGATCTCGAGCGCCGCCTGCGCAACCCCGGCCTTCGCGCAACAGCGGTTCGCGAAATCGCCGAGGGCCCTCCTTCTCCTCCCGAGCATGGGGTCCTCCTCCATCGGGTACTCGACGGGGATGACGCCGCCATCAGGTATCTCGCCGGTCAGGTGAACAGCCCACGGCGCGAAAGCATCAACAAGGACATCCTAGTGGGCTTCCTGGGGCCGCGGCTCTGGGCCAACCCCCGGATGCAGGAGGTTCTGGTAGAATTGGGCTACCCGCGCCCATCACCCAAGGAACCCCGCCGGTGACCAACCCGCCCTCGCGTCTCACCACCGCCCTCGCCGACCGCTACAAGGTCGAGCGGGAACTCGGCCAGGGCGGGATGGCGACGGTCTACCTCGCCCAGGATCTCAAACACGATCGCAAAGTGGCGCTCAAAGTCTTGCGCCCAGAGCTTGCCGCAGTCATCGGCGCCGAGCGGTTCCTCGCCGAAATCAAGACCACCGCCAACCTCCAGCATCCCCACATTCTCCCGCTCTTCGATTCGGGTGCCGCGGACTCCTTCCTCTTCTACGTGATGCCGTTCGTCGAAGGGGAATCGCTGCGCGACCGGCTGACGCGGGAGAAGCAGCTCCCGATCACCGACGCGGTGCGCATCGCCACCGAAGTGGCGGGGGCGCTCGACTACGCCCACCGCCACGGAATCATCCACCGGGACATCAAGCCCGAGAACATCCTGCTGCACGACGGCCGGGCACTCGTGGCCGACTTCGGCATCGCCCTTGCCGCCTCGAGCGCCGGCGGTCGGATGACCGAGACCGGCATGTCGCTCGGCACGCCGCACTACATGTCGCCGGAGCAGGCAATGGGCGACCGGGAGCTCACGCCCCGGAGCGACGTGTATGCGCTGGGTGCGATGACCTACGAGATGCTGCTCGGGGAGCCGCCCTTCACCGGACCCACGGCGCAATCGATCGTGGCCAAGGTAATGACCGAGAAGCCGGCGGGGCTCATGGCCCGGCGGGAACGGATCCCGTCTGCGGTAGAGGATGCGGTCTTGACCGCGCTGGAAAAGCTCCCCGCCGATCGGTTCGACAGCGCGGCAAAATTTGCCGAGGCGCTCACCGGTCCTGCATTAACCCGCGGCGTTCCCGCGGCGGCAGCGATTGCCGGGCCCATGGGAATGTCCCGGCGCGCCGCGGGAATCCTCGTCGCCGGCTTGAGCGTGATCGCGATCGGCGCCTCGATCATCGCCCTCGTGGCGCGACGGAGCGTGCCGCCAGGGCGGGTCGCCCGCTTTGCGCTCGCTCTGCCGGCGGGGCAGGAGCTCCTAGCACCCTCGGGCACCCGATTGGCCTGGTCGCCGGATGGCGCGGCCTTCGTCTACACTGGTCCCGGCAAGGGCCGGTCCCAGCTCTGGCTCCGGAAGCTCGATGATCTCCAGGCCGTCCCGATCGCCGGCTCCGAAGGCGCCACCTGTCCGGTCTTCTCGCCCGATGGGAAGGAGATCGGGTTCGTGACGCAGTCACCCTTTTCGGTCAGGGTCGTCGCGCTTTCCGACGGCCAGTCGCGCACCGTGTCGGATCAGGGCATCTCCGGTGGGGGACTGGCCTGGTCGGACGACGGATACCTGTACGCGGATGGCGCGACCGGCCTGTTGCGGATGCGTCCCGACGGAAGCGACCGCAAGATGGTAATGCCGCTCGATACGCTCAAAGGCGAGGCCGGCGTCGCCTGGCAGACGGCGCTGCCCAAAGGGCGCGGCATCCTGGCTCGAGTGAGGCGGATCGGGGATGCGACCTTGGACTACCGCATCGTGGCGCTCGATCTCCGGGATGGCTCCCGCAAAGAGCTGGTCCGTGGCGTGGTCGCCAAGTACAGCCCCAGCGGACACCTGCTCTGGGTCACCGGCGACGGGGCACTGCATGCCCAGCGATTCGATCTCAATCGTCTCGAAGTAGTCGGTACGCCGGTCGCGCTGTGGAACGGCCTGGCGATCGCCGGGTTCGGCGCCAGCGACCTGGCACTCTCCGCCGCCGGCGACCTGCTCTACGTGCCCGGCGCAATTCGGACTGGATTCTCCCAGCTCGATTGGGTCACGCGGGACGGCGCCAGGACCCCGGTGGACTCCAGCGCGGTAGACGGCCTGATCGGGTCCATGGGCCTCTCACCCGACGGATCGGCGATCGCCATGGAGATCCTGCGGCCCGCCGACGCCTCCAACCTCTCCCGGGTCTGGGTCAAGCGGCTGGGGGGCGGGCCGACTCAGCTGGTGACCACCGAGAACCGGAGCAGCTACGACCCAATCTGGACGCCCAATGGTCGCGACGTGTTGTTCGTGTCGGATGACGGCTTGGTGATCTATCGCCGCCGAGCCGATGGCAGCGGTTCGGCTGAGCTGGCGGCGCGGGCCCCGGGTGGCGTCCTCGCCATGGCCATCCACCCCGATGGGAAGACCATGGTGATCCGTGGTGACACCCGGGGCAGCCGGAGGCGTGAGCTGCTCAAGCTCCAACTCGCCGCCGATTCCGTGCCGACCCCGTTGTTCGCGGCCGCGGGCGGGGAGTCGTCGCCGGCGTTCTCGCCGGACGGCCGGTGGCTCGCGTATGTCTCCATCGAGAGTGGCCGGGACGAAGTCTACGTCCGCCCCTTCCCCGATGTCGACGCCCGGAAGCTTCAGATTTCGATCGACGGGGGAGCGGCCCCCCGGTGGAACCCCGCCGGCGGCGAGCTCTTCTACATCAGTGCGGCCGGCGACATGATGGCCGCCAAGGTGGAGACCACCCCGATCCTGAAGGTCACCGGGATCGCTCGGCTCTTCACCCCCCAGGGATTCCAGAGCGGAAACGGTACCCTGCTGTACGACGTCGCTCCGGACGGGCGGCGTTTTCTGATGCTCGACATCACCGCCGCTCCGACCAACGCCGCGAGTGAGCGGCTGGTGGTGGTGCAGAACCTCGCGGCCGAGCTCCAGAAGCGGCTGCCACGATGAGCGAGGCGCTCCCTCGCCTCACCGCCGCCCTGAGCCGTAGCTACCGCATCGAGCGCGAGCTGGGCCAGGGCGGCATGGCTACCGTATATCTGGCTCACGACCTCAAGCACGACCGGAAGGTCGCGATCAAGGTGCTCCGCCAGGAGCTCGCCGCCTCCCTGGGCGCCGAGCGCTTTCTGCGGGAAGTGCATATGGCGGCGCAGCTCCTGCATCCCCTCATCCTGACGCTGATCGATTCGGGCGAGGCCGATGGCTTCCTCTACTACGTGATGCCCTACGTCGAGGGCGAGACCCTGCGCGACCGGCTGGCCCGCTCCGGTGAGCTGCCGGTCCACGAGGCGGTGCGCCTGATGGGTGAGGTCGCCGAGGCGCT
>JBGPEJ010000240.1:0-5004 GCA_041482775.1 Gemmatimonadota bacterium | reverse complement strand
GGACACCATCGCGGTGCTTCGATGCCTGGGGGCCACCTCGCGGGAGGTCTTCGCGGTGTACGCGCTGCAGTCCCTGGTCATGGGCGGGATCGGCAGCGCGGTGGGGGCTCTGCTCGGAGTCGGGCTGCAGCAGGTGCTGCCGCTGCTCTTCCGCGGACTCCTGCCGGTGGACGTCCGGGTGGTTCCCTCGGCGGGCTCGATCCTCCTGGGGATGGGGCTCGGACTCTGGGTGGCCGGGATGTTCGCCACCCTCCCGCTGCTCGCGGTGCGCCGGGTGTCGCCACTGGTGACCCTCCGGCGGGACGTGGAGCCCGCCGTCGCGGGGCGGCGCGATCGGCTGGTCGGACTCTTCGCCCTGCTCCTCTCGGCGAGCGTGGTGGCGCTGGCCTCGATTCAGGTGGGCCGCCTGCGCGCCGGCCTGGCCTTCTCCGTGGCGGTCGGGGTCGCCCTGCTGTTCCTGTGGCTCGCAGCGCTCGGATTGATCCGCGGGGTACGGCGCTGGTTTCCCTCCCGATGGCCCTATCTGTGGCGCCAGGGCCTGGCGAATCTCTACCGGCCGGCCAATCAGACCGTGACGGTGGTGCTGGCGCTCGGCTTCGGCGCATTTCTGCTTTCCACGCTCTTCCTGGTGCAGCACAATCTGCTCCGGGAGTTCCGCCCCGGTGGCGGGGGGAACGCGCGGCCGAATCTGATGTTCTTCGACATCCAGCCGGCCCAACGTTCCGGGGTGGCGGACCTGCTTCGTGCCAGCGGTATTGCGAGGTCCCCGCTCGAACCGATCGTCACCATGCGGATCAAGTCGATCCGCGGCGTTCCGGTTCCCACCGTGGCGCCGGCGGACACCGCCACGCCATCGCCGGAGGGGGGAGGATCGCGCCGCGGTGGCGGCCGCCGTGGCGCTCGGCCGAGCCCCGGCACTCCGAATCCCTGGGCGCTCCGCCGGGAATTCCGGTCCACCTATCGCGACACCCTGACCGAGACCGAACGGGTGGTTTCCGGAAAGTGGTGGGGGCCCGGCGTGGCGCGGCCGAGCCCGGGGGCGCCGGCGCAACTCTCCCTCGAGCAGGACATCGCCAAGGAACTCGGGGCCAACCTGGGCGACGCGATCGTCTGGGACGTCTCAGGCGCCGAGGTTCCCACCACAGTGACCAACCTGCGAACCGTGGACTGGGGGCGCTTCAGCACCAACTTCTTCGCGGTATTCCAGAGCGGAGCGCTCGATTCGGCGCCGCAGATGTTCGTGTCCCTGGTGCGGGTCGACAGCGCATCGGCGCGTGGACTCCTGCAGCGCCGGATGGCGGAGCGTTTCCCCAACGTGGCGGCAATCGATCTCTCCCAGGTGCAGCAGGCGCTGGAAGGGATCCTCAACCGGGCCGCCCTCATCGTCCGGTTCCTCGCGGCCTTCTCGCTCGCCACCGGAGCGATCGTCCTGGTCGGCGCGGTGTCCGCCTCGCGGCTCCAGCGTATTCGCGAGGCGGTGCTCCTCAAGACCCTCGGCGCCACCCGGTCTCAGGTGCTCCGGATTCTGATCGCGGAATACGTGGCGCTCGGCGTGCTCGCCTCGCTGGCGTCGGTGGTGCTGGCGAGCGGCGCCGGGTGGGCGCTGGCCCGCTGGATCTTCGAAGCTCCCTTCCGGATCCCGGCGCTCCAGCTCGGCGGGCTCACCCTCCTGCTCGTGGCCATCACGCTGGCGGTCGGCCTCTGGAACAGCGCCGAAATCCTCAAGCGCGCGCCCCTTGCGGTGCTCCGGGAGGAGTGAGGCGGCGCCTCGCTCTCTACCGGGATCAGGGTCATCGCGCTACTCTTGGTGACCATGCTCACAATCGATCTCACCGGAAAACGAGCCTTCATCGCCGGCGTCGCGGACGATGGCGGCTTCGGTTTCGCCATTGCCAAGGCGCTGGCGGAGGCCGGGGCCAGTATCTGCGTCGGCACCTGGCCGCCAGCCATGAACATCTTTCTCAATATGCTCGAACGCGGCAAGATGGCGGAATCGATGCGCCTGCCCGACGGGGGGAGCATGGCGTTCGAGCGGATTTATCCCCTCGACGCCGCGTTCGATGCCCTGGACGATGCGCCGGCGGAGATCCGGGAAAACAAGCGCTACAAGGAGCGGGGCGACTTCTCGATCCAGGGCGTGACCGAGCGACTCCGCCAGGATTTCGGTGACCGGGGGCTCGACCTGGTGGTGCACTCGCTCGCCAACGGACCCGAGGTGAGGAACCCGCTCCTCGACACCAGTCGCCGGGGATACCTCGATGCGGTGAGCGTGAGCGCATACAGCAACATCGCCCTGGTCCGCAGCCTGGCCCCGCACCTGCGGCCGGGCGGCGCCTTTCTTTCCCTCACCTATCTGGCGGGCGAGCGGGCGATCCCCGGCTATGGCGGCGGAATGTCGTCCGCCAAGGCGGCGCTCGAGTCGGATACCCGGACCCTCGCCTTCGAGGCGGGGCGCAGGTTCGGGGTGCGGGTGAATACGATTTCGGCGGGGCCGTACGCCTCCCGCGCGGCCACCGCCATCGGGCTGGTCCACCGGATGATCCAGTACACCCGGCACAATTCGCCGCTGATCCGTGAGTTGGAAGCAACCGACGTCGGCCATACCGCGGCGTTTCTGTTGAGCCCGCTCGCTGCCGGCATCACCGGCAGCGTGGTCTACGTCGACAACGGGTACCACGCCATGGGGATGGGCGTGGAGGGCCCCGGAACGGTGGAAGGTAAGGCCTGATGGCGCCGGAGGAGCGGCCCCGTTCGCCGGGCGCGCTGGTTCTTGCCGCCGGCGCGTGCCTGGCCGGGCTGGCGGTGGCCGCCGGCGCGTTCGGCGCCCATTTCCTCCGGGATTCGCTCGGCACGGCCGGTCGGGAGAGCTGGGAAACCGCCGCGCGATATCAGATGTACCATGGGCTCGCCCTGCTGATGGTGGGGCGGCTATTGTCCCGCCACCCGACCCGGCTGCTCTGGATGTCCTGCGGGTTTTTCCTCGGTGGAATCGTGCTGTTCTCGGGAAGCCTGTACCTCCTCGCGCTCACCGACGAACGGGCCCTGGGAATGGTGACTCCGGTCGGGGGCGCGGCGTTTCTGGCGGGGTGGTTCTGTCTTGCCCTGGCCAGCCTCCGGCCCCCGCATGCGTAGCCGACGGACCGCAAGGTGACCCGCCATCTCCCGCTCCTCCGAGAGGTCGACGCCTGGCAGGCCGGCGCCCGGATCCGCTCGCCCGATGTGATTCCCTGCCGCTCCGGCTGCGCCGCCTGCTGCCATGGGCCGTTCGACATCTCCGCCGCGGACGCGCTCCTGGTGCGGGACGCGGTGGCCGCGCTCCCGGTCGGCGAACGGGACACGGTCCGGGCCCGCGCAGCAGCCCAGATCCACCGGATCCGCGCGGGGGAACCCGCCTTCACCGCGCCTTACGACGTGGCGGCGCTGGGTGAAGACCGGTTCGACGCGGTGGTCGAGGCCCTCGCCGACGAGCCCTGCCCCGCGCTCGACGACGTGGGGCTCTGCCGGATCTATGAGTACCGACCGATGGTCTGCCGGATGATCGGCGTCCCCATGCGCACCGCCGCCGGGGAGGTCCTGGAGAACGACTGTCCGATCCAGGGCGAGTTCCCCGCGTACCAGGACATGCGGCCGTTCCCGTTCGATCTCGAGAACTGGGAACTTCGCGAAGGGAAGGCCAAGGCATCGGCTGCGATGACGCTTTTCGGAGACCCCGCCCGCGCAGGTTTCGAGACCACCGTGGCGGGCGCAATCATGCTGGGGGCCGTCACCTAACACTGCACGGAGGCCGGATGCCCGCCGTCAACTATCTCGCCATCCTCGCGTCCGCCCTCGCGGTGTTCGCGATCGGCATGGTCTGGTACTCCCCGGTGTTGTTCGCGCGGCAATGGATGGCGGCCAACGGGTATGGGCCGGAGAAACTCGAGGCGATGAAGAAGGGGATGGGGCGCACCTACGGCGTCACCTTCGTCTGCTACCTGGTGATGGGGTTCGTGATGGCACTGCTCATTGCCCAAACCGGCGCGGCCACCGCACTCGAGGGCGCGGAGCTCGGCGGGGTGTTGTGGCTTGGCTTCGCGGCCACCATCGGCCTCACCGCCAATCTCTACTCCGACAAGCCTCTCGCCGCCTATTTCATTGACGCCGGATACCAGCTGGCCTTCATGCTCGCGATGGGGGCGATCCTCGCCACGTGGCGCTGAGGATCAGCCGGGGCTCGATTGTTCCGACTTCGCCCATCGGAAAAACAGGACCGACATCGCGCCCCAGATCCACAGATTCCCGGGGACCCACATGAGGAGCCCGCCGAGCTTCTGATCGTCGAGCGGCGAGAGGCCCCAGGTTCGCGGCGCGGAAAGATACCAGGTGTACAGCGGCCGGTCGGCGAAGGTGATGATGGCGCCGAGCAGCTGCATCGGGAGCTGGACCAGAAAGAGGTACAGCATTCCCATCCCGGGGCCCAGCCGCGGCAACAGCGGCGTCGGACTCATCACGGGCCACCAGAGCATCACCGCCGCCACCATGAACATGAGGTGGGTCACCACGTGGACATCGTGGTCCCGCATCATCAGATCGTAGGCGTCCACCGTGTGCCAGAAGAGCAGGATCGCGCTGAAGCAGACCCCCGCAAAGACCGGGTGGGTCAGGACCCGCGCGACCGCCCGCGTCCGGTTTCCGCGCAGCACCGGGTCCAGCAGCCATCCGGGCACTCCGGCGATCAGGAGCGGCGGCAGCACCATCGTGAGGAGAAGGTGCTGGCCCATGTGGACCCAGAAGAGGTACGAATCGCTCAGGTCGTGAATCGGGCCGTTGAGCGACCCCAGCATTACCAGGAGCCCGGCCGCGAAGCAGAGCGGCCGCCAGGACTCGACGGGAGGGCCCAGGGAAAAGCGCCGGCGCGCTGGTCCCACCCCCCAGACGTAGAGGGCGCCCAGGCCGAGCACTCCGAGAAGGACGGAGGGGTGGACCGACCAGGCCGGAAGGAAAGGAGTGGTGGCCGGAAGCTGG
>JBGPEJ010000239.1:0-5023 GCA_041482775.1 Gemmatimonadota bacterium | reverse complement strand
GGCGGCGCGCCGGGCGAGTGTAATGTCGCGGAGCATGACCGCCATCTCATCGCCGTCATAGACGAAATCGCCTCCCCGGGGTCGGATGAGCAGGTAAATCGGCAGGGCCACCCGCTCGCGCACGGTCTCGAGCATCCCGAGGCTCGGGGTCGTGCCGCCCTCGAGGAGGTTGTCGCACAGCTCGAGCCGGCCGGCGCCGCCCGCCTCGGCATTCCGGGCGGAGGCGACCGAGTCCACACAGGCTTCGACGAGCACCGCATCCGCGGAAATCATGGTGGGCCAAGGTACCGGGCGCGGGGCTGCGCCGCCACCCGAGGGGCGTTACCTTCGCTCTCCGACGTTCGACGAGGAGAGAGGTTGCGCGCGCTGCATCTGGTGGTCGTCCGCACCGCGGAAATCCGGCAGGGGGCGCCGGTGTTCGCCGGGACCGATATCCCGGTGCGGTGGCTGCTCGAGCACCTGGACCGGGGGAAGGAGCTGGACCTCTTTCTCTCGGCGCACCCCGAGCTCAAGCGGGACGTGGTGCAGGAGGCGCTCGCCCTCGGGCTCGAGGCACTGCTGGGCAATGTCCCGCTCGAGGCCGGTCCCTCGCAGCGGTCGCTGCTCCCCCGCCTGGACGCGGCCGGCGTGATCACCAACGCCGAGGAACTTTCGGTGGGTCAGGTCGTAGGGAAGCGGGTCCGCTGCCCCGCCTGCCGGATGCTGGCCTTTCGCTCCTGGCCCGAGGGCTGGGATGCCCACGCCGCCATGCGCTGCCGGGGACTTCCCAGTACCGACCCCGAAGCGCGGAAGGCGGAATTCAAGCGGCGTTTCGGCCAGTTGTTCCGCGGCTGATGCCCCACCGGATTTCGGAGCCATTCATGCGTTCGATCCGCCGCGCCCTGGCGCTGCTTGCCCTGATCCATGCCCCCGCCGCCGCCCAGACGCCCGCCGACACGCTGCTCCCGGTCGATTCCGAGGTCAGGCTCGGCGCCCTGCCCAACGGGCTCCGCTATTACATCCGGGTGAATCATCGACCGGAGCACCGGGCGGAGCTTCGGCTGGTAGTCAACGCCGGGTCGGTGCTCGAGGCCGATGATCAGCGCGGCCTGGCCCATTTCGTCGAGCACATGGCCTTCAACGGCACCACCCATTTCAAGAAACAGGAGCTGGTCCACTACATCGAATCCATCGGGATGCGGTTCGGGGCGGACCTCAACGCCGGAACCTCGTTCGACGAAACCGTGTTTCAGCTCCAGGTGCCCACCGACAGCGCCCAGATCGTCCGCAAGGCGTTCCAGATCCTGGAGGACTGGGCCCATGGCGTCACCTTCGATACCACCGAAATCCGGAAAGAGCGCGGCGTGGTACTGGAGGAGTGGCGGCTGGGCCGGGGGGCGGCGCAGCGGATGCTGGACCAGCAGCTGCCGGTGCTGTTCAAGGGCTCCCGCTATGCGGTACGGCTGCCCATCGGCACGGTCGCCTGCATCCAGAAGTGTCCTCCGTCGGCGATCCGCCGGTTCTACGCGGACTGGTATCGCCCCGACCTGATGGCGGTGGTCGCGGTGGGCGACTTCGATCCCAAGGTGGTCGAGGCGCTGATCCGGCAGCGCTTCACCTCGATACCCGGCCGGACCGTCGAGCGCCGGCGCCTGAGCGCCACGATCCCTCCGCGGAGCGCTCCCGAGGTGTCCATCGCCAGCGACCCCGAGGCCACCACCACCTCGGTGTCGGTGTTTCTGGAGCGGCCGGCCGGGAAGCTCGGCACGGTGGGAGCCTGGCGGGATGAGCTGCTGGACGAACTGGCGGCCGGGATTCTCAACCAGCGCCTCGACGAGTTGACCCAGAAGGCCAATCCGCCGTTCATCGGTGCCGGCGCGGGGCGGAGCCCGCTGGTCCGCACGGTGGACGCGTTCAGCTTCGGCGCCGCGGTGGCGGACAGCGGGGTCCGGCGCGGCCTCGAAGCGGTGCTCACCGAGCTGGAGCGGGCCGGGCGCCACGGCTTCACCGAGGCGGAGGTGGACCGGGGCCGGCGCGACTACCTGCGCGCGATCGAGCAGGCGTACGCCGAGCGGGAAAAGTCCGAATCGGAATCGTTCGCGAGCCAGTACGTGGCCCATTTCCTGACCGGCGCGGGGATTCCCGGCATCGCGTACGACTTTCTCCGCACGCAGATGGTGGCGCCGAAGGTTACCCTCGCGGCGCTCAACGACGTCGCCAAGGCATGGCTGGGGTCCGGCGCGCCCGTCATCCTGGTCAACACCCCCCAGAAGAACCGGGCCGCGATCCCGGCCCCGGCGGAGCTGCTGGGGCTCTTTGCCGCGGTGAAGCGGGCCGATGTCCCCGCCTACACCGAGGCGGTGTCTGCGGAAGCGCTGGTTCCGGGAACGCTGGCCCCGGCCACGATCACCGCGGAACGGCGCGACTCGGCGCTGGGCACCGTGGAGTGGACCCTCGCGAACGGGGTGCACGTCGTTCTCAAGCCCACCGATTTCAAGGCGGACGAGCTCTTGATGAACGGGTTCAGCCCGGGGGGCTTCTCACTGGCGTCGGACAGCCTCCTGGGCAGCGCCCAGTTCGCGGCGCAACTGGTCGGATTGAGCGGACTCGGCTCGTTTTCCGCGGTGGACCTCCAGAAGAAGCTGGCGGGGAAGGCGGTCGGGATTTCACCCTACATCGGATCCTACGACCAGGGCCTTTCGGGGCGGAGCTCGCCCAAGGACGCGGAGGCCCTGTTTCAATTGGCTTACCTCCACTTCACTGCGCCGCGCCTCGACACCGCCGCCGTGGGGGCGTTCCTGGGAAACGTCCGCGCCGCGCTGGCCAACCGGAGCGCCAGTCCGCAGGCGGCGTTCCAAGACACGCTGGTGGTGACCCTGGCGCAGCACCACCGCTGGGCCCGGCCGGTGAGCGCGGCACTGGTGGATGAAATCCACCCGGAGGCGGCGCTGGCGTTCTACAAGGATCGATTCGCCGACGCGGCCGGATTCACTTTCTTCCTGGTCGGCACCTTCAACGTCGATTCGATCCGTCCTCTGGTACAGCGCTACCTCGGCAATCTGCCGGCCAGGGGCGCGCCCGATCGCGCGGCGGATCCCGGGATCAAGCCGCCGCCGGGCGTGGTCGAACGCACCGTCGTCAAGGGCCTCGAGCCCAAGAGTCAGACCGCGCTGGTGTTCACCGGGCCGGGCAAGGCCACGCAGGACGAACGCGTGGCGCTGGACGCGCTGGGGAACATTCTGGAAATCCGGCTTCGGGAGGAGCTGCGCGAGGAGCTGGGCGGCACCTACAGCGTGGGGGTCAACGCCGGACTCTCCCGGATTCCGAGGGAGGAGTATCGGGTGGTGATCACCTTCGGCTCCGCGCCGGCGCGGGCGGACGGCCTGGTGCGCGCGGTGTTTGCCCAGATCGACTCCCTGCAGGTCTCGGGGCCCAAGGCCGACGACCTCGCCAAGGTGAAGGAAAACGCGGTGCGAAGCCGTGAAACCGATCTCCGGCAGAACGGATGGTGGCTCCAGTTGCTGGCCGGCGCGCGCCGGGAGGGTGGAGATCCGGCGGCACGCCTGGCGCTGAATGCCGAATTGGCGCGGCTCACGCCGGAGGTTCTCCGCACCGCGGCCCGCACCTACCTCGATCGCTCCCGGTTCGTTCGGGTCACTCTGCTGCCCGAAACGGCCAAGCCATGAGACCGGCCCTCGTTCTCCTGCTCCTGATCGCCACGGCGAACCCCGCCGCCTCCCAGAATGCCGACACCGCGATGGTGCGCCGGGTCGATTCCCTGTTCGGGCCGTGGAGCCGGACCTCGACACCGGGGTGCGCCGTCGGGGCGGACCGGAACGGCGTTCCGCTGCTCCGCCGGGCCTACGGCATGGCGAATCTGGAGACCGGCACTCCGTGGACGATTGGGACCCTCTCGGAAAGCGGCTCGGTGGCCAAGCAGTTCACCGCCGCCGGGCTGGTGCTGCTGGCCCGCGACGGGGTCCTGACGCTCGACGACGACATCTCCCGGTGGATCCCCGAAGTGCGCGGCTTCGGCAAGAAAATCACCATCCGGAATCTGCTCACCCATACCAGCGGCATCCCCGATCGGTACACCCTGCACGAAGTCGAGGGCCGGCCCGCCGGTGAAGTGGATCACACCAACGCGGAGGTGCTCGACGTCGTCTCGAGGCTCCGCGAGCTCAATTTCGATCCGGGGGAGGACTACGAGTACAGCAACACCGGGCTGATCGTGGCGGCCACGCTCCTGGAGCGGGCCAGTGGGAAGTCGCTCGAGGCGTTCACCGAGGCCAGGATTTTCCAGCCCCTCGGAATGGAGAGCACCCGCTGGCGGGAGGACCACCGCGTGGTGGTGCCGGGACGCGCCTCGGCCTACTCGGGCACGTCGGCCACCGGGTTCCGGAACGACCACCCGTTTACGCGGGTCATCGGGAGCGGCGGATTGCTCACCACCGTCGGGGATTTCCTCAAGTGGGAAGCCGCGCTGCAACGGGGGGCCGGGGAATGGGGCGCGGTGCGGGACTCGCTCGAGCATGTCGGCCGGCTCAACGACGGGACCGAGCTCAGCTATGCGCTGGGGGTCGGGGTGGGGCAGTGGCGCGGGGTCAGGAGCATCTCCCACACCGGCTCGACCGGTGGATATCGCGCCGCGCTCTATCGATTTCCCGAGCAGCAAGTGGCGGTGGCACTCCTCTGCAATCTCGGAAGCGTCAACCCGGGGGCGGTGGCGCAGCGGGTGGCCGCGGTGGTCCTGGGGTCGGCCCTGGTTCCGGTGGAGCCGGAGCCCGCGGGTGTTGCGGTGGACTCCGCCGCGCTGGCCGGGCTCGCGGGAGCCTATCATTCTCCACGGACCGAGGAGGTGCTGATTCTTTCGGTGGTCAAGGGAGCGCTGGTGGACAGCCTGGCGGGAGCCGCCGGCCTTATTCCGCTAGGACCCGGGCGCTTCAAGTATCGCGGCGGCGCGCGTACGCTCACGGCGCTGCCCGCGGAGGGCGTGGCCGCCGCGCGGCTTCGGGTCGAAGCGCCCAACGCGCGCGCGGTGGAG